>NZ_CP046919.1:1633742-1960491 GCF_011387195.1 Streptococcus ruminicola
TCGTGCTAATCGAGGCTTGCAAGTCCTTCGTGAACTCAAATCAAAACCACATCGCGTCTTTATGGCAGGACCAGTCCATGCCTCAAATGATGTGCAAAATATTGATTTGTTCACTATTGAGCCATTAGACTCAGATAAAATCGAAACCTTAGAAGTTTATTCAAATAAAGGCAATCATTATCAAGCTATTCTTGAAGATTTGACCTTGTCAGAACGCACAAGTAATGGTTCCTTTATCTCAGATAAAATTTCAGATGAAGGTGTCTTTAGCGCAAGAATTAAATAGCGATAATAAGTCGGAGATTTTCTCCGATTTATTTTTTGAACAAATTTTCAGAATTTTATGAAAAAGTACTTGAAAAAAGATTTAAAAAGCGTACAATAGGATAAAAACAAAGAAAGAGGAATAGTTATGACAGTAGATTTAGACTGGGAAAATCTAGGCTTTGCCTATCGTAAATTACCATTTCGTTACATCTCTTACTACAAAGATGGTAAATGGGATGAAGGAAAATTAACAGAAGATTCAATGCTTCACATTTCTGAAGCATCACCAGCTTTGCACTATGGTCAACAAGCCTTTGAAGGTTTGAAAGCCTATCGTACAAAAGATGGTTCAGTACAATTGTTCCGCCCAAATATGAATGCTGAACGTTTGCAACGCACTGCAGATCGTCTTCTTATGCCACAAGTGCCTACAGAAAAATTCATTGATGCTGCAAAACAAGTCGTTCGTGCCAATGAAGAATTTGTACCACCATACGGCACAGGTGCAACACTTTATCTACGTCCTCTTTTGATTGGTGTCGGTGACATTATCGGTGTTCACCCTGCAGACGAATACATTTTCACTATTTTCGCAATGCCTGTTGGTAACTACTTCAAAGGTGGCTTGGTACCAACTAATTTCTTGATTCAAGACGAATATGACCGTGCGGCTCCACATGGTACAGGTGCTGCAAAAGTAGGTGGTAACTATGCCTCAAGTCTTCTTCCAGGTAAAATGGCTCACGACCGTAAGTTCTCTGATGTTATTTACCTAGACCCTGCGACACATACTAAGATTGAAGAAGTTGGTTCTGCAAACTTCTTTGGTATTACGGCTGATAATGAATTCATCACACCGCTTAGCCCATCAATCTTGCCATCTATCACAAAATACTCACTTCTTTATTTGGCAGAACACCGTTTTGGCATGAAAGCTATCCAAGGAGATGTTAAACTTGATGAATTGGATAAATTCGTTGAAGCAGGTGCCTGTGGTACAGCAGCCGTTATTTCACCAATCGGTGGTGTTCAACACGGTGATGACTTCCATGTCTTCTACAGTGAAACAGAAGTAGGACCTGTTACTCGTAAATTGTACGACGAACTTGTCGGCATCCAATTCGGTGATATTGAAGCTCCAGAAGGCTGGATTTACAAAGTTGACTAATAAATTAAAGCTTGCTCTTGCAAGCTTTTTTGTTTTTCGGTAAAATGAATAGCGTGAGGTGGAAAAATGAGCAAAAAAGATAAAAAAATCGAAATTCAACTTGCTGACGCCAAAGTTGCCATCAACAATGCTAATGTCGATGGTTATAATTTGACTGCTGGAAAAAAAGTTATCGGTGAAATTGCTGAGCTTGATAACAAATTTGCTGTTGTCAAAAACGGAGAAGTTGAAGCACTTTTCAAAACTTTAGAGCAAGCAATTGAAAGTATTATTGAAAATTACAACTTAAATCGCTAAAAAATAGCGAAAAGTACTTGTCAGAGAACAAAAACTATGCTAGAATAGTTTTTGTCGTAACGGAAGGGTAGCGAAGAGGCTAAACGCGGCGGACTGTAAATCCGCTCCTTCGGGTTCGGGGGTTCGAATCCCTCCCCTTCCATTTCTAAGAAGTTATCTTAGAATTAATTGAACCTTGTTTTTGGGGTATAGCCAAGCGGTAAGGCAAGGGACTTTGACTCCCTCATGCGTTGGTTCGAATCCAGCTACCCCAGTCAAAGGTATCGAGTTTCGGCTTGACACCGTCAAAGATAAAAGTTGTTGTCGTTGCGGGTTACCTTGAGAAATATTATTGTTGTCAAAAGCTAGCTTAAGCTAGCTTTTGTTGGAGGATTTTTTAGAATGAATGAATTTGAAGATTTGCTAAACAGTGTTAGCGAAGTAAACCCTGGTGATGTTGTCACTGCGGAAGTTTTAACTGTTGATAATGATCAAGCAAACGTTGTTATCGAAGGAACAGGTGTTGAAGGTGTTCTTACACTTCGTGAATTGACTAACGATCGCGATGCTGATATTAACGATTTCGTTAAAACTGGCGACACAGTTGAAGTACTTGTTCTTCGTCAAGTAGTAGGTAAAGATACTGATACAGTTACTTTCCTTGTCTCTAAAAAACGCTTGGAAGCTCGCAAAGCTTGGGATAAACTTGTTGGTCGCGAAGGCGAAGTTGTTACTGTTAAAGGTACACGCGCTGTTAAAGGTGGTCTTTCAGTTGAATTTGAAGGACTTCGCGGATTCATCCCTGCTTCAATGATCGATACACGTTTCGTACGTAACACTGAAAAATTTGTTGGTCAAGAATTTGAAGCTAAAATCAAAGAAGTTGTTCCAGCTGAAAACCGCTTCATCCTTTCACGTCGTGAAGTTGTTGAAGAAAAAGCTGCTGCAGCTCGTAAAGAAGTCTTCTCTAAACTTGAAGAAGGCGCAATCGTTAAAGGTAAAGTTGCTCGCTTGACAAGCTTTGGTGCTTTCATCGACCTTGGTGGTGTTGACGGACTTGTTCACGTAACTGAGTTGTCACACGAACGCAACGTTTCACCTAAATCAGTTGTTTCTGTTGGTGAAGAAGTTGAAGTTAAAGTTCTTTCAATCGATGAAGAAGCAGGTCGTGTATCACTTTCTCTTAAAGCTACAACACCTGGACCATGGGATGGCGTAGAACAAAAACTTGCTGCTGGCGATGTTGTTGAAGGTAAAGTTAAACGTTTGACTGACTTCGGTGCTTTCGTTGAAGTATTGCCTGGTATCGATGGACTTGTTCACATCTCACAAATCTCACACAAACGTGTTGAAAATCCAAAAGATGTTCTTTCAGTAGGTCAAGAAGTTAACGTTAAAGTTCTTGATGTTAACGCTGCTGCAGAACGTGTATCACTTTCAATCAAAGCTCTTGAAGAACGTCCAGCACAAGCTGAAAACGAAGAAAAACGTCAATCACGTCCACGTCGTCCAAAACGTGAAGCTAAACGTGATTACGAACTTCCAGAAACTCAAACTGGATTCTCAATGGCTGACTTGTTTGGCGATATTGAATTGTAATTATAAATGAGAAAAGACTTGATTTCCAAGTCTTTTCTTTTTGTTTCGATGTGGTATAATATAGTAGTTGCCACTCTTAGTGTAATGGATATCACGCAAGATTCCGGTTCTTGAAATAGGGGTTCGATTCCCTTAGGGTGGAGTGTTATACCGATTAGAAAAGCCAGTTCTTGGCTTTTTCTTTTTGTATATGCTCATAAAAGCCTTTCTGTGAAGTCTTCAGAGCTATTTAAGGAAAGTTGCCGCAAGTTAATATTGGATAGCGTTATGAGCAGTTTAAGGGCAAATAAAAAGCCTGTGATTTTCACCACAGGCACTTATAAAAAAGCTTATTTTAAAATAATTTGAGCCACGATTGGACTGATAATAACGTAAACAATTCCGGTAACTCCGATAGCAAGTCCGCCCATCGCTCCTTCAACGAGACCGTATTTTAGAGCTGTTCCAGTACCGATTGCGTGTCCTGTTCCACCAAGGCTAAGCCCGATAGCAACAGGATCTTCGATTTTTAAGAGTTTTAAAAAAACAGGTCCAAGAACACTTGTTAAAATCCCAGTAATAACAACGACAACAAGTGTTACAGTTGTAATTCCTCCCATTTTTTCAGTGATTCCAACCGCCATTGCAGTTGTTACTGATTTAGGGAATAGTGAAATAGCTAGCAAATATTTAATACCAAATGTTTTCGCAACAAGAGCAGTAAAAGTCGTGTTGACGATACAAGCAGCAAGAATACCAGTTAGGATACTTCTGATGTGATGTTTCATCAAGTGGAATGAGCGATAAAGTGGAATACCGAGCGCTACTGTTGATGGAACAATCAATGTGTTAAGATAACTTCCGCCGATGTAATAATCATGGTAGGAAATCTTAGTAATCTTTAAAAAGGCAATAATAAAAAAGGTTGCCAATAGTAAAGGGGTAGTAATTGGGTGTGGAAAACGCCTAAAAATAAGCATGCCCATAAGGTATGCTAGGATTGATAGCATGATACCAAAGATTGGGTTTGTAAGAATATCAGTCATGATGACCTCCTTTATCAACATAGTCTCCTTCAAAGCGTGTTTTGATGAATTGAACAACAAAACCAATAGTAGCAACATTCAAAAAGATGGCTACAAGAATGATAATGGTGATAGGGAGCAAATAATCCTTGATGTCATTGAATCGATCCATGATTCCGACAGCTGCAGGCAAGAAAAGAATGGTCATATTATTGAGCAAAAAATTTCCCACAACATCTATGTGTCTCAGACGAATTACCTTGAATTCCAGGGCAAGAAAAAGTAGCACTAACCCAATAATGCTACCAGGAACAGGTAAATTGAGTAAATTAGAAATCGCCTCCCCAATAAATGAAAAGATGAGAATTATCATAAATTGAACGTATAACTTCATTAGTAAACTCCTTCGTTATAAGTCTACTACTATGTAAGAATTTTTCAATACTGTGAAAATGTTTACATGAAATTTTTTTGAAAAATTACAGTTGTAATGAAAAAAGAAAAAGCCGAGCTAAGCTCAGGCTTTAGTGACCTAATAGTAATTTTAGGATATTTCCTCCAAAAATCCAGATATAACTATAAGAAATAATTGAAATTGGCTTGGTTAGTAGGATAATGAAGATGAAACGTTTTAATGAAATGCGAGATAATCCAGTTATCATCACCACGATATCAGCTGGTGAAATGGGTGATAACATGCAAATGATGAAGAAGTTTTCATAATTTTGAGTGTTTAGTTTTGCTTCGTATTTGTAAAAAGTCTTCTCATCGACAAAAAGTAGAATAAACTTGCGGCCATATAGTCTAACAAGAATAAATAGTATGATACTACCAATCACAATACCAACATAGTTGTAAAAGAAGGCAAGGATTGGATCAAAAATTAAAAAGCCAGCAACTGTTGTGACACCACCTGGAATCACTGGGAAGACGACTTGAAAGATTTGCACTAAGATAAAAACTAAAGGCCCACAGACACTGTGCTGATTAACAAAATCTTTGAGTGCATTACTATCGTTTAGAATCCCTAAATGGTAGAACCAGATGACTAAAACAAACGTTCCCAGCAAGGCTAATACTCCCAGAAACTTGATCAGTCGCTGCCAAAAGGCATAGTGGTCGAACATCTTCATTTTCATAATTCTTATCATATCATAAGAATTTCTTTTTTGCTATTTTAAACATTATTTGCTATAATAACAAACGTAGCTTTTGACTACTTTATAATATCTGGGGTCGTTACGGATTCGACAGGCATTATGAGGTACATTCTGCGACTCATCGGCAGATGTAAAAATGCCAGTTAAATATAACTGCAAAAAATACAAATTCTTACGCTGTAGCTGCCTAAAAACCAGCTCGCGTGATCTCTACAGGATTGCTTGTGTTTTGCTAGAGGTTTCATTGATTAGCAAGCTACGTTTGATTATTGCCTAGCTAGTCAAAAAGAGATTTATAGGCTCGCTTAATCTAGGTTTGAGTTATGTATCGAGCTTAAGTTAAATCAAAGACATAACCTATGGTTGTAGACGAATGTATTGGCAGGTGTTTGGACGTGGGTTCGACTCCCACCGGCTCCATAAAAGCTTTTCATAGTTTAGCAAAGTTACGCAAAACGTTGATATATCAACGTTTTTTGTTTTTACGTTTTGTCTAGTTTTGCCTTTTGGAGAGACCCAAAAAGAGACCCAAAAAAGTTTTTTTACTATCAGTAGTAGGAAGACTGCGAGAATGATTTTTTGTGCTTTCACCCAGACATAATTCCAGATATAAAAATAGCCACCAGAATTTGGTGGCTATAATATTTATTGAATATTAATTTTGTTTTTAAGCAAGTAATGTGTTGCTAAGTAGAAGATGGCACCTTCGATAAAGCACTCAATACAAGAATAGATAAAGAAATGGATAGTAAGGTCACTATTTAGTTCGTGGCTTCCGAGGATTTCAGACACTAATAAAACGATGAATGAAACGACGAAGTAGGCAACGAATGCCATAAGACCACGTCTATTAGCAAATAATTGACCAATTGTAATAGCTAAGTAGATGAGCAGAATTCCTGAAATAGAAGAGATTGCTAACCAAAGGAACCCAATTCCCCATTCGGCAGGAGTGAGCATTTTAGCTAATTGTGGTAGGAAAGCTAGAAAATGACCTAGGCCAAAAATCGGTATAATAAGCAACGTCACACCAATAGTAACAACGATAGTGTTAAAGGCAGTCCAAATCAGTGAAGCAATCAGTTTAGATAAAATGATTTGGTGAGTAGATACTGGCAAGGTTAAAGTAAGGTAACCTTCGCGACCAAAGATATTTTTATAAAAACGTCGCACGATGATAGCTAGTGTAGCAATCCAAGCACTGGCAACCACAACACCAAACATGATTGCTAAGATGATTGGAATCAGTTGTGTGTAATGATTAGCAGTACTTGTTGTATAGTTTTCAGCATAGTCTGTAAGTGTCTTGATGCTAAAGCCAAGGAAGATGGAAATAGCGATAATTGACGCATTAAGTGCGAAGTACCATTTACCGACAGATTTTAGTTCGTATTTTAAAAGTTTTGAAAACATAATTCCTCCCTAAGCTTTGTAAGTCTCACGGAAGAGTGAATCAATGGATTGACCGTGCTCTTCACGAATATCATCCGTATTGCCTTGCAAAATAATTTTTCCGTCCTTAAGGAAAATGATTTCATCAAGGATTGGTTCGATTTCTGAAATTAAGTGCGTTGAGATAATAACAGAAGCCTCTTCACAGTAATTATTGATGATAGTGCGTAAAATGTAGTCACGCGCGGCTGGGTCAACACCGCCAATTGGTTCATCAAGAATATAAAGTTTTGCTTGTCGGCTCATGACCAAGATTAGCTGCACTTTTTCTTTATTCCCTTTTGATAGGTTTTTGAGGATATCATTTGGATTAAGGTCTAAATCTTCTAAAAGGTGTTCAGCTTTTTCACGAGAGAAGTCTTCGTAAAAATCTTCGAAGAAAGCAAGGGCATCCTTGATTTTCATATCTTCTCTAAGGTAAGAAGTATCTGGAAGGTATGAAATGATTTTTTTAGTGTCGACTGAAGGACGGTAACCATCAATGACGATTTCTCCAGTTGTTGGGTGAAGAAGTCCGTTGATTAGTTTAATCAGTGTTGTTTTCCCGCTTCCATTTGGGCCGAGTAAGCCAATAATCTTACCGGCAGGTAAACTAAGTGTCACATCGTCAACAGCTACATGTTTTTTGTATTTTTTGGTAACGTGATGTAGTTGGAGTAATTGACTCATCCTATTTTTTCTCCTTAATATACGATTCTAGTGTAGTCACAATATCGTCGATTTCAAATCCTATTTTTTGCATGTTATTAACGAATGATTGCAATTCTGCCTCAGCAACTTCTCGACGTTTTTGCATGATGAGGTCAGTGTCATCTGTAACAAAGCGGCCAGATGTTCGTTGAGAGTAAACCATGCCTTCGCGTTCTAGTTCTGAAAAAGCGCGTTGCATTGTGTTGGGATTGACACCAGCTTCTTCAGCTAATTCGCGAACGGTTGGGAGTTGATCACCGCTTTTGATTTCTTGACTGATGATTTGCATCTTAATATGTTGTGCGATTTGGACATAAATAGGTGATTTTTCATCAAATTTCCAGGACATACGATAACCCCTTTCTATTAAAATTTAAAGAAGTCTTAATTGTATTAATTAGAAGAAGTCTTGAAAGAAGTCTTGTACTAAATAAATGGTACAAAAATAAGCTTGAAATGTCAAGGAATCAATCGCTAAGGCATCTTATTTCAATTTAAACGCAAATATGCTTTGATTTTTAGTGTATAATAGAAAAAGAAATCAATCGGAGAAAGGAGGGCTTTTATGTTTGCCCAATTAGATACCAAGACTGTTTATTCTTTTATGGATAGCTTAATTGACTTAGAGGGCTATGTCAAAGAAGCAAAAGTATTAGGCTACCAAACCATTGGGATTATGGACAAAGATAATCTCTATGCCGCCTTTCATTTTATTACAAAAGCTAAAAGCGAAGGTCTGCGTCCTGTTTTGGGGCTTGAGTTGACGCTTAATTTACAGGAAAATCTTTCCTTAAGTGTGTACTTAATTGCGCGTGATACGACAGGTTACAAAAACTTGATGAAAGTGTCTAGTCGTCAGATGACGTCTGGTATTCAGGTGGAGGATTTAAAGGATTACTTGTCAGGCTTAGTGGTTATTATCCCGTATTTTGATGGTTTGGAGAGCTTGTCGCTTCCTTTTGAGTATTATATCGGAGTAAATGTTCACTCAGAAGAAAGGGATTATGACAAACCTTTAATTCCACTTCATACAGTACGGTATTTTAATACTAATGAAGTCGAAACGCTTCACATGCTTCATGCTATTCGAGATAATATTAGCTTGAAAGATGCGCCAGCTGCACCGCAAGGACAACAGTTGATGGCTTGTGATATTTTAACACAGGCTTTTGAGCAAAAATTTCCACAAGCTCTAGATAATCTAGAAAAATTAGTTGCTGATATTCACTATGACTTTAATAGTGAATTAAAATTACCGCGCTTTAATCGTCAAAAGCCTGCTCAAGAGGAATTGATAGAATTAACTGAAGCAGGGCTTAAGGCTAAAAATCTTTGGTTGCCAGAGTACCAAGAACGCTTAGCTAAAGAACTTTCGGTCATTCACAAGATGGGATTTGATGATTACTTTCTTATCGTTTGGGATTTGCTGCGCTTTGGTCGAAGTCGAGGGTATTACATGGGAATGGGACGCGGTTCTGCTGCGGGAAGTTTAGTTTCCTATGCTCTTGATATTACTGGGATTGACCCAGTGAAGAACAATCTGCTCTTTGAACGTTTTCTAAATGAAGAACGTTATAGCATGCCTGATATTGATATTGACCTACCAGATGTTTATCGTAGTGAGTTTCTTCATTATGTCCGTAATCGTTATGGTAGTCTTCATTCGGCTCAAATTGTGACTTTTTCAACTTTTGGTGCTAAACAAGCTATTCGTGATGTTTTTAAACGATTCGGTGCACCAGAGCATGAATTGACTAATATCACTAAAAAAATCAGTTTCAGAGATAACTTAAGTACAGTTTACGAAAAGAATTTATCTTTCCGTCAAATTATTAATTCTAAAATCGAGTATCAAAAAGCCTTTGCGATTGCCAAACGTATCGAAGGAAATCCTCGGCAGACTTCAATTCACGCCGCTGGTGTCGTTATGAGCGATGACAATCTGACCGAGCATATTCCATTAAAAGCTGGCGAAGATATGATGATTACGCAATACGATGCGGCTGCAGTTGAAGCAAACGGTCTTCTTAAAATGGACTTTCTTGGGCTTCGTAACCTTACTTTTGTGCAACGCATGCAAGAAAAGGTCGCTAAAGAATACGGCATCACTATTGACATCAAATCGATTGATTTAGAAGATCAGCAAACGCTAGCTTTATTTGCTGCAGGAAAGACAAAAGGAATTTTTCAATTTGAACAAGCTGGCGCCATTAATCTGTTAAAACGTATTAAACCACAAAAATTTGAAGATATTGTGGCAACAACGAGTTTGAACCGTCCTGGGGCTAGTGATTACACCGAAAACTTTATTAGACGTCGTTTTGGACAAGAAGCGATTGATTTGATTGACCCTCTGGTGGCAAAAATCTTGGAGCCAACCTATGGCATCATGCTTTATCAAGAGCAAGTGATGCAAATTGCACAGGTCTATGCAGGATTCACTCTGGGAAAAGCGGATTTGTTGCGTCGTGCCATGTCTAAGAAAAAGGCAGAAGACATGCAAAAAATGGAAAGCGAGTTCTTAAAAGGTGCACAGGCTCTTGGTCGACCGCTTGAAACGGCTAAAGATTTATTTTCTCGCATGGCTAAATTTGCTGGCTACGGTTTTAATAGAAGTCACGCCTTTGCTTACTCAGCATTAGCTTTTCAACTAGCTTATTTTAAGGCACACTATCCTGCAGTTTTTTATGATGTCATGCTGAATTATTCAAGTGCCGATTATATTACGGATGCTATGGAATCAGAGTTTCGCATCAGGAAAATCGACATCAATACAGTGCCTTATAACGATAAGATAGCTGATGGTCAAATTTATCTTGGTTTGAAGAACCTACGAGCCCTTCCACGTGATTTATGTTACTGGATTATTGATCATCGACCGTTTTCAAGTATTGAGGACTTCTTAACCAAACTACCTGAAAATTATCAAAAGAAAGAACTCATCACACCATTGGTTGAAGTCGGTGCTTTTGATAACTTTGAAAAAAATCGCCGCAAGATTATTGAAAATCTGGAACCTCTTTTCATATTCGTTAATGAACTAGGTAGCCTTTTTGCTGAGAATTCTTATAATTGGATTGAAGTAGAAGACTTTCCAAATACTGAAAAATATCGTCAGGAACAGGGATTACTTGGAGTAGGAATCAGTCCACACCCACTTCTTGAAATTGCCAAGAACTCATCTGTTGCTTTTACGGCTTTAGCTGATTTGCATGAAAACACTGAAGCGACTATTCTTGTTGAGCTAAGTCAGATTCGTGTGATTAGAACAAAAACCAAGGGTGAGCAGATGGCTTTTCTGAATGTGACAGATACACAGAAAAAATTTGACGTCACTCTCTTTCCAGAAGTTTTTGCGCGCTATAAAGACGAATTGCAAGAGGGAAGATTTTATTATTTAACAGGTAAGATTCAAAATCGCAACAATCGATTGCAGATGGTGCTAAATCATGTTCAAGAAGCAAGTAGTGAACGTTTGTGGTTATTACTTCCAAATCATTTACATGATAGAGAAGTTTCGGACATCTTGTCACAATATCCAGGTAATATTCCTGTGATTTTGCACTACCAAGATAGTAAGCAAACCTTACAAAGTCAGAGACATTTGGTTAAAAAGGATGAAGAGCTTTTACAAGCTTTAACTCCATATACAGTGAAAACGATTTATCAATAAAAATTTAGTAAAAATAAAATAAAGTAAAGCTTTTTACAAAGTAATGTGCTATAATAAGAACGTTAGATTAATAAAAGGAGTATTAGCAAAATGAAACGTATTGCTGTTTTGACTAGTGGCGGCGACGCTCCTGGTATGAATGCTGCTGTTCGTGCAGTTGTTCGTAAAGCAATTAAAGAAGGAATGGAAGTCTTCGGAATCAACCGCGGTTATGCTGGTATGGTCGATGGCGACATTTTCCCATTGGACGCTCAAAGTGTTTCAAACATTTTGTCACGTGGTGGTACTTTCCTTCAATCAGCTCGTTACCCTGAGTTTGCAACTCTTGAAGGACAACTTGCTGGTATCGAACAACTTAAAAAACACGGTATCGAAGGTGTCGTTGTTATCGGTGGTGACGGTTCTTATCACGGTGCTATGCGCTTGACAGAACACGGATTCCCAGCAGTTGGTATCCCAGGTACAATCGATAACGATATCGCTGGTACAGATTACACTCTTGGGTTTGATACAGCTGTAAACACAGCTATGGAAGCTCTTGACAAAATCCGTGATACATCTTACAGTCACAAACGTACATTCGTTGTTGAAGTAATGGGACGTAACGCCGGTGATATCGCTCTTTGGGCAGGTATTGCTGCAGGTGCTGACCAAATCATTATTCCTGAAGAAGAATATGACATCAACGAAGTTGTTGCAAAAGTTAAAGATGGTTACGAAAACAAAGGTAAAGAACGTCACCTTATCGTTCTTGCTGAAGGTGTAATGCATGCTGAAAAATTTGCAGAGTTGATGAAAGAAGCTGGTGATACTAGCGACCTTCGTGCAACTAACCTTGGTCACATCCTTCGTGGTGGTGCACCATCACCTCGTGATCGTGTTCTTGCTTCTTGGATGGGTGCTCACGCTGTTGAATTGCTTCAACAAGGTCGTGGTGGACTTGCTGTTGGTATCCACAACGAAGAATTAGTAGAAAGCCCAATTCTTGGTACTAAAGAAGAAGGTGCTCTATTCTCATTGGCAGAAGATGGTAGCATTATCGTCAACATGCCACACAAAGCACGTCTTGACTTTGCTCAATTAAATCGAGACATTGCTCATTTATAATAGTATAGTATTTATAGATTAAAAATTATTGTTATTAATAGTCGTTCATTCGGCTTAAAAATAAAGGGAGTTTCATATTATCATGAATAAACGCGTAAAAATCGTTGCAACACTTGGTCCTGCGGTTGAAATCCGTGGCGGTAAAAAATTCGGTGAAGATGGATATTGGGGTGAAAGCCTTGATGTTGAAGCATCAGCACAAAAAATCGCTCAATTGATTAAAGAAGGTGCAAACGTCTTCCGTTTCAACTTCTCACACGGTGACCACGCAGAACAAGGTGAACGTATGGCAACTGTACGTCGTGCCGAAGAAATTGCTGGACAAAAAGTTGGTTTCCTTCTTGACACTAAAGGTCCTGAAATCCGTACTGAACTTTTTGAAGGCGAAGCTAAAGAATATTCATACAAAACTGGTGAACAAATCCGTGTTGCTACTAAACAAGGTATCAAATCAACTCGCGAAGTTATCGCTTTGAACGTTGCTGGTGCCCTTGACATCTACGATGACGTTGAAGTTGGTAAACAAGTTCTTGTTGACGATGGTAAACTTGGTCTTCGTGTTGTAGCTAAAGACGATGCAACTCGTGAATTTGTTGTTGAAGTTGAAAACGATGGTATTATCGCTAAACAAAAAGGTGTAAACATTCCTTACACTAAAATCCCATTCCCAGCTCTTGCTGAACGTGATAACGCTGATATCCGTTTTGGTCTTGAACAAGGTCTTAACTTCATCGCTATCTCATTCGTACGTACTGCAAAAGACGTTGAAGAAGTTCGTGCAATCTGTGAAGAAACTGGTAACGGACACGTTCGTTTGTTCGCTAAAATCGAAAACCAACAAGGTATCGAAAACATCGACGAAATCATCGAAGCTGCTGATGGTATCATGATCGCTCGTGGTGACATGGGTATCGAAGTTCCATTTGAAATGGTTCCAGTTTACCAAAAAATGATCATCACTAAAGTTAACGCAGCTGGTAAAGCAGTTATCACAGCAACAAACATGCTTGAATCTATGACTGAAAAACCACGTGCAACTCGTTCAGAAGTATCTGACGTGTTCAACGCTGTTATCGATGGTACTGACGCAACAATGCTTTCAGGTGAATCTGCAAACGGTAAATACCCAGTTGAAGCAGTTCGTGCAATGGCTACAATCGATAAAAACGCTCAAACTCTTCTTAACGAATACGGACGTCTTGATTCATCATCATTCGCTCGTACTTCTAAAACAGAAGTTGTTGCTTCTGCAGTTAAAGATGCAACAAGCTCAATGGATATCAAACTTGTAGTTGCTCTTACTGAATCTGGTAACACTGCTCGTCTTATCTCTAAATACCGTCCAGATGCTGACATCTTGGCTGTAACATTCGACGAAAAAACTCAAAAATCATTGATGATTAACTGGGGTGTTATTCCAGTCGTAACTGAAAAACCTGCATCAACTGATGACATGTTTGAAGTTGCTGAAAAAGCTGCTCTTGAATCAGGATTGGTTCAATCAGGTGATAACATCGTTATCGTCGCTGGTGTCCCTGTTGGTTCAGGTGGTACAAACACAATGCGTATCCGCACTGTAAAATAAGGTGGTAAGTCAGAAATCTTTGATTTCGTTGACGCACCTCCGTCAGGAATGCTAGGATGGTCACAGTTCTTTGAACGAAGAACATCCAGCAGTCTACGACGAAAATAAAAAAGTCCCTATCATATCAAGCTTTAAGGCCTGTGTGATAGGGTTTTTTTATGTTGTGGGACATTTTTGGGGCAAATATTCTCATTTTTTATTCTTTTATTCTGATAAAATAAGGTTAACTTACTTACTTTGTGTCAAAAGTCACATGCCTACTTTTTTTATGTTCAGAAACATGATATAATAGAACAAAGAATAGGAGAAATTATGGTTAAGCGCGATTTTATTCGAAATATTATTTTAGTCTTAATTGCTATTTTAGCGATATTCTTGTTGAGGATTTTTGTCTTTTCAACTTTTAAAGTGCATGAGGATGCCGCTAATTCATACCTATCAAATGGTGATGTCGTAGTTGTTAATCGAAATCGAGAACCACGCTATAAAGATTTCATCGTTTACAAGAAAGATGGCATTTTTTACATTAGTCGTGTTGTCGCAACAGCTGGACAAAGTGTGACTGTAATGGATGATATTCTTTATGTTAATAACAAAGTTAAAGAAGAACCATACATTAGCAAGATTAAATCTGAATATTTGTCAACTTCGGATACCCAACAGCCATTTACTTCGGATTTTTCTGTTAATACAGTTTCTAATGGTAAATATAACGAAGTACCAAAAGGGTATTATCTAGTCTTAAATGATGATCGTCAGAACACTAATGATAGTCGTAGTTTTGGACTAATCAAGGAAAGTCAAATTCGTGGTGTTGTGACTTTCAAAGTTCTGCCACTTAATCAATTTGGATTCATTACAACAGAGTAGTTTAGCTACTCTGTTTTTTTGTTTAATTTTTCTTTTAGACCAATAAAGAATTGGTATAGTATATTTTATACCAATCTTTCTGTTGACAAGGTAAAAGTAAAGTTATATACTGTTGCTGTAAGGTTTTGGTAGGTCTTTATTAGACTATACCAATTCAAAAAATAAGAAAGAGAAAATAGGTTTTTCCTATTAAAGGTAAAAAAATATGTGTGGTATTGTTGGTGTTGTTGGAAACAAAAACGCAACAGACATCTTAATGCAAGGTCTTGAAAAATTGGAATACCGTGGTTACGATTCTGCAGGAATTTACGTTACTAATGGTGTTAATCAAGGTCGCTTAATTAAATCAGTTGGACGTATTGCTGATCTTCGTGCGAAAATTGGAATTGATATGGCTGGTTACACAGGTATCGGTCACACACGTTGGGCAACTCACGGTCAACCAACTGAATTGAATGCTCACCCACATACATCTGAAACTGGACGTTTTGTCTTGGTTCACAACGGTGTTATTGAAAACTATCTACAAATCAAAGAAACATATCTTTCAAATCACCATCTTAAAGGTGAAACTGATACTGAAATCGCTGTTCATTTAGTTGGTGAATTCGTTGAACAAGGTTTGTCAGTTCTTGAAGCTTTTAAAAAAGCTTTGAAAATCATTGAAGGTTCATATGCGTTTGCTTTGGTTGATGCTGAAGATCCTGATACTATTTATGTGGCTAAAAACAAATCACCTCTTTTGATTGGTTTGGGTGACGGATACAATATGGTATGTTCAGATGCTATGGCTATGATTCGCGAAACTAGCGAATTTATGGAAATCCATGACAAAGAATTGGTTGTTTTGACAAAAGATTCTGTTTCAGTTATGGATTATGATGGCAATGCTATCGAACGTGATTCTTACACAGCTGAGCTTGACTTATCTGATATTGGTAAAGGAACTTACCCTTACTATATGTTGAAAGAAATTGATGAACAACCAACAGTTATGCGTAAGTTAATCACTGCTTACACAGATGACAATAATCAAGTCACTGTTGATCCTGAAATTATCAAAGCTGTTCAAGAAGCAGATCGTATTTACATTTTGGCTGCTGGAACATCTTACCATGCTGGTTTTGCTTCAAAATCATTCCTTGAACAAATGACTGATACACCAGTTGAACTTGGTATTGCATCTGAATGGGGCTACAACATGCCTTTATTGAGCCAAAAACCACTTTTCATCATGATTTCACAATCTGGTGAAACAGCTGATAGTCGTCAAGTCTTGGTTAAAGCAAATCAAATGGGCATTCCTAGCTTGACTATTACAAACGTTCCTGGTTCAACATTGTCACGTGAAGCAACATACACTATGCTTTTGCATGCAGGACCTGAAATTGCAGTTGCTTCAACAAAAGCTTACACAGCTCAAGTTGCAACATTGGCAATTCTTGCTAAAGCAGTTGGTGATGCTAATGGCAACAAAGCAGCAGCTGATTTTGATGTTGTTCACGAACTTGCTATCGTTGCACAATCTATTGAAGCAACACTTTCTGAAAAAGACACGATTGCTGAAAAAGCAGAAGCACTTCTTAAAGAAACTCGTAACGCCTTTTACATCGGTCGTGGTTCAGACTACTATGTTGCCATGGAAGCTAGCTTGAAATTAAAAGAAATTTCATACATTCAATGTGAAGGATTTGCAGCTGGTGAATTGAAACACGGTACAATTTCATTGATTGAAGAAGGTGTGCCTGTTATCGCACTTATCTCAAGCAATCCTGTTCTTGCATCACATACACGTGGTAATATCCAAGAAGTTGAAGCTCGTGGAGCAAGTGTTCTTACAATTGTTGACGAAAGTCAAGCACGTGAAGGAGACGATATCATCGTAACAACTGTACACCCATTCTTGTCAGCTATTGCAATGGTCGTACCAGCACAATTGATTGCTTACTACGCAACACTTCAACGTGGTTTGGACGTTGATAAACCTCGTAACCTTGCGAAATCGGTTACTGTGGAATAATACTTGCCAAAATTTACTTTCTAAGGTAGAATGGATAATGTAACTTTTAACTTTATGACAGTAATAAAGTTATAGCTATTTTTTGATAAGGAGAAATGATGTCTTTACCAAATTGTCCAAAATGTAACTCTGAGTATGTTTACGAAGATGGATTAATGTTAGTTTGCCCAGAGTGCGCTTATGAATGGAACCCAGCTGATTCAGTTGAAGAAGAAGATGGCTTGGTTGTTCTTGATAGCAACGGAACTCGTCTTGCTGACGGTGACAGTGTTACTATCGTTAAAAACTTGAAAGTAAAAGGTGCACCAAAAGATCTTAAACAAGGAACTCGTGTTAAAAACATTCGTCTTGTTGAAGGTGACCACAACATTGATTGTAAAATCGATGGTTTCGGTGCAATGAAATTAAAATCAGAGTTTGTTAAAAAACTATAATGACATTAACGCTATGAGCTTTTCTCGTAGCGTTTTTTTATATTTAAAGATAGAATTTACATAAATATAGTTATGTTATATCGACTTATTTTTATAAGGTCAAATGATAAAATATTCTTCTTTGCTCCCCAATTGTTTGAAAATTTGATATAATACTATAATAGTAACAAATTCTTTTTAGGAGATAACATGTCATATATTTCACAAGTTCTGCCTAGCTTGTTAGATGGCGCTGCGGTAACTTTGCAAGTTTTCTGTATTGTTATTGTGCTTTCCATTCCGATTGGCGCTATCCTAGCTTTTTTGATGCAGATTAAATTTAAACCTTTGCAATGGTTGTTGACATTATATGTATGGATTATGCGTGGAACACCATTGCTATTGCAACTTATTTTCTTCTACTATGTTTTACCAAGTGTAGGAGTGATTATGGACCGTATGCCAGCAGCTATTTTGGCATTTACCTTGAATTATGCAGCTTATTTTGCTGAAATTTTCCGTGGTGGGATTGCTGCTATTCCTAAAGGTCAATACGAAGCTGCAAAAGTTTTGAAATTAAATCAGTTGCAAACTATTCATTATATTATTTTGCCACAGGTTTTCAAGATTGTTTTACCAAGTGTTTTCAATGAAATTATCAACCTTGTCAAAGATTCTTCACTCGTTTATGTTCTTGGGGTTGGTGATTTGTTGCTTGCAAGTAAGACAGCTGCCAACCGTGATGCAACACTTGCACCGATGTTTGTGGCAGGGGCTATTTACTTGCTTATGATTGGTATTGTTACCTTGATTTCAAAACAAACTGAGAAAAAATTTGATTATTATAAATAAGAGGTGACCAGATGTTAGAATTAAAAAATATTTCCAAACAATTTGGTCAAAAGAAGATTTTTGATCATTTTAATTTAACAATTGAAGATGGTAAAATTTTGTCTCTTGTAGGACCTTCAGGTGGTGGTAAAACCACTTTACTACGCATGCTTGCTGGTCTTGAAAAAATTGATTCGGGTGAAATCATCTATAATGGTGAAGTTGTTCCGATTGATCACTTAGAGACACTTAACTTGCTTGGTTTTGTTTTCCAAGACTTTCAATTGTTCCCACATTTGTCTGTTTTAGATAATTTGATTTTATCGCCAGTTAAAACAATGGGAATGACAAAAGAAGCAGCAAAAGAAAAAGCGCTTGGTCTTCTTAAACGTCTTGGTTTGGGAGAACACGCGGATGCTTATCCTTACTCATTATCAGGTGGGCAAAAGCAACGTGTCGCCCTTGCTCGTGCGATGATGATTGATCCTCAAATCATTGGTTATGATGAACCAACGTCAGCGCTTGACCCAGAATTACGTCAAGAAGTTGAAAAATTGATTTTACAAAACCGAGAAGCTGGAATGACTCAGATTGTGGTTACCCATGATTTACAATTTGCAGAAACGATTTCAGATCACATTTTAAAAATTAATCCAAAATAACAGAAAGTCTCATTAGGTATCTTTATGAAATTGAAAAAAGTTCTTTTAAGTGCTATGGCGCTTGTTGCGACAGTTAGTTTAGCTGCTTGCGGGTCATCGTCATCAAAAAAAGTTGCTAAGACAGACCAATGGAAAACTTATCAAAAAGATGGTAAGATTACGATTGGTTTTGATAACACTTTTGTACCAATGGGGTACGAAGATGAAGATGGCAAAAATGTTGGTTTTGACATCGATCTTGCCAATGCCGTCTTTGAACAGTATGGTATTAAAGTGAAATGGCAATCAATCAACTGGGATATGAAAGAAACTGAATTGAATAACGGTACGATTGATTTGATTTGGAATGGTTATTCTATTAGTGATGAACGTGCCGAAAAAGTTCTCTTTACAAATCCTTACATGGTTAATGAACAAGTGCTAGTCACTAAAAAATCTTCAGGAATTACAAGTTTTGCAGGGATGAAAGATAAAGTCCTCGGAGCTCAATCAGGTTCATCTGGTTACGATGCTTTCAATGCAAAACCAAAAGTTTTGAAAGATATTATATCTGGTGGTGATGCGACACAGTATGAAACCTTCACACAAGCCCTTATCGACCTCAAAAACGATCGTATCGATGGTCTCTTGATTGATAAGGTTTATGCGAATTACTACCTTGAACAAGAAGGTGAATTAGATAACTACAATATCATTGCTAGTGAGTTTGATGGTGAAGATTTTGCTGTAGGGGCTAGAAAAGCTGATAAAACATTGGTTAAGAAAATCAATCAGGCTTTCCAAAAACTTTATCAAGAAGGCAAGTTCCAAGAAATCTCAAACAAATGGTTTGGTGATGACGTGGCAACTGATGCCGTTAAAAAATAAATTAAAAGAGTTCTAAGTAGTGAAACTTAGAACTTTTTTAGTTTTCATTTTTTTCTTGATTATCAATAGAATCGTGCTATAATATAAAATAGTTAACCGGTTAATTAAAATAACTGATTAATTCTAAGCATCTAAAAAACCAGGAGTATTAATCCTGGTTTTGCGGTTAATCTTGAGAATTTGTTGTTTGTGGAGTGATTTGGTGGAAGACAAGGAACCAATTTTCCTTGCGACGCCAGATACTTGTATGAGTCATATTATCGAGCTTGTAAGTGATAAGCTTTGTTTTTTGACTGATAGATGTCATTTCAAAAGCTTCGATATTGCTCATGTAGTGTCTTTCTCGAGCAGTCATTTCAGATTTGGTATAGGAATGACCGTCAACGTCAATGAGGTAGAAGTCATCTGAGATTAATTCTTCATAATCTGGAATCTTAGCAAGAATGGTTTTTTCTGCCTTGTAAAGTTTCTTGTAGACATTATCCCAAATCTCATCTTCAGGGATTGCTCCTGGTTCAACGTGAACATCTGTATCGTAAACAGAGAATTCTTTACGAAGGAGTTCTTCGATTTGTTCAGTAACTTCGTGGCTTTCGTAAACTGATAGGTCAGGATTCATCTCAACAACAATATCAAGATAAATGTTGCTTCCATATGAGCGACCACGTTGGGATTTTACATTTGACACTTTTGGTAATTTGAGAATGGCCTCTTTGTATTTTTGAAGTTCTTTTTGGTCAAATCCATCTGAAAGACTAAAGGCACTTTCGATAAAAATATCATAGGCTGTTTTCAAAATGAAGTAAGTAATAACGATGGCAGCCAATCTATCAATGATGACTAAGTTAAATGAAGCTGCGAGGATGGCTATAGAAGTACCGATAGAAGTGACAGCATCAGAAAGGTTATCTTTTGATGCGGCTAAGAGTGCGCTTGATTTGACACGTTGTGAGAGGCGTTTATTGTGAAGGTAAACACCATACATAATCGCTGCAGAGATGACTCCGACAATGGCACCTTCAGGATCAAGAGGTGTCATGCTACCTGAGATGATTTTTTCAATGGTTTGAAAGAGAACTTTAAAGCCAATGTAGAACATGATGAAAGAAGTGATCAAACTTGATAAATCTTCCATTTTCCAATGACCAAAGCGGTGATCTTCATCGGCTGGTTTGCTCGCCAAATGTAGTCCAATTAAAAGCACAACATTTCCGAGAATATCAGACAAGTTGTTAAAACCATCAGCGATTAATGATGATGAATTCAAAAAATAACCAGTGATTAGCTTCAATAAGGTGATGACCATGTAGGCAATAATACTAACAATGGGCCCTCGTTTTGCTAAGCGTAGGTTTTCTTCTGGTGTTGACATAAGAAATGCCTCCTTTGTTCAAATGAGGTTATAAATGTATCAGTAGATTATGTTAAATTTGAGCTACCTTTTATTATATCACTAAAACGCCTCTTTTGGCACAGAAATCCCGTTAATAAGCGTTTTCTTTAAGGGGAAAAACAAGAGATTAGGATAATCCCTAATCTCTTATTTTTTAATGTGTATCGAAATAGTGTTTTGTTTCTTTGATAATAATTGGTGAAAGGGCTAGTAAGGCAATCAAGTTTGGAATTGCCATCAAACCGTTAACGATATCAGCGATAACCCAGATAGTTTCAAGGCTAATGTAACCGCCAAGAGCGACCATAGCGATGAAAATGATACGGTAAACTGGAATAGCTTTGACACCAAATAGGAATTCAAAACAACGTTCTCCGTAATATCCCCAACCAAGAATTGTGGTAAAGGCAAAGAGAATTAAACTGAATGTCAAAGCATAGACACCGAAGTTGCCAAAAACAGTAGAGAAAGCAGACTGTGTTAAAGTTGCTCCGTTAAGTTTGCTTGACCAACCACCAGTAACAATAATTGAAAGTCCTGTTAGGGTACAAATAATGATGGTATCAATGAAAGTACCAGTCATAGAAACAAGACCTTGTTCAACAGGTTCGTCAGTTTTCGCAGCAGCAGCAGCGATTGGTGCAGAACCAAGCCCAGATTCATTTGAGAAGATACCACGTGCGATACCAGCTTGGATAGCTGTGATAACAGTTGCTCCAGCAAAACCACCAGTTGCTGCTTTTCCAGTAAAGGCTGATTTAATAACCAAAGCAATACTTGGAAGAATTTGGTTACAATGGAAAGCAAGAATTGTAATTGTTGCTAGAATATAAATGATTGCCATAAAAGGAACAATTTTTTCAGCAACTTTTGAAATTGATTGAATACCACCGAAGATGATAATGCTGACAAGGACAGCCAAGACAATACTGATGATTTTTGGTGACCAGCCAACAGTGTTGCTAAGTGAATCAGTGATTGAGTTAACTTGTGTGAAAGTCCCTGAACCAAACAAGGCAACCATTACCCCAAAAATTGAGAAGGCAATGGCCAAAGGTTTCCAACGTTTTCCCATCCCATTAACAATGTAGTGCATTGGACCACCAGAAATTTCACCATTTGCATCTGTTGTACGGTATTTGATGGCTAAAACACCTTCAGCATATTTTGTAGCCATTCCAAAGAATGCGGCCATCCACATCCAAAGAAGTGCCCCTGGACCACCAAGTTTGATGGCAGTTGCGACACCGACAATATTACCAGTACCGACAGTTGCTGCAAGAGCAGTAGCTAGTGCAGCAAAACTTGAAATATCCCCTTTACCTTTTGCTTCAGATTTAAAGATCAGTTTTAAGGCCTTTGGGAGGCGGAAAACTTGCAATAATCCTAAGCGAGAAGACAAATAAATTCCTGTTCCAACAAGAAGAACAAGAAGAGGTGGTCCCCAGACTAGACTGTCTAAAGACGATAGAAAATTATACATAATTAAACTCCTAAGTCAGTCATAGTACTGTAATCATTGGTTAAAGGGTAAATCATCAAGTGACTCTTTATCTTTTAGCCATTAAATCAGTACTACTTATTAAAATATATTTCCCATTTTCAGAAAAAATAGAATAATTTCAACTAATTAATTATATAGAGAGAAAGGGCTTTTGTCAAATTTTCTTCTATAGAATGAATGAAAAATGAGTAGTTTTCATACTTGATTTCATTTTTTGAAAAGATTTTTCCTCTAAGGTGAGGAAATAGTTTTATTATCATGTGATAGTATTGTTTTTTAAGATAATAGTGATAGAAAACACTTACATTTCAAGATATAATACAAGAGTAAACTAAAGTATGAGGTGAGAAAATATGACAAAACAATTTCCAAAAGATTTTTTATGGGGTGGTGCAACAGCTGCCAATCAATTTGAAGGGGCGTGGAATGTTGATGGACGCGGACCTGCTACCTCAGATACGTCACGTGCAGTAGCGCCAGAAGAGAGAAAATCAATGGGAAGTGAATTCAATAGCCCAATGACTCGTGCTAAATTGGATGCTGCTTTAAATGACACAGAAGGTTTATATCCGAAACGTTGGGGTTCAGATTTTTATCACCGTTACAAAGAAGATATTGCTCTTTATGCGGAAATGGGCTTTAAGACTTTCCGTATGTCAATTGCCTGGTCACGTATTTTTCCAAATGGTGATGATGCCACTCCAAATGAAGCAGGGCTAGCCTTTTATGACAAAGTTTTTGATGAGCTTAATAAATATGGCATCGAACCCCTTGTGACATTGTCACATTATGAATTTCCAATTCATCTAATCACAGAATATGGCGGTTGGAAGAATCGTAAAGTGATTGATTGCTTTGTGCGTTACGCTGAAACAGTCTTTAATCGCTACAAAGATAAAGTCAAATACTGGTTGACTTTTAACGAAATCAACATTATTGGTATGACAGGTTACTTGTCTGGTGGCCTCTTATTTGACGATGGTAAATTAAATTTGCAAGAGATGTATCAAGCAGCGCATCACCAATTTGTGGCATCAAGTTTAGCCACAAAAGTTGGTCATGAAATCAATCCTGACTTTAAAATTGGTTGTATGTTAGCGCGTATGCAAGCTTATCCAGCTACATGTAATCCTGATGATGTCATGGAAGAAATTAAAAAAGACCATGAAAATCTTTTCTTCTCTGATGTTCAAGTGCGTGGTAAATACCCTTCATACGCGAAACGTTTCTTCCAAGAAAACAATATTGAGTTAGAAATTGCTGATGGTGATCTTGAAATTCTTGAAAAATACCCTGTTGATTTCATGTCATTCTCTTATTACATGAGCTCTATTGCACGTAAGCAAAAATCTGGTGAAGAGACAGCTGGTAATTTAATCTTAAGTGAACCTAATCCATATCTGGAAGCTTCTGACTGGGGCTGGCAAATTGACCCTGTTGGACTTCGTATCACTTTAAATAAGCTTTATGACCGTTACCAAGTACCGCTTATGGTTGTTGAAAATGGTCTTGGCGCTCTTGATAAGGTGGAAAAAGATGGTTCTATTCATGACCAATACCGTATTGATTATCTGGAATCTCATGTCAAACAAATGTATGAAGCCATTGAAGATGGTGTTGACTTGATGGGATATACTTGGTGGGGTTGTACAGACCTTGTGTCAGCATCAACGTCTGAAATGTCTAAACGCTACGGTTTTGTTTACGTTGATGCGGATGACCAAGGTAATGGTAGCTTTGACCGCTCACGTAAGGACTCATTCTTCTATTACAAAGATTTGATTGCAACACGTGGTGCTAATATTTTAAACGATTAATAAGCTAAACTCGGTTGATAGTTTTCAACTGAGTTGCTTTGCTTCTATGAGATGGTGGAGGAGAAAATGGTTAAAACTTTTTATCTAATGCGACATGGGCAAACTCGCTTTAATGTTCAAGGGAGAATTCAAGGAGCGTGTGATTCTCCCTTGACAGAGGAAGGGATCGAACAAGCTAAGGCAGCAAGACGGTATTTTGAGCAAGAAGGGATTTCTTTTACGCGTGTCTATTCGTCAACGCAAGAGAGAGCTTGTGACACTGCTGAGTTAGCGACTGGGCGTGTAGACTACATTCGCTTAAAAGGAATCAAGGAAATGGATTTTGGAGCGTATGAAGCGCATCAAGAGTATTTGAATCCGCCAGTTCACCATGAAGATGGTTCTGGTTACCGTGATTTCTTTGTGCGTTATGGTGGTGAATCCACCACTCAGGTTTATGAGCGCATGGAGCGTACTATTCGTGAGGTTTTGGAAGCTAGCAAAGAAGATGAGACTTTGTTATTTGTCAGCCACGGTGGAGCTATTATGCAGTTTTATTTGCATGCTACGAAAAATCCGCCGACTCCTAAAAAACGTCCAGCAAACTGTGCGATTTTCAAAATAACTTATGATGGAAAAGAAATGTGTGTTCAATCGATTTATAATCCAAGCACGCAAGAATATATCTTTGAGCGGGATTGAAATGATAAAAGTAGGTAAAGCAGCAGACTTTTCGACATTTTAATAAAATTTGCTATAATGGGAATAACTTTATTAAGGAGAATTTATTCCCCATGAAATTTGAGAAAAAACAGGTCTATTATATAGTTCTTGCTTTTGTGATATGTTACGCGATTAAGGCATATTGGGATACGGGAACATCACTTGTGGCGACGGTGATTAAAGCTAGTCAGCCATTTCTGATTGGAGCTGGTATTGCTTATATCGTAAATATCGTCATGAGTCTTTATGAGATGATTTTCACACGTCTGATTAAAAATAAATACCTTTTGAAGGTAAAACGGGCTGTCTCAATGATTTTGGCTTATTTAACCTTTATCTTGTTGATTAGTTGGCTCTTTTCAATTGTTCTACCAGATTTGATTGCTAGTATCAATTCACTGTTGAAGATTGATACAAGTGGTATTGCAAACTTTATCAAAGAAGTTAATGACAATAAAGTTGTCAAAGATGTTATGGCATACTTTGGGACATCATCAGATGTGACGACGACATTGTCAGATTACAGTCAACAGATTTTGAATCAAGTGTTATCAGTTTTGACAAGCATTTTAACGTCAGTAAGTACCATTGCCTCAACGCTTCTGAATGTCTTTATTAGTTTGGTCTTTTCAATTTATGTGCTAGCTAGCAAAGAACAACTATCTCGTCAATTTAATCTGTTAATTGATTCTTATCTTGGAAAATACGCTAAGACTGTCCACTATGTTTTAGATATTTTACACCAGAGATTCCATGGTTTCTTTGTCGGACAGACCTTGGAAGCAATGATTCTTGGTAGTTTAACAGCTGGAGGTATGCTTTTGTTGCATTTGCCTTATGCAGCAACTATCGGGATTCTGGTGGCCTTCACGGCTTTAATCCCAGTTGTAGGAGCTTACATTGGTTTGACAATTGGATTTATTCTGATTGCAACTCAGTCAGTCTCTCAAGCTATTTTCTTCGTGATCTACCTTGTTGTTCTTCAGCAATTTGAAGGAAATCTTATTTACCCGCGCGTGGTTGGTGGCTCAATCGGATTACCTGGTATGTGGGTATTGATGGCTATTACCATTGGCGCAGCGCTTTGGGGCGTTTTAGGAATGCTAGTAGCTGTACCTTTAGCAGCTAGTCTTTATCAGATTATCAAGGACAATGTCGCTAAACGCCAAGAAAATCGTTTAAAATAGCGAATTAAAGAAAAAATACCTCTAACTTACGAATAAATAAGTGGAGGTATTTTTATGTATGCAATAGAAATGAAAGCAGATGCCATGTTGCCGCGCGAACGATTGAGAGATTTAGGTGCCGAGCAATTAAGCAATCAAGAATTATTGTCCATTTTATTACGAACAGGTACCAAGACAAGGCCAGTTTTAGAAGTAGCTAATGATATTTTAAAACACATCGATACACTTGCTGACTTTCAGCATTTATCCTTACAAGAATTGCAAAAAATTAAAGGAATTGGCTATGTCAAATCTATTGAAATCAAAGCAATGATTGAACTGGCAAAGCGCATTAGCAAAGCAGAATATGTCCAAAAAGAGCGTATCATGAGTAGTGAACGTTTGGCTAGAAAGATGATGTTAGAGTTGAGCGATCAGAAGCAGGAGCATTTGGTGGCGATTTATTTGGATACTCAGAATCGCATTATCGAACAACGGACGATTTTTATTGGTTCGGTTCGTCGTTCAATCGCAGAACCTCGTGAGATTTTGTACTATGCTTGTAAAAACATGGCAACTTCAGTGATTATTATTCACAATCACCCGTCAGGTTCACCAGCACCGAGTGAAAATGACCTACGATTTACTGAGAAAATGAAACGAGCTTGCGATGATATTGGCATAGTCTGTTTAGATCACATTATAGTAGGCAAATACCAATATTATAGTTTTAGGGAAGAAACAGATGTACTGTAAAACTAAAAAAACCTGAAAGGAAAACTCTCAGGCAAGAAAAAGTATTCTAATACTAAATAAACTCAGCTAAGCAAAAAGCAGTTGGATTGCAGTTTGTTATTGATTTGATTGACTCATGAAATAAAGAAGTGTCTGTAATTCACTCGTTAAGTCGACGTATTGGACGATGACACCTTTTGGAACATTTAGATGAACGGGAGAAAAACTTAAAATACCACGAATACCAGCTTCAACCAAGATATCAGCAACTTCTTGAGCTTTAGTACTCGGAACGGTTAAAATAGCGGTTTCGATACCAGCTTCTTGTGCGTGCTCCTTAAGTGATGAGATACCATAAACTGGAATACCATCTGATGTTTGATGCCCAACAATTTCATTATCGTCTGTATCAAAAGCCATAGCAATTTGCATCTTGTTACGATCATGGAAACGGTAGTGAAGTAATGCTCGACCGATATTACCACATCCAACCAATAAAACATTTGTTGTTGAATGGTCGTTTAGGATATCAGCAAAGAAGTTCATTAATTTTTTGACGTCATAGCCGAAGCCACGTCTTCCTAGCTCACCAAAATAGGAAAAATCTCGGCGAACAGTTGCAGAATCGATTCCCATAGCATCTGCAATTTGTTTTGAACTTGCTTTTTCGACATTATCTGTATTAAAACGTTTGAAAATGCGATAATACAGCGAAAGTCGCTTAGCCGTTGCTTTAGGAATAGATTTCTCAGTAGTCACAATACCATCTCCCTTTTACTTGTTACATCTATTGTAACAAAAACTTTGTGAAAATAAAAACAAATTTTACAAAATAGAGTAAAAAAACAACTCCAAAGCTAATAAGAAGTAGCTTTGGAGTTGTTTTTATTGATTAAGCTTCTTTTTTAGTGAAAATATCACGTTCAACGAGGCTGTCCATCAAGAAATAGAATTTTTCTTGGAGGATTTTATTATCTTCAGATTTGAAGATATTAACGAAACGAAGCCCTGATTTGTCAGTGATGCTTAGTTTGAAGCCTGTCAAATCTTTGTTGATAGTGATTTTTAGTGGGAATCCATCACCTGAATTAGGGACTTTTTCCAATAAACGCGTTAATTCGTAATTACCGATACGGTTTTGTGTAAAGGTTGTGTCACGAAGCGTATATTTTTTAATATTATCGCTAATAGCATAGCTGTAAAGACAGTCTTTTAAAGTGATTTCTTTTTCAAATGCCATCCTATTTTCCTACAATTTCTATTAATTTTTTAGCGAGTTCTTGAACTTCTTCGATAGTGTTAAGTTCTGAGAAGCTAACGCGGATTGATTCTGCCAAACGTGGTGAATCTTCACCATATAGGCTTGCCAAGACGTGACTTGGATCGACAGTACCAGCAGTACATGCAGAACCAGTTGAAACAGCGATACCAGCTAAATCAAGGCGAGTTAGGAGAATACCATTGTTTTGATTTGGAAAACCAATGTTGAGCACGTGAGGCATTTTGTTTTGGCTACCGTTGATGTAATAGTCTAAGCTAGAAATAGCATCAAGGAAGGCTTGACGTAGTTCTTGGACGTGTTTGTAATTAGCATCTTTGTTAGCAACAGCATCTGATAGGGCTTTTGCCATACCAGCAATACCAATCATATTTTCAGTGCTAGCTCTGCGTTTTTCTTCTTGTTCCCCACCATGGAGCAAATTATCAAAGTGTTGTGGTGTTGAGTAAAGAATACCCACACCTTTTGGTCCGTGGAATTTATGAGCAGAAGCTGAAAGGAAATCAGCTTTAATCTCTTCAGGATAAACATCAATTTTCCCGATAGCTTGAACAGCATCAACGTGGAAAGCAGCTTGATGGTCTGAGAGAAGTTCGCCAATTTCTTTAACGGGAAGAAGGTCACCTGTTTCGTTGTTTGCAAACATTGTGCTGACTAAAATCGTATCATCGCGAAGAGCGTCAGCCACTTGTTTAGCAGAAATATGACCATCTTCAGGTTTTAGGTATGTGACTTCAAAACCAAAACGTTTTTCCAAATACTCCATTGTATGAAGAACAGAGTGGTGTTCGATAGAAGTGGTAATGATGTGTTTACCTTTTTCTTGGTTAGCAAGAGCATAGCCTTTGATGGCAGTGTTGTTGCTTTCAGTAGCACCAGATGTAAAGATAATGCGGCGTGGGTCAGTTTTTAAAGCTGAGGCAATGGTCTGGCGGTAAGAACGCAAACGCTGGTTAGCGTGACGTCCAATCCCATGAATACTTGATGGGTTACCAAAATCGTTGACCATAATTTCTGTCATTGCATCAATAACAGAAGGTGTGAGAGGGGTAGTTGCAGCATTATCGAGATATATCATATAGTAAATTAATCCTTTTTAGCGTTATATGAGAATAGTGGGCTGAGCGGAGTTTTTTCGTGGATACGAATAATCGCGTCAGCAATCAATTTGCTTGCTGAAAGGTATTTAATATTCTTAGGCAAGCGTTCTTTAGTAGCAACTGAGTCAGTTACTAAGATTTCTTTAATAGGAGCAGCATCAAGGCTTTCTGCAGCAGCTCCAGCAAATAGACCGTGACTAGCAACGGCATAAATTTCAGTAGCGCCATCGCGTTCAACGATTTTAGCTGCCTCAGCAAATGTTTTACCAGTGTTCAAAATGTCATCGATAAGGATTGCTTTTTTACCAGCAACATCACCGATAATGTAGCCTTCTTCACGGTGTGCATCATCTTCAGCGTAGTCGATGATAGCGATTGGTGAATCAAGGGTTTGAGCCAAGCTACGAGCACGTTTGATACCAGAGTTTTTAGGGCTGACAACAACAACGTCTTCACCTTTCAAACCAAGGTCGCAGTAGTATTTAGCAAACAATGGAACAGTAAAGAGGTTATCAACTGGGACATCAAAGAAACCTTGTACTTGAACAGCGTGAAGGTCAAGAGTCAAAAGACGGTCAACACCAGCTTTAACAAGCATGTTTGCTACAAGTTTAGCTGTGATTGGTTCACGTGATGCAGCAATACGGTCTTGACGTGAGTATCCGAAGTAAGGGATAACGACATTGACAGTGTGGGCGCTGGCACGTTTACAAGCGTCTACCATAATCAAGAGTTCCCAAAGGTTGTCATTAACAGGGTAGCTAGTTGATTGGATGATGTAGATATCATCACCACGAACTGTTTCTTCGATGTTAATCATGATTTCGCCGTCTGAAAACTTGCGTGTTGACACTTTTCCAAGAGGGACTCCAACTTCGTCCGCAATTTTTTGTGCAATCTCTACGTTAGAAGAAAGAGAAAAAAGCTTGAATTGTTTGTCGGCGTAATGTTCTGCCATGATATAAATAAACTCCTTTAAAATTAATACTTATATTTTACCAAAAAAACTGAAATAATTCAGCATTTTCTAAGGAAAAAGCGTCTTTAATTTCGCTTAAGGGTTGCGCTAAAGCGAGCAACTTTGCTTTTAGCATACTTAAAGTCAATGTCATGCTGAGCTAAGAAGTTGTCAAAATCTTTTTTGCCTTTTTCAGCATTTTCAACTTCTAGTTCAAGTTCATAGTCTTTAATATCAGCATATTGATTGCTATCAAGAGCCATAAGACCAATATCTGTCATTGTTTCGCGGCGTGTTGTCGTCAGACTACCAAAATTTTTAAGGCTTGATAGTTTAACACCATTTTCTTCGATAAGTTTCAAAAAATCAACTTCTGGGAATTGACCTGATTTGATGATTTCTTTGGCATCAGCCACACTCAAATCATAGTTGTATTCCAAATTACCAACTTCTTTTGGAATTTTCAATGTGATTTCTGCGCGATTTGGCAATGTCCGGATGCGAAGAGACATGCGATGTGCTTTCATGTCAAAATTATCTGAATCGAAGTAGTAATTCGTTTGCGTTACTGGTGTAACGTGTGAAAGTTGACTGTTAAGACGATTGAATTCGTCTTTAGTGAGTAATGTTTTGTACTCAATTTCAAGGTGTGTCATAAAATAATTTTCCTTTTTTCCTCAATTAGAAATATGGTATAATAGGTTTGTTATATTAATTCTATACAAAAGTCAATTTTTTGACAAGGATTGGTTATGTCTGCGTGACAAGCCCATCCCATTAGGAAGGAAATGTGATGGACTGGGAGAAATTTTTAGATCCTTACATACAAACTGTTGGTGAATTGAAGATTAAATTGCGCGGAATCCGCAAGCAATTTCGTAAACAAAATCGACATTCACCGATTGAGTTTGTGACTGGTCGTGTAAAATCGGTCGAAAGTATCAAGGAAAAAATGGTGCTACGCGGGATTAAACCAGAGAACATTGAACAAGATTTGCAAGATATTGCTGGTCTTCGTATTATGGTTCAATTTGTTGATGACGTTGATGAAGTTTTGGCACTTTTACGTAGTCGACATGATATGAAAATCGTGCAGGAACGTGATTACATCACGCATATGAAAGCCAGTGGTTATCGTTCATACCATGTTATTGTGGAATATCCTGTTGATACCATTGATGGTCAAAAAACAGTTCTAGCTGAGATTCAAATTAGGACTTTAGCGATGAACTTCTGGGCAACGATTGAACATTCATTGAACTATAAATATAAAGGCGAGTTTCCTGATGAAATTAAAAAACGTTTGGAAACAACAGCAAAAATTGCCCTTGAGTTGGATGAGGAGATGCGAAAAATTCGCGAGGATATTAGGGAAGCACAGCTTTTATTTGATCCCGCAAGTCGGAAATTAAGTGATGGTGTAGGAAATAGTGATGACACAGACGAATATTACAGATAAAGTAACACGTGTTGCTATCGTAGCAAACGGGAAATATCAGAGTAGACGAGTTGCCTCAAAGCTTTTTGCGGCATTCAAGGAAGATAAAGGATTCTATTTGTCTAAAAAAGATCCAGATATTGTCATTTCCATTGGTGGTGATGGAATGCTATTGTCTGCTTTTCACACGTATGAAAAGATCCTTGATAAAGTCCGCTTTGTGGGAATTCATACCGGTCATCTGGGTTTTTACACCGATTACCGAGATTTTGAAGTAGAAAAGTTAATTGAGAATTTGCGAGCTGATAAGGGGCGTAAGGCATCTTATCCAGTTTTGCGAGCTAAAATCACTTTAGATGATGGTCGTGTGGTGAAAGCGCGCGCCCTTAACGAAGTAGCCATCAAACGTATTGAGAAAACAATGGTTGCTGACGTTGTCATTGATAAAGTGAAGTTAGAACGTTTCCGTGGTGATGGTATTTCGGTATCAACACCGACAGGAAGCACAGCTTACAATAAATCTTTAGGCGGAGCTATTTTGCACCCAACGATGGAAGCGATGCAGTTGACAGAGATTTCTAGTCTTAACAACCGTGTTTATCGCACTCTTGGGTCATCTGTGATTGTGCCGAAAAAAGATAAAATTGAAATCATTCCTAAACGCCAAGGCGTTTATACAGTGTCAATCGATAACAAAACCATGCATTATAAAAATGTGTCTAAAATTGAATATTGTATTGACAATAAAAAAATTAGTTTTGTGGCAACACCCTTCCATACAAGTTTCTGGGAGCGCGTGAGAGATGCCTTTATAGGAGAAGTAGATTCGTGAGATTTGAATTTATTGCGGACCGACGAACAAAAGTAAAAACATTTTTAAAGGGACATGATGTCTCAAAAGGTTTATTAGCCAAAGTGAAATTTAAAGGTGGAAATATTTGGGTAAATGGCGTTGAGCAAAATGCCATTTATTTATTGGATGTGGGAGATGTGGTGACGATTGAAATTCCTGATGAACAGGAACATGAAACCCTTATTCCAGTCAAACATGACCTTGATATTGCCTATGAAGATGATCATTTTTTGATTATCAATAAACCCCATGGTTATGCAAGCATTCCAAGTGTTTTGCATTCAAATACCATCGCTAATTTTGTCAAATATTACTACATGGAGCAAAATTATCCTAACAAGCAAGTTCACATCGTAACTCGACTTGATAAGGATACAAGCGGTTTGATGCTTTTTGCCAAACACGGCTATGCCCATGCTCGACTTGATAAGCAATTACAAAGTAAGACCATTGAAAAACGTTATTATGCCTTGGTTTCTGGTCAAGGTGTACTAGAAGATGAGGGAGAAATCATTGCGCCGATTGCTCGAGATGAAGATAGTATTATCACACGTCGCGTGCACCCGTCTGGAAAATACGCTCACACAAGTTATCGCGTTGTGGAACGCTTTGGCGATGTGGCTTTGGTAGATATTCGACTTCACACAGGACGAACTCACCAAATTCGTGTGCATTTTGCTCACATTGGTTTCCCACTTTTGGGAGATGATTTGTATGGTGGCCGCATGGATCTTGGCATTACGCGACAAGCGCTGCATTGCCATTATTTACGTTTTGTAGACCCTTACACAAATAAAGAGATTATTCAAAGTGCAAACTTGACAGATGACTTTGATAGCGTTATCATGAAGCTACAACAAAAATAGATGGAAGGTTAATTTTTATGGGAATTCGATCTTTATTTGGTAGCTTAAGGGAAAAAATTGTTGGTAAAAACCTCAAAATTGTTTTTCCTGAAGGAAATGATGAACGTGTTCTTCGTGCAGCCGCTCGTTTAAAATTTGAAGGTTTGATTGAACCAATTATTTTAGGAGAAGCTACGGAAGTTCGAGAATTACTGGCTAAATTCGGTTTTGCTGATCAAAACTATGTGATTATTAACCCGCAAACTTATGATAAGTTTAATGAGATGAAGGAAGCCTTTCTTGAAATCCGAAAAGGTAAAGCAACTCCTGAAGATGCTGATCGTCTATTGAAAGACGTTAATTATTTTGGTGTTATGTTGGTCAAACTTGGTTTGGCTGATGGTATGGTTTCTGGTGCGATTCATTCAACAGCAGATACTGTTCGCCCAGCTCTTCAAATCATCAAAACAAAACCGGGCATTTCCAGAACATCAGGTGTTTTCTTGATGAACCGTGAAAGCACTGATCAACGTTTTATGTTCGCAGATTGTGCTATCAATATTGATCCGAATGCTCAAGAGCTATCTGAAATTGCTTTAAACACTGCTGAAACGGCAAGAATTTTTGACATTGATCCAAAGATTGCCATGCTTAGCTTTTCAACAAAAGGAAGTGCCAAAGCACCTCAAGCTGAAAAAGTTCGTGAAGCCACTCAACTGGCTAAGGGACGTCAGCCTGAATTGGCTATCGATGGTGAATTGCAATTTGATGCTGCTTTTGTTCCAAGTACAGCAGAAGTAAAAGCACCAGATAGTGACGTCGCTGGACAAGCAAACGTCTTTATCTTCCCAGACCTTCAATCAGGAAACATTGGTTACAAGATTGCTCAACGTCTTGGTATGTTTGAGGCAATCGGTCCAATTCTTCAAGGATTGAACAAACCAGTCAATGATTTATCACGTGGTTCAAGTGCAGAAGATATTTATAAATTAGCTATTATCACAGCAGCTCAGGCTGTTGATGACATGAACGAATAATAAGAAAGAATCAGTTGGCTGATAACCAACTGACTTTCTTATATCCAGAAGAGTATAGAAAGAGAGTAACATGACAAAAATTGCATTAGTAACAGGCGCTTCGGCAGGATTTGGAAAAGCTATTGTTAAGAAATTAGTAGCAGATGGTTATCAAGTTATTGCCAGTGCTCGTCGTTTAGAAAAATTGCAGAGCTTACAAGCAGAACTAGGTAGTGATAAGGTTTATCCTTTACAAATGGATGTTTCTGAGCCAAAACTCATTGATCAAGCTTTAGCAAGTTTACCAGAAGCTTGGCAAAACATTGACCTTTTAGTCAATAATGCTGGTTTGGCACTTGGTTTAGATAAGGCATATGAGGCCGATTTTACTGACTGGATGACCATGATTAATACCAATATCGTAGGTCTTGTTTATTTAACACGCCAAATTTTGCCAAGCATGGTTAAGCGTAATTCAGGGATGATTATCAATCTTGGTTCAACAGCTGGAACAATTCCATACCCAGGTGCAAATATTTACGGTGCTTCAAAAGCTTTTGTGAAACAATTCTCGTTGAACTTGCGTGCTGACCTTGCTGGTACTAAGATTCGTGTGACAAATATCGAACCAGGACTTTGCGAAGGCACAGAGTTTTCGAACGTACGCTTTAAAGGCGATGATGAACGTGCTGAAAAACTTTATGAAGGAGCGCATGCCATTACGCCAGAAGATATCGCAAACACCGTCTCATGGGTGGCTAGCCAACCAGAACATGTTAATTTCAACCGCATTGAAATGATGCCTGTGTCTCAAACATATGGAGCACAGCCAGTTTATCGCGATTAAGAATAAGCAAAAAGAGCCAAAAGGCTCTTTTTTAATCATCGAAAATAGGATTGGTGCTAGAAGGTCCAGAAGTGACATCAGACCAGCCAACGATTGCTTGACCAGATTCATTTAGGTAACTTGCCAGAACAGGCTTTAAGTCTTGGATAAAAGTAATAACACCCATAAGTTCACCAGAATCATCTTTAACTGCTTGATAAGTTTGAAATAAGATACGGTCAAATGATTCGGTAGGAATTTGAAAATGAAGGGCTTGTTCTGGTGATTGTTCAAGACTGCTCCAAACCCATTGTGGTAATTCATTTTCTTCGGGTTCCGAGAAAAAAGAGCCGTCTGAACGATTATTGCTATAAATCAGTTTTAAATTTTTATCATAAAAACTAGCTCGGTAAGGAAGATGTGCTAGTAAGTCTTTTACATTTTTCATGGTTTTAGGATAGCGATTTTGTATCAGAAATGCAAGCAAGCTGTCTGAAAGCTGTCAGCTGGAAAAAAGCAGAGGAAAGTATCAGTTTTTCGTAAGATATAACTATCGTTTTCAAACTTTTCTTAGTAAAATAGAGGCATTAAAAACGAAGAGGACAGTGCTGTGAGTAAAATTATTTTTTTAGATGTTGATGGAACCTTGGTGGATTATCACAATCGTATTCCAGAATCTGCTGCGATCGCAATTCGACAAGCGCGTGCCAATGGGCATAAAGTCTTTGTCTGTACGGGACGTAGTCGTGCAGAAATGCAACCTGAATTATGGAAAATTGGGCTTGATGGCATGATTGGTGGTAATGGCTCATATGTCGAATACAATGAAGAAGTTATCATGCATCAGATGATTTCAAAAGAAGATTCGAGAGCGATTGTTGACTGGTTACATGAGCGCGGATTGGAATTTTATTTGGAATCTAATAACGGATTATTTGCTTCAGAAAACTTTAAAGAAGCTGCTCGCCCAGTCATGCGCAAGTACGTCATGCAAAAAGGAAAAACAGCCGCAGAAGTAGAACACATGGAAGCTGAAGATGCTCTTCATGGCTTGGTTTATGGTGGCGAATTATACCGTGATGACCTAAATAAAGTCAGCTTTATTTTGAATTCTTACCAAGATCATTTGGATTCTGCTAAGGCTTTTCCAAACTTAAAAGCTGGGACTTGGGGCGGCCGAGGGGAAACAGCTTTGTTTGGCGACCTTGGCGTTAAAGATATTACCAAAGCGCATGCTATTGACGTTATTTTAGAGCATTTGCAGGCTAGTCGTGAGGATACCATTGCTTTTGGGGATGCCAAAGTGGACATTCCAATGCTTGAGTGTTGTAAGATTGGTGTTTCTATGGGAAATGGTGGCCCAGAAATTCTAGCGATGGCTGATATGGTGACTGACGATGTCGAAGAAGCTGGCCTCTACAACGCCTTTGCCAAATTAGGTTTGATGGAATGAAAATGACTTGAGATAGGAATTGTCAGATTGTTTATATTTTGTTTCGATATCTGATATTTGTCGTCATTTTTTCGTATGATAGTACAAGGATAGCGTTGGATAGCATTAGTTTTTTAGAAATGATAGCGCTATAATTGTAGTCAATGAAAAGTTAAAAGGAGATTGACATGTTACACAAAACGCTAAAACCATTTCCAGATTATTTCTTGTGGGGAGCTTCAACCTCTGCTTACCAAGTAGAAGGTGCCTCTTTAGAAGACGGCAAAGGACCTTCTTGTCAAGATGTGAAAGAATTACCAGCAGGAACTGCAGATTTGACAGTTTCAGTTGACCATTATCATCACTACAAAGAAGATATTGCCTTGATGGCAGAAATGGGCTTTAAATCTTATCGTTTTTCAATTTCTTGGTCACGTGTTTTACCAAACGGGACTGGCGAAGTGAATCCAAAAGGAATTGAGTTTTATAACAACTTGATTGATGAATGTTTGAAATATGATATCGAACCAATTGTGACAATGTTCCACTTTGATATGCCAGCAGCGCTTGATGAACGTGGCTCATGGTCAACACATGAGTCAGTAGATTGGTTTGCTGAATATGCGCGTGTCTTGTTTGAAAACTTTGGTGACCGTGTGAAATATTGGCTAACAATCAATGAACAAAATATGCTTACTTTGGTTGGCCCTGTTATCGGTACCCTTCATGTGCCAGAAGGAACAACAAACCTTACAAAAGAAATTTACCAACAAAATCACCATCAATTGGTAGCGCAAGCTAAAGCTATGCAGCTTTGTCACGAAATGCTTCCAGAAGCTAAAATTGGTCCAGCACCAAATATTTCACTTGTTTATGCGGCTTCATCAAAACCAGAAGATGTTCTAGCTGCTCAAAACTTCAATGCAATTCGTAACTGGCTCTATCTTGATGCTTATATCCTAGGTGAATACAATAACCTTGTCTGGGCATACCTTGAAGAACAAGCTGCTACACCAGTGATTACTGATGAAGATCGTGCCATCATGAAAGCTGCAAAACCAGACTTTATCGGATTTAACTACTATAATACAGCAACAGTAGCTGCATCAGATGGTACAGAAAGCTTGAACCCATCAGCTGACCAACAAACAGCACGTGGAGAAGCAGGTTTCTACCGTGGTGTTGACAATCCAAACCTTCCAAAAACTGAATTTGGTTGGGAAATTGACCCAGTCGGTTTCCGTGCAACTGTTCGTGAAATGTACAGCCGTTACCGCTTGCCACTTTTGGTTACTGAAAACGGTCTTGGAGCTTACGATACTTTGACAGAAGATGGTAAAGTTCACGACCAATACCGTATCGATTATCTTCGTGCTCATATTGAACAAATTCAATTAGCGATTACGGACGGTGTTGATATGCTTGGTTACAATCCATGGTCAGCTATTGACCTTATCTCAACACACGAAGGCATTCGTAAACGTTATGGTTTCATTTACGTTGACCGTACTGATGAAGAAGTTGGCAGCCTTGAACGTTACCGCAAAGATTCATTCTTCTGGTATAAAAAAGTTATTGCTACTAATGGACAAGATTTGTCAGATTAAAATAAGAAGAAAAAGCACTCAGCAGTTTTGCTGGGTGCTTTTCGTTTATAGTTGGGTGAATTGTTTTTTCTTGAGTTCAAAAACGACATCTGTTTCTTTAGCGACAGCCGTTTCATGTGTCACGATAATCACGGTTTTATTTTGCTGATGAGCGATGTCTTTGAAGATATTGACAATGTCTTGGGTAGTTTCTTCGTCTAAGTTTCCCGTTGGTTCATCAGCGATAATGACATCATGATTGGTTGCTAGGGCTCGGACGATGGCAACACGCTGTTGTTGACCACCGGAAAGTTGAAGAACTGGCTTGTCAATCAATTCTTTAGGAATGCCCACCAGCTCAAAAAGCTCATCGATTTTAGCATTGTCAACGGGAGTGTTTGTGATTTCGAGTGCTGTTTGAACATTTTGACGTGCGGTCATGTAAGTCATTAAATTATAAGCTTGGAAAATAGTTGAAACAGCGTTTTTACGGTAATTGGTCAAGCCAGACTTATTAATATCTTTGTCATCTAAGTAAATCTTGCCTGTTTTTGGGCTATCTAAGCCAGCCAGCAAGGAAAGAAAGGTGGTCTTTCCACTTCCTGACTGTCCAAGAATGGCATAAATTTTTCCTCTTTCGAAGCTTAGATTGACATCTTTGAACAGGTAATCATCTGGATTATTAGTGTACCAATAGCCAATATTTTTTGTGTGTAAGGTCATATGAGCGTCCTTTCTAGTTAGAAGTCAAGATGTCTTTAGGTTTCATTCGGATAATACCGATACTTGCTAAAATCGTTGACACAAATGAAATAAGAAGAGCAATACCACCGAGTTTTGCGACATCAGTTCCTGTTAGTTTGATATCGAGATTATCGATTTCTTGTGGTGAAGTTGTTGCCATTGACATCATGTTGCCAAAACCACTGCCGGATGGTTTGTCATTTTGGGGTTTTGAGTCATTTTGCTTATTGTCATCATTAGAAGAGTTTGTCTCTTGACCAGGACCACCGCCATTAGGTCCTTGGTTTGTAGTTTGTTGTGTCTGAGTTGAAGATGACAACAGTTGATTACCAAGGGCATTTCCGACAAAATTTCCTGCAAATGATGCAATTACAAGAGAAACAATAGTTACCATGAATAACTCTGTGAAGAATTGGCCAATGATTTTAAGGCGATTTTCACCCAAGCTCATGAGAACTCCAATTTCGTAACGGCGCTCACGAATGCTTAAAATAACAATCAAGGTTAGGATAACTGCGCCAGCAACAGCCACCAAAATAACAATATTTTGTGCAATTGATGAAATGTTATTAAGTGGTGAAAGCATTTGTTCGTAGATTTCATCGCTTGATGTCACAGAGTAAGTGTCAGTGTCGATTTCTGATTTTACTTCTTTAACGAAACTGTTCATTTTTTCAGGATTTGAAAGGGTATAGACAGCTGAATCAAGTTTATCTGTTTCACCTTTCATGGTATTAGCTGTTGTCAGTGTTGTGTAAATGTTGTTTTGTGGGTTTGAGGCATTTGACATCATTTGAGCTGTCGTTGCTGTTGATGAATTGTCGTAGATACCAATGACAGTTAGAGTGTAGTTTGTCTCAGTACTATCTACAGTAGTTGTTACTGTGAAAGTATCACCTACACTTAAATTGTTTTCGCTAGCCAAATCTGAAGAGATAAGTGCGGAGTTGTCGGCAGTTTCTGACGTAATGCCAACACCTTTTTTAATCTCACTTGTGCCTGAAGTGAAGTCACTGACATTGTCAGTTGTGTTAACACCAGTAATGGTAAAATCACCCGATGCCATCATGCCGCCGTGGTTTTCAGGTTGGTTGCCATTTTGTGAAGCATTATCGCTTGAATCATCAGAAGATGAAGAAGTAGAGATAGCAGAAATACCGTCACCTGCATTAGCCGTTGTGGTTGTTGTGAAAAGGTGTGATGAGACACCACTTTTTTCTGCGATTGATTTTGCTGTTGCAAGGTCAACAGAAGTAGTAGCTGTGGTGGTGCTACTTGAGTCAGAACTATTTTCGCTGTCAGGTTTAAAAGCCTTCATCATAGTTTCGCGGTTAACAGATAAAGTCACTGTTGCACCTGCTTGTTTTTTAGCTGATGTGACAGCAGAATCTGCCGCATTTTTAATGGTTAATCCAGCTAGCACAAAAATTAAAATCGCACTGGTCACCAAAACGAGTAGTCCCGTGCGTCCTTTTTTGGCTTTTGTCGCAAGCCAGGCTCGCTTAATAAAATTCATGTCAATAACTCCTTTGCAATCGTATTACAAAAAAGTCTAGGGGATTAAACTTAAGTCAAACTGAAAGAAAACTGAAATAAAACTTAAAAAATATGAAAATGTTACCAATAAATATAGTTCGTGAAAAACGAACGATACAAAAATATAAAATAGAAATATTTGACATTAAACGAATGAAGTTGTAGAATGATAGTGGAAGGGTAAGGTTTTACCTAGCGATGCTTTATTAAGTCAATGCTTAATAGAGTTATAGGAAGGTCATTTTTTAATGAAAGAGTCGATGTGTTTTTGAGCTACTCTGACAGAGAAAAGGTGACCTTTTTAGATTGTCCTTTGACCTTGTCTGAGTGTTCACTGACACAAAGACCACGGAGAAATTGATATGTATAACGAAATGCCTGTCTTTGATTATGAAGATATTCAACTCATTCCTAACAAATGTATCATTAAAAGCCGTTCGGAAGCTGATACGCATGTAACACTTGGTGATTATACCTTTAAATTGCCAGTTGTTCCTGCTAATATGCAGACGATTATCGATGAAGATATCGCTGAAAAGCTTGCTAAAAATGGTTACTTTTACATTATGCATCGTTTTGACGAAGCTTCTCGAAAACCTTTTGTCAAACGCATGCATGACCAAGGCTTGATTGCTTCAATCTCAGTAGGTGTTAAAGATTATGAGTACGACTTTGTCTCAAGCTTAAAAGATGATGCGCCGGAATTCATTACCATTGATATCGCTCATGGACATTCTGATAGTGTCATTGAGATGATTAAGCACATTAAAAAAGAATTGCCAGATACTTTTGTTATCGCTGGTAATGTTGGAACACCTGAGGCTGTTCGTGAGTTGGAAAATGCAGGTGCTGATGCCACAAAAGTTGGGATTGGTCCTGGTAAAGTTTGTATCACAAAAGTGAAAACTGGTTTTGGAACAGGCGGCTGGCAATTAGCAGCACTACGTTGGTGCGCAAAAGCAGCTCGTAAACCAATTATCGCTGATGGTGGTATTCGTACTCACGGTGACATTGCAAAATCTATTCGTTTTGGTGCGACAATGGTTATGATTGGTTCTCTCTTTGCTGGACACTTAGAAAGCCCAGGAAAATTGGTAGAAGTAGATGGAAAACAATATAAAGAATACTACGGTTCTGCTTCTGAGTACCAAAAAGGAGAACACAAAAACGTTGAAGGTAAGAAAATCTTACTCCCTGTCAAAGGACATCTAAAAGACACACTTGTTGAAATGCAAGAAGATCTTCAAAGCTCTATTTCATATGCTGGTGGTCGTGATTTGCATGCCTTGACACGTGTTGATTATGTTATCGTTAAAAATTCAATCTGGAATGGTGATTCAATTTAGAACAGGAAAGTTGTCATTATTTTCAGAATATTACTTCTTTAATAATAGGACCAATGTCATCTTGAAATCCAAGTTTAAAATGATACAATAGTTCTATCATTAATGTGATGGTTAAAATTCAATATTACTTATTTATGCTACGAATAGGCGTAGCGTTTCTACAAGACACCGTAATGTCTAACAATAAGTCAATTCTCAGTTGCTGTCTGAGAAAACATTTTTGCATACCTGTAAAAATGTGACCGAGTTTTGCAAGAGGTGTTTACAATTCGTAAACACCTCTTTTTATACAATCTGTCTTTGTTTAATGACGCTTGAAAAGTTTCATAGTAAGTTGTTTGTTTTAACAATCCGATTTTAAAAATTTTTCAAAAGGAGAATCCATGAAATTATTGGAAGATCGCATCTTAAAAGATGGTAATGTTTTGGGTGAGGATATCTTGAAAGTAGATAGTTTCCTCACTCATCAAGTTGACTATGAACTCATGCAAGAAATTGGTAAAGTTCTTGCGGCAGCTTATAAAGACGCTGGTATCACAAAAGTAGTTACAATTGAAGCATCTGGTATTGCACCAGCTTTATATACGGCACAAGCCATGAACGTTCCAATGATTTTCGCTAAAAAAGCTAAAAATATCACAATGACAGAAGGTATTTTAACAGCAGAAGTTTATTCATTTACTAAGCGTGTGACAAGCACAGTATCAATCGCAAGTAAATTCTTGTCAGAAGACGACACTGTTCTTATCGTTGATGATTTCTTGGCAAATGGACAAGCTGCTAAAGGGCTACTTGAAATTATTGGTCAAGCAGGTGCTAAAGTAGCTGGTATTGGTATTGTCATTGAAAAATCTTTCCAAACAGGTCGTAAATTACTTGAAGAAACAGGTGTTCCTGTAACGTCTCTAGCTCGAATCAAAGAATTTAAAGATGGTCAAGTTGTCTTTATGGAGGCTGATGCATAATATGGAAATGAATGAACAAAAACACTCACAAGCCGCTATTCTAGGTTTGCAACATTTACTTGCCATGTATGCAGGATCAATCTTGGTTCCTATCATGATTGCCAGCGCCCTCAACTATTCAGCTGAACAATTAACTTACCTAATCTCAACTGATATTTTCATGTGTGGGGTTGCTACATTCTTGCAATTGCAGTTACGTAAGCACTTTGGTGTCGGACTTCCAGTTGTTCTTGGTTGTGCCTTCCAATCTGTTGCACCGTTATCAATCATTGGGGCTAAACAAGGTTCTGGTTACATGTTTGGTGCTTTGATTGTCTCTGGTATTTATGTGATTTTGATTTCTGGCATTTTCTCAAAAATTGCTGATTTCTTCCCACCAGTTGTTACTGGTTCTGTCATCACAACTATTGGTTTAACTTTGATTCCAGTTGCTATCGGTAACATGGGTGATAACTCAGACAAACCAACAGCACAATCATTGATTTTGGCACTTGTAACCATTGCGATTGTTCTTGCGGTTAATATTTTTGCTAAAGGATTCATTAAATCAATTGCCATTTTGATTGGTTTGATTGGTGGAACGATTGTGGCTGCCTTTATGGGCTTGGTTGATACATCAGTAGTCGCTAACGCACCGCTTGTTCACATTCCACAACCATTCTACTTTGGCGCACCAAAATTTGAAATCACATCAATCATTATGATGTGTATCATTGCAACTGTTTCAATGGTTGAATCAACTGGTGTTTATCTTGCATTGTCAGATTTGACTGGTGAAAAATTAGACAGCAAACGTCTTCGTAACGGTTACCGTGCAGAAGGTGCAGCCGTTCTTCTTGGAGGTATTTTCAATACTTTCCCATATACTGGATTCTCACAAAACGTTGGTTTGGTTCGTATTTCAGGAATCAAAACACGTCGTCCAATTTACTATACAGCTTTGTTCCTTGTGATTCTTGGGCTTCTTCCAAAATTCGGTGCAATGGCACAAATGATTCCAAGTCCAGTTCTTGGTGGTGCTATGATTGTTCTTTTTGGTATGGTAGCTCTTCAAGGGATTCAAATGCTAAATCAAGTTGATTTCCAAAATAACGAATACAACTTTATCATTGCTGCGGTTTCAATCGCTTGTGGAGTTGGTTTTAACGGAACAAATCTCTTTGTTAGCCTTCCAAATACAGTTCAAATGTTCTTAACAAATGGTATTGTTATTGCTGCATTATTTGCTGTTGTTCTTAATTTGATTTTAAACGGAAAACCAAAAAAATAAGCGTTTAGACATAAATAAACACATCTAGGATTTTTCCTAGATGTGTTTTGTTTTTATCGTAAGAGTTGAAAGTTGGAGCGTAAGCCATTTGTCAAAGCTAAGCGATTATCTTTAGTAATGAGAATGCCTTCGATACGCGGAGTAGCTTGAATAGTTGCCAGAGCTTGCATGACGGGAAGACCAAAGAGTCTTGTGGTCCAGATTTCACAATCAACAGACAAGTCAGAAACGATGGTAAGGCTTGCCATTTCGGTCTCGATAGGATAGCCAGTTTCTTGGTCAAAAATATGGTGATATTCTTTGTTTCCGACTTTTAGGCGACGTTCATAAATGCCTGAGGTGACGACAGATTGATTTTTGAGAGTCAAAATCCCGATATGATTGCCTCTTGGTTTTTGAGGATTTTGAATGCCAATTCGCCAGATGCCTTTATCGTTTCTTGGATTATCGCCGTAAACAAGGACATTTCCACCAAGGTTAATCATGGCAGAAGTGACTTTTTCTGATTTTAAATAATCCATGATTTTATCAGCAATATAACCTTTAGCAAGAGCACCAAGGTCGATTTTCATGCCTTTTTGGCTTAGAAAGACACTTTGTTTAGTCGCATCTAAAATGATATTTTCTGGTTTAGATAAGGCTAGCGCTTTTTGAATTTTTTGAGGACTAGGAACTCTAGCGTCGTCAAAACCAATGCGCCAGCTTTGTACCAAAGGACCAATAGCGATGTTGAGGTTACTAGGAGTTGCTAAGCTATGCTTTTTTCCAATCGCAATTAAATCAAATAAATCTGGGTGAACAGTGACAGGAGTGATGTTAGAGTTATCATTAATGACCATGAGTTCAGAGTCAGCATCGTTAGCACTGAAGCGATTCTTGTAAAGTTCTAGCAGACGACAAACTTCGGCGATGTGCTCTTTTGGGGTGTCAGAATCGATTAAGATATCAATAGTAGTTCCCATCATCTGAATACTATGGCTAAGTTGCATGCTTTTCCTCCTTAAAGTTTCTTAGTTTTAGCATAATGTTTTCTGGTCAAAAAAGCAATTTCTAAGTCAGTAAAAAAGCTTGAGACGATCGCCTCAAACTTAGTTGCTATGAAAAATTAGTTTTTCTTTTTCATTTCTCCGTGTGGGTAGTAAGTACCTTCTGGCATGTCATTGATGAAAACGTGGATTGCTTCTTTTGGAGCTTTAGCAATACGTGAAACAACTTCAGTTACTTCGCGAGCAAGCTCAACTTTTTGTTCTTGAGTACGACCTTCAAACAAATCGATTTTTACGAATGGCATAAGAGTCTCCTTTTTTATCATTTAATAGTAACATTGTAGCATATTTTGCAGGAAAATTCAGGAAATTTTTAGAAAGTTTCAAGGCTAACTTGATTTCCGTATCTTGCTAAAATAGGGTTCTTGAGACAAATTTATTTGAAGAGTTTTAAAATGTCTGACAAGCCAAAGGTTGTTTTGTGATAGACCTTGTTGTAAGCTGCTTTTTTCGGATTTTTAATCCAACCTGAACCTTTCTTCCCATATCCTGGAATGATAGCTTTTTTAGCTTGTCTTTTCCATTTAGCAGTAGTACGAGCTTTCAAGCTCTTCTTTAAACTCGGTTTTCTAAGTCCAATTTTCATAGTTTAACCTCTTTATATTAAAAAATATCATTTTCTCCTATAAGATACTTCAATCTTTTTGCTTCGTCAATATGATTCTTGGGGATTTTAATTGAAGAATTTCTGTTCAGACAACATATTTTTGTAACATAATCGTGATTCTTTTAATAAAGTGTCATCAAATTTACATGACTTGCTGTGTTATAATTTTTAGTGAGCATTAACAACTTAACAGCACAAGGAGTGGCGTTTTAGTCGCTCTTTAGTGCGTTGATTTGTTATTCAATAGTGTTGGTTACCGATATCATATTTTGTGATAAAAGCTAAAGCAAAATTTGCTTTAGCTTTTTTTGTTGGTCAAATACTTAGTCTGGTGGGGTGTAGACGTTTTTGTCTGGTTAATTTGCTTATCCTACTTGTTTATCCATGAGCGATTTTATGGTAGAATAGTAGAATATTAGTAGAAGGTAGGATTGTCACTTTTGGCTCAACTCTATTATAAATATGGAACCATGAATTCTGGTAAGACCATTGAAATTTTAAAAGTAGCCCATAACTATGAAGAACAAGGAAAACCTGTTGTCATCATGACTTCAGCACTTGATACACGTGATGGTTATGGTATTGTTTCTAGTCGTATCGGTATGCGCCGTGAAGCTATTGCAATTACTAATGAGATGGATGTTTTTGCTTACGTCAAAGCTTTACCAGAGAAACCTTATTGTGTTCTTATTGATGAATGTCAGTTTTTAACGAAAAAGCATGTCTATGAATTAGCTCGTGTGGTTGATGAACTAGAAGTCCCTGTGATGGCTTTTGGGTTAAAAAATGATTTTCAGAACGAATTATTCGAAGGTTCAAAATACCTACTGCTTTTAGCAGATAAAATTGATGAAATTAAAACCATTTGCCAGTTTTGCTCAAAAAAAGCCACAATGGTTTTGCGAACTGAAAATGGAAAACCGGTTTACGAGGGAGACCAAATTCAAATTGGTGGAAATGAAACTTACATCCCTGTTTGCCGTAAACACTATTTTAATCCCATGATTTCAACTGAAAAATAAGAAATGAATTTGTAAGAGAGAGGATAACAAACACACATGAACATTTATGATCAGCTACAAGCGGTCGAAGACCGTTATGAGGAATTAGGAGAATTACTAAGTGACCCAGATGTCGTTAGTGATACCAAACGTTTCATGGCTTTGTCAAAAGAAGAAGCAAGCACGCGTGAAACAGTAGCCGTTTACCGTGAATACAAAAAAGTTCTTCAAAACATCGAAGATGCCGAAGAAATGATTAAAGATGCTGGTGGCGATCCAGAACTTGAAGAAATGGCAAAAGAAGAACTCAAAGAATCAAAAGCAGCAAAAGAAGATTACGAAGAAAAACTTAAAATTCTTCTTTTACCAAAAGATCCAAATGATGACAAAAACATTATCTTGGAAATTCGCGGTGCTGCTGGTGGTGACGAAGCTGCTTTATTTGCTGGTGACCTTCTTCAAATGTATCAAAAATACGCTGAAAGCCAAGGCTGGAAATTTGAAGTTATGGAAGCCTCATACAATGGTGTCGGTGGTATCAAAGAAGTTGTTGTCATGGTATCAGGCCAATCTGTTTATTCTAAATTGAAATATGAATCAGGTGCTCACCGTGTGCAACGTGTCCCTGTTACAGAAAGCCAAGGTCGTGTCCACACATCTACAGCGACAGTTCTTGTCATGCCTGAAGTTGAAGAAGTAGAATACGAAATCGATCCAAAAGATTTGCGTGTAGATATTTACCACGCATCAGGTGCTGGTGGACAAAACGTCAATAAAGTTGCGACAGCCGTTCGTATGGTTCACATTCCAACTGGTATTAAAGTTGAAATGCAAGAAGAACGTACACAACAAAAGAACCGTGATAAAGCCATGAAAGTCATTCGTGCGCGTGTTGCGGACCACTTTGCTCAAATCGCTCAAGACGAACAAGATGCTGAACGTAAATCAACAGTTGGTACTGGTGACCGTTCAGAACGTATCCGTACATATAACTTCCCACAAAACCGTGTGACAGACCACCGTATTGGTTTGACATTGCAAAAACTTGATAGCATTTTGTCAGGTAAATTGGATGAAGTGATTGATGCGCTTATTCTTTTTGATCAAACTAAGAAACTAGAAGAGTTAAATAAATAATGAACTACGCTGAAACAATCAGCCAACTAGAAAAAAACTTACAAGAAATTGGAGAAGATCCAGAAAACCTCACTTACGTTTTTCGTGAGTTAAAGGGCTGGAGTCTTCTTGATTTCATCTTACATCAAAATAAAGATGTTTCTGCTCAAGATCAAGCTCTGATAGAAGACATCATGAGCCAGTTAAAAGAGCACCGTTCGCCTCAGTACATCACTGGGAAAGCTTACTTTCGTGATTTAGAACTTGCTGTTGATGAGCGTGTCTTGATTCCGCGTCCTGAGACAGAAGAGCTAGTTGATTTGGTTTTAAAGGAAAATGGCAAAGCAGATTTACGTGTTTTAGATATTGGAACGGGCAGCGGAGCTATTGCCATTTCACTTAAGTCTGCGCGACCTGACTGGCAAGTTACAGCCTCAGATATCTCGCAAGCTGCTCTGCAATTGGCTGAAGAAAACAGTAAGCTCAATCAAGTGTCGCTTGATTTTGTGGAATCAGATGTTTTTAATCAGATTTCAGGAAAATTTGATGTGATTATCTCAAACCCTCCTTACATTGCTTATGATGACGAGGATGAGGTTGGTGTTAATGTTCTTGCTTCAGAACCACATTTGGCGCTTTTTGCGGATGAAGATGGTTTTGCTATTTACCGTCAAATTATCGAAAGTGCTGGTGAGCATTTATCAGAAAATGGTAAACTTTATTTTGAAATTGGCTACAAGCAAGGAGATGGTTTGCGTGCTTTGCTTAGCAAACATTTCCCACAAAAACGTGTCCGTGTCTTAGAAGACATATTTGGTAAAGATAGAATGGTCGTGATGGATAATGGCTAATTTGGAAGAAATACTTCAAACGGGTGGTGCGGTGATTCTGCCGACAGAAACCGTCTATGGGCTTTTTGCACAAGCCATGAATGAAGAAGCAGTTGAACATGTGTATCACTTAAAACGTCGTCCTAAAGACAAAGCCATGAATCTTAATGTGGCAGATTACGAGACAATTTTAGCTTTTTCCAAAAATCAGCCAACTTATCTAAAAAAACTCTATGACGCTTTTTTACCTGGACCGTTAACCATTATTTTACAGGCAAATGACCGTGTGCCAGCTTGGATCAATTCTGGCTTATCAACAATTGGTTTTAGAATTCCAAAACACCCGCAGACTTTGGCACTTATTAAAGAGACCGGTCCTCTCATTGGACCGTCAGCCAATATTTCTGGTCAAGAAAGTGGCAAAGTTTTTGTACAAATTCAGAAGCAGTTTGGCAACTCAGTTGAAGGGCTTGCTGACGATGCTGCAATCACTGGTGTTGACTCGACAATTTTGGATTTGTCTGGTGATTTTGCACGTATTTTACGTCAGGGAGCTATTACAAAAGAAGATTTGTTGGCGCGTGTCCCTGAGTTGACGTTTGCAAAAGATTAGATTTGGAATTTATTGATACTGTTTCGGCTTTTACAATCGAGAGAAGATTGTGACTTGATCTTATCAAAAGGAGATAAGGATATGATTTTTGACAAGGAAAACTACGAAGCATTTGACACCGAACTTTGGCAAGCTATCCATGCGGAAGAAGTTCGTCAACAAAATAACATTGAACTCATTGCCTCTGAAAATGTTGTTTCTAAAGCTGTTATGGCAGCTCAAGGAACGGTACTGACAAATAAATATGCCGAAGGTTATCCTGGCAAACGTTATTATGGCGGTACTGATTGTGTGGACGTGGTTGAAAATTTGGCTATCGAACGTGCCAAAGAATTGTTTGGTGCTAAGTTTGCCAATGTTCAACCGCATTCAGGAAGTCAAGCTAATGCCGCAGCATACATGGCTTTAATCCAACCAGGTGATACTGTCCTTGGAATGGATTTGGCTGCAGGTGGTCACTTGACTCATGGGGCATCAGTCAGCTTTTCAGGAAAAACATACCACTTTGTCTCTTATTCAGTTGACCCTGTCACAGAACGTATCGATTATGATAAATTGGCAGATTTGGCTAAAGAAGTCAAACCTAAATTAATCGTTGCTGGGGCGTCAGCTTATTCACGTATTATTGATTTTCCGAGATTCCGCGAGATTGCAGACAGCGTTGGTGCTTATCTAATGGTTGATATGGCCCACATTGCTGGTCTTGTGGCATCTGGTCATCACCCAAGTCCAGTCCCATATGCTCATGTGACAACGACAACTACTCACAAAACCCTTCGTGGCCCTCGTGGCGGACTCATTTTGACGAATGATGAAGCTATTGCTAAGAAAATTAATTCTGCGGTCTTTCCGGGTCTTCAAGGTGGTCCATTGATGCATGTGATTGCTGGAAAAGCTGTCGCTCTAAAAGAAGCGCTGGATCCAGCTTTCAAAGAATACGGTGAACAGGTGATTAAAAATGCAGCTGCTATGGCTGATGTCTTTAATCAACACTCTGATTTCCGTGTCATTTCAGGCGGTACAGATAACCACGTCTTTTTGGTTGACGTGACTAAAGTGGTTGAAAATGGAAAATTGGCACAAAATATTCTTGAGTCTGTTAACATTACGCTTAACAAAAATTCTATTCCATTTGAAACCTTGTCACCGTTTAAGACATCTGGTATTCGTATTGGTTCACCAGCCATTACCAGTCGTGGAATGGGTGAGAAAGAATCACGCCTTATTGCTGAATTGATTGTAAAAGCTCTTGAAAACTATCAAAACGAAACTATTTTAGAGGAGGTTCGTCGTGAGGTTAAAGCATTGACAGATGCTTTCCCACTTTATTAACGAACAGCTGAACACTTTTAAGTGTTCAGACAGACTTAACCATGATTGATTTGTATATTAAACGCATTGTTATTCATCAATTTACGCCAAATGATACGGAATTGATTTTGTCAGATCAGTTATTGACGATTACGCCGCGTATTGATGAGTATTTTCGTAAAAAATTAAGCAAAGTTTTCTCAGATGAAGCCAAACGTGGAACGTTCTCAGAAGACAATGTCTTTCTTAGTTATTTAAGTGATGATTTGATGGAATCATCCGTTAAAATCGCTCAGCTTTGGAAAGAAGAGTTTGTCATTTCTGATAATCAAAAGACAAATGATTTGGTCTTCATCCAGTTTGATAAAGACGGTGTTGAGCATTTTGCTTTCCTTCGTGTGGCGTTAAGAGAAAATTTCACGCATATCTCAAGTGACAGTGAAAGTCCGATTAAAATCACACAAAATAATTACCCATCTGCGGCTCAAACACCAGATGAAGCCTTGGTGATTAATCGTGTTAACCATCATTATTATTTGATTGAAAAACGCATTAAGCACAATGGTAGCTTTGCCAACTATTTCTCAGAGAATCTCTTGCAAGTTCAGCCTGAACAGTCGGTCAAAAAATCGATTAAAATGGTGGAACAAGCAGCCCAAAAAATTGCTGAAAACTTCCAACAAGATGATTTTGCTTTCCAATCAAAAATGAAAGCAGCCATTCACAAAAACTTGGAAGAAGAGCAAGAATTATCACCTGAAAAGCTGGCAGATCAACTCTTTGACAATAATTTAACAGCTCGTTTAACCTTTGTTGATGAGTTGAAAGAGAGCATTCCAGAGCCTATTCAGGTGTCGGATATTGACCACTCGCGTCAAACGAAAAAATTAGAGAATCAAAAATTGTCACTGTCAAATGGTATTCAATTGATTGTTCCTAATAATGTTTATGAAGACGCTGAGTCGGTTGAATTTATTCAAAATCCAAATGGAACCTATTCCATCTTGATTAAAAATATAGAGGATATTCAAAATAAATAATGTTTAAGTTCTTAAAACGCCTGATTGTACTGGCATTTGTCATTTTCTGTGGCTACCAAGTTTACGTCACTCATGAAAATGTTCATAATGTATTGCAGTATAAAAGCATGGTCAAAGAGATTTTAGACGATAATGACACCACAGCCAACGTTGAGTTGGTCTTGGCAATGATTTACACAGAAACAAAGGGAAATGATGGCGACGTTATGCAATCTAGCGAAAGTTCAGACGGCGTTGCTAATTCCATCACTGATAGTAAAACGAGTATTCGCCAAGGGGTCACAGTCCTTTCAGAAAATCTTTCTTTAGCCCATGAGGCAGGAGTAGATGTTTGGACAGCTGTTCAAGCTTATAACTTTGGAACATCTTATATTGATTATGTTGCAAGGCACGGTAGTAAAAATACAATTACTTTAGCTAAAACTTATTCACGCGATGTAGTAGCTCCAAGTCTTGGTAACACGACTGGTGAATCTTATTTTTACTATCATCCTCTGGCTTTGATTTCAGGTGGACAGCTATATCGAAATGGTGGTAATATTTACTACTCGCGTGAGGTTCATTTTAATTTATATTTGATTGAATTAATGAGCTTATTTTAAAATAGTAAGGTTTAGAGTTTAATATCTCTATTAAAAAAGAGAAATATGAAATATTTAAGTCGTTATTTCAAAGGGTACCTTAAAGAGACTGTCTTAGGTCCCCTTTTCAAATTGTTTGAAGCATCTTTTGAATTATTAGTTCCTATTATCATTGCGCGAATCGTTGATACGATTATTCCAAGCAATAACAAGATGAATCTTGTTTTGATGATTGGACTTTTGTTCCTATTCGCTGTTGTCGGTGTTATTGTGGCGATTACTGCACAATACTTTTCTTCAAAAGCCGCAGTTGGCTATACGCGTCAGCTGACCAAGGATTTGTTTAAAAAAATCATGGGCTTGAGTAAGGAAGACCGTGATAAACTGACAACTTCAAGTTTGGTAACACGCTTAACCAGCGATACTTACCAAATCCAAACAGGAATTAACCAATTCTTGCGTCTTTTCTTACGCGCACCGATTATTGTCTTTGGTGCCATCATCATGGCTTTTAATATCAGCCCTAAGATGACTATCGACTTTTTGGTCATGGTTGCCATTTTATTTGTGATTGTCTTTACCATGTCACATCTTTTGAATCCAATCTATGCTAAGATTCGTCGTGCGACAGATAAGATTGTTAACATGACACGTCAACAATTAGAAGGGGTTCGTGTTATTCGAGCTTTTGGTCAAGTGGACAAGGAAGAAAGAGAATTTGCGGCTGCTAACCAAAACTACACTGACTTGCAATTAAAAGCGGGGCGCTTATCAAGTTTGGTAACCCCACTGACTTACCTTGTGGTAAACAGCACTTTGATTCTTGTCATTTGGCAAGGAAATATCCAAATCGGTAAAGATCTTCTTTCTCAAGGGATGTTGATTGCCTTGGTTAACTACCTTTTGCAAATTTTGACTGAATTGCTTAAGATGACAATGCTTGTAACCTCTCTTAACCAATCATTTATCAGTGCTAAACGTATCACAGAAGTTTTTGAAAAAGAGTCTGAAGACTTGTCGACTGAGCTTGAAGAAATGACATCTGATTTTGCGGTTAGCGTGAGTGATATGAGCTTCACTTATCCAACAGCAGCAGAACCATCACTATCACACATTGATTTTCAACTAAATTCAGGTGACTTTTTAGGAGTTATTGGAGGAACGGGTTCAGGGAAATCAACCTTAGTTGAACTCCTTACACATCTCTACACACCTCAGGAAGGTCGCTTAGCCATTTTCCAAAATCAAAAATCGCCTAAAACCTTAGGTGAGTGGCGCTCATGGGTAAATGTGGTGCCACAAAAAGCCGAGCTTTTCCAAGGTACGATTCGTTCTAACTTAACTCTAGGAATGAAGGGTGATGTGAGCGATGAGACGCTTTGGAAAGCTTTGGATATTGCACAAGCGAGTGATTTTGTTTCTGAAAAAGAAGGACAGCTTGATGCGACAGTTGAAGCTTTTGGACGTAATTTTTCTGGTGGGCAACGTCAACGTTTGACGATTGCGCGTGCTATTGTTCAAAAAGCTCCGCTTCTTATTTTGGATGATTCAACATCAGCCCTTGATTACTTGACAGAATCAAAATTATTGACTGCTATTCATGAGCAACTGAGTGATACAACTTTGATTTTGATTTCACAACGTACTAATAGTTTGAAGGCTGCTGATAAGATTTTGCTTTTGGATAAGGGACATCAACTAGGATTTGCTAGTCACGATGACTTGCTTGCAACTAATGAGCTTTACCGAGACATCCATTACTCACAACACCAAAAAGGAAAGGAGGACTAGAAGATGAAAGCAAGAAAACAATCTGATACAAGTCGTCGTTTGTTTAAAGAACTTCTTTCTCAAAAGGGACTTGTGATTGGAGCGACTCTTGGAACAATTGCCCAAGTGGCTCTAACGGTTTACCTTCCTGTCCTAATTGGTAATGCAGTTGACGTGGTGTTATCACCAAAATCATTGACCTTGATTATCCCGATTATCACGAAAATGGCAATTGTCATTGGTCTAAATACTTTGGTTCAGTGGTTGAATCCATTGATTTACAATCGTTTGACCTTTGGTTATATCTATGATCTTCGTCAAAGAGTTATGGCAAAATTGAACCAAATGCCAATTTCTTATCTTGATAAGAAGAGTTCTGGTGATTTGGTCAGTCGTGTCACAACTGACGCTGAGCAATTAAGTAATGGTCTCTTGATGGTCTTCAACCAATTTTTCATTGGGGTTTTGACAATTATCATTACTATCGTGACAATGGCTGACATTGATTTATTGATGCTTGGTTTGGTGCTTATTTTGACACCTTTATCTCTTTTCTTAGCACGCTTTATTGCTAATAAGAGCTATCATTTGTATCAAAAACAAACTAAATCTCGTGGTCGCCAAACGCAGTACATTGAAGAGATGATTCGTCAAGAAAGTCTTTTGCATGTCTTTAATGCGCAAGAAGCAGCGATTGATACTTTCACAGAAATCAATGATACTTATGCGGACTATTCACAAGGTGCCATTTTCTATTCATCAACGGTTAACCCATCAACACGCTTTATCAATAGTTTGATTTACGCTTTGCTTGCAGGTGTTGGGGCTCTCCGTATCATGTCAGGTGCCTTTACCGTTGGTCAATTGACAACTTTCTTGAATTACGTCACTCAATATACCAAACCATTTAATGATATTTCATCAGTCTTGTCTGAATTGCAAGGAGCCATTGCCTGTGCGGAACGACTTTACGATATTTTAGATGAAGAATACGAGCCACTTCCAGTAAAAGCACAGCTTGATGCTGATAAGATTCAAGGACAAATTGAATTTAAAGATGTGTCATTTGGTTACACACCACAGAAAACTTTGATTAATCATTTGAATCTCTCAATCCCTGCCGCTTCTAAAGTTGCTATCGTTGGGCCGACTGGTGCTGGTAAATCAACTTTGATTAATCTTTTGATGCGTTTCTACGAAGTTGATAAGGGTGCAATTTACCTTGATGGCGTGTCAATGGCTGATTACTCAGTTGAAGAGCTCCGCCAACAAATCGGTATGGTTCTGCAAGAGACTTGGTTAAAAGTCGGAACAATTCATGATAACATCGCTTATGGTAATCCAGAGGCTACTCGTGAAGAAGTGATTGCAGCAGCAAAAGCAGCCAACGCAGATTTCTTCATTCGTCAATTGCCAAATGGTTATGACACTTACTTGTCTGATGCGGGAGCGTCATTGTCACAAGGTCAACGTCAGCTTTTGACTATCGCTCGTATTTTTGTGAAATTACCAAAAATCTTGATTTTGGACGAAGCGACATCATCTATCGATACTCGCACAGAAATCCTTGTTCAAGAAGCCTTTGAAAAATTGATGAAGGGTCGTACAAGCTTTATCATCGCTCACCGTTTGTCAACGATTCAATCAGCCGACTGTATCTTAGTAATGGTTGATGGTGACATCGTAGAATACGGTACCCATGACGAGCTAATGACAAAACAAGGCGTTTATTATCAAATGCAGACAGCACAAGCTGGATAGACCATTTGTTTTGTTACATAAATATAAATATGCAAAAAAGTGATTAGAAATATTTTCTAATCGCTTTTTTTAGATCATTATTTTGCTAGTGGTATCCAAGTGCTGATTGATTTTTCACCGACTAGGAAATCGCCATAGCCTTGCTCATCGATTTGGACATGCGCAGCTTGGTTGCCAAGAGCATCAGTGAACAATTTACCACCCCATTTTTCTCCAACAAACATGCGCTTTGATGTGGATTTACTATTGTTGATGAGAACAGCAAGAGCAGTAGGGTGTTTGTCATCTCCAAGGCAAGTCCAGCCTATACAGTTAGCTTGGTCAAAGTAATCTAGTTCTTGACCATAAACGGCGTTTTTTCTAAGTTCAAGCAATTTATCAACGACAGTTTGGAAGCTTTCCTGAGCAAATTGTCCCGAAATGCCGTAATAATCTCCGTAGAAAATGCAAGGAAGTCCAGTTTGACGAAGTAAAATGAGGGCATAAGCTGCTGGTTTAAACCATTCTTCGATAGTTGATTCCAGTGCTTGACCACGTTGGGTATCATGATTATCAACAAAAGTAACAGCAGAATCTGGATGATTTTTCACTAAAGTTTGCTCGAAAATCTGACGTAAATCATAAGTTTCTTTGGCTTTACTTGCTTCAAAGAGATTTTGGTGTAGACGAACATCGACCAAATCAAATCGATAATCAGTACTTGCTAGGTAATCATTATTTGACTTTTCATCACCGTTCCAAAATTCACCAAAAACGTAAAAATCATTGCCGTACTTGGCTTTCATATCACGGATAAAGTTTCCCATGAAGAAAGAATCGATGTGCTTAATGGCGTCTAAACGAAATCCCTTAACACCAGTTGTTTCAACAAACCAATCAGCCCAATCGTAGATATTTTTAATGACTTCTGGATGTTTGAAATCTAGGTCGGCATACATAAGGTAGTCGTAATTCCCATTTTCACCGTCAACTAAATCTTGGTTTGCCCAGCCTTTATTGTCTCCTTGAATTTGGAAAATGCCCGTTTTGCCAGTTTTGACATCATAGTCTGTGCCAGTAAAGTGATACCAATGCCATTCAAAATCGTTGTAGGCATGGTGGCGACCATCAAAGGTAAAATTTGTCCACCCTTCAATTTCAAAAGTCTGACTGAGGACTTTTGTCCGATCTTCAGGAGCAACCTCGACAACCTTAAAAGTTTCAGTGTGGTCAGCTGCAGCCTTGTGATTTAAAATAACATCAGCCAATGGCTCAATACCATTACTTTTAAGAGCTGAAATAGCTTCAAGGTAGTCAGCTTTTGTTCCGTATTTTGTTCGAACGGTTCCTTTTTGGTTAAATTCACCTAGGTCAAAAAGGTCATAGACGCCATAGCCCACATCACCATCATGCGTCGCTTTAAAAGCAGGGGGCATCCAAATTTTGGTGATACCTTTTTGGGCAAGATGAGAAGCATCAGCTGCCAAACGTTTCCAGTGCTTGCCGTCATTTGGTAAATACCATTCAAAGTATTGCATCAAAGTTTCATTTGTCATGATCGAGTACCTCAAAGAGAAAGACTTTTTCTTTTATTTTAGCAGAAAGTTTAAATAATGCAAACGTTTGCGCTATAAAAATAACAAAAAGTTCCAAGAAAAATTCCCAGAACTTAGATGATATGAATGACCCATTCACCACCATAAAAAAGCAGTAAAATGTGACCGATAATTGAGATGGGTTTGCAGCAGACGATGATTCTAGCGAAGGTTTTAAACTGCATGTTACTGAGAGCTGCTAACATAACCAGTAAGTCTGCAGGGGCAAAAGGTAGAAGCATACAAATAATGAAAATCACGGTAAAGGATTTATGACCTTCAATCAAATCTTCGTATTTTTTCAGTGTACTTTCTTTGATAAAGAGAAGGCAGAAACGCTTTCCATACCAACGTGTTAGCAAAAATAAAATCATTGTGCCGATAATAATTCCGATACAACTTGTCAAAACACCAACAAGAGGATGGAAAGTCATGACAGCAAGCATCATGGTCAGACTTGCTGGAACGATTGGCACGACAACTTGCATCATTTGAAAAAGGGTGAAAAAGAGTGCACCCCAGACTTTATCCTGTCCAATTAGTGCTTGGATTTTTTCCTGATTAGTCAGATAGCCGTGTTGGTATAGCCAAAAAATACAGGCACACGAAACGATAAAGACAAGAGCTGATAGGATATGAATTAAGCGCTGAATAATTTTATAATGTTGAAACAAAAACAAATCCCCCATCTGATTCTTTCTTTGCTGATATCATTGTAAAGCTTTTTAGAGATAAGTCAACTTTTTAAAGAAAAATGTTTAAAAAATAAAAATAGGTCTTAAGACGGATGCAGCATAAAAGTGAAAATCATATAATATAATCATCCTAAAAACTTTTCATATAACTCCGAAGCAAGTGGTTTTCCCGGCCGCTTGCTTTTTTTATTGGCCGACTAATTTTAGAAATCTTGTTAATCCAAGGCGTAGCTAGCGTCTTTTTAATTTACCTCGAAGCGTTTGCAAAAAAGCGGTTAAATAATTTGTGATTTGCTGGATATTATCATATGATGAATGGACTACGAAAAAGATAATTGGAGGGCAAAAGATGACTTTGTCTCGAGAACTATATATGGAAATGTATCTGAAGATGCAGCGTATTCGTGAATTTGATATGCGAATTAATAAGCTAGTCCGTCGTGGCTTTGTCCAAGGAATGACACACTTTTCTGTTGGAGAAGAGGCGGCTAGTGTTGGAGCGATTGCTCATTTATCTTACGATGATATTATTTTTTCAAATCACCGTGGGCATGGACAAAGCATTGCCAAAGATATGGATTTGAATAAAATGATGGCCGAGCTTGCTGGAAAAGCAACGGGTGTGTCAAAAGGTCGCGGTGGTTCCATGCACTTGGCTGATTTTGAAAAAGGCAATTACGGCACGAATGGGATTGTTGGTGGTGGATATGCCCTTGCTGTTGGCGCAGCGATTACCCAAGATTATCAAAAAACTGGCAATATCGTTGTGGCTTTTTCTGGCGACGGGGCAACCAACGAAGGCTCTTTTCATGAATCGGTCAACTTAGCAGCTACTTGGAAACTCCCAGTGATTTTTTATATCATCAATAATCGCTACGGAATTTCGATGAATATCAAGCGTGCGACAAATACACCTCACCTTTATACACGCGCAGAAGCTTATGGTATTCCAGGATTTTATTGTGAGGATGGCAATGATGTTTTAGCAGTTTACGAGACAATGGGCAAGGCAGTGGAACATGTGCGTTCTGGTAATGGCCCTGCGATTGTTGAGGTAGAATCTTACCGTTGGTTCGGGCATTCAACAGCTGATGCTGGAAAATATCGTAGCAAAGAAGAGGTGGATGAGTGGAAGAAAAAAGATCCGCTTGTCAAATTCCGTACTTATTTGACGGAACATGAGCTAGCAAGTATTGCCGAACTTGATGCTATTGATGCTCAAGTGGTGAAAGAAGTCGATGAGGCTTATGAATTTGCTAAAAATAGTCCTGCACCAGATTTGTCAGTCGCTTTTGAAGATGTCTGGGTAGACTAAGCAGCCTTTCATTAATAGAGGAGAAAAATAATGACTGAAACAAAACAAATGGCCTTGCGCGAGGCAATCAATCTTGCCATGACAGAAGAAATGCGAAAAGATGAGTCCATTTTTCTCATGGGAGAAGATGTCGGAATTTACGGCGGAGATTTTGGCACGTCTGTAGGAATGTTTGAAGAATTTGGTTCAGAACGTGTCAGAGACACTCCAATTTCAGAAGCGGCTATTGCTGGGAGTGCAATTGGAGCTGCTATTACAGGTCTTCGTCCGATTGTTGACGTGACTTTCATGGATTTTATCACCATTATGATGGATGCCATTGTCAACAATGGTGCTAAAAACAATTACATGTTTGGTGGTGGGTTGAAAACGCCGGTCACTTTTCGGGTAGCATCAGGTTCAGGAATCGGTTCAGCGGCTCAGCACTCGCAATCTTTGGAGGCTTGGTTGACGCATATTCCAGGCATTAAAGTGGTGGCACCTGGAACTGCAAATGACGCCAAAGGTCTTTTAAAATCAGCCATTCGAGATAACAATATTGTCATTTTCATGGAGCCAAAAGCTTTGTATGGCAAGAAAGAAGAGGTTTTTCTAGATAGTGATGCTTACATTCCTCTTGGTAAGGGAGACGTTAAACGTGAAGGAACTGATTTGACGATTGTGACTTATGGTCGCATGTTGGAGCGTGTTCTTAAAGCTGCTGATGAAGTGGCTGCTGACGGCATTAGCGTTGAAGTGGTTGACCCTCGCACCCTCATTCCGCTTGATAAGGATTTGATTGTCAACTCGGTTAAGAAAACGGGTAAGTTGATGTTAGTCAATGACGCTTATAAAACGGGTGGGTTTATTGGAGAAATAGCTGCGCAGGTTACAGAAAGCGAAGCTTTTGATTATCTTGATTATCCAATTGTGCGTTTGGCGAGTGAAGATGTACCAGTGCCTTATGCCAGTGTTTTGGAACAAGCTATCCTACCTGATGTCGAAAAGATTAAAGCAGCTATTTATAAGATGACTCGAAACGGGCGCGCGAATTAAAAGGAGGTGCTTTCTGTGGCAAATGAGATTATCATGCCAAAACTTGGCGTTGACATGCAAGAGGGAGAAATTCTCGAGTGGAAATTTTCCGAAGGCGATGTTGTGAACGAAGGTGACATTCTCCTTGAAATCATGTCCGACAAAACTAATATGGAAATCGAAGCTGAAAACTCAGGTGTTCTACTGAAAATCGTGCACCCAGCTGGTGACGTGGTGCCAGTGACTGAAGTGATTGGCTATGTCGGAGCAGCAGGGGAAAACGTTGATGATTTGGTGGGAGAAGGGCAGGCTGAACAGTTAGAGCCTGTTCAGGAAGCATCAGCTGATTTCTCTCAACCGTCTGATGCGTCAGCTATTTTTCAAAAAGGTAAGATACGTGCTACACCAGCAGCAAGAAAGCTAGCCGCAGAGCGTGGAATCGCGCTTGATGAGGTTAGTGGGACTGGTGAAAATGGACGTATTCATAAAGATGACGTGGCGAAGTTTGCTAAGGTGCGCGTGACGCCGCTTGCTCGTAAGATTGCGGCAGATATGGGCCTTGAGCTTTCTGGTATCGCTGGAACTGGTGCTAGTGGCAAGATTACTAAAGATGATGTCCTTGCTAAAGCAGGTGCCGATAAGAGTGAGAGTAGTGAGGAGGTTCACAGTGTGCCAGATGGTATCGAAGTGATTAAAATGTCTGGCATGCGTCAGGCGATTTCAAAAGGCATGTCGAAGTCTTACTTTACAGCTCCAACTTTCACGCTTGATTATGACATTGATATGACGAATCTTTTGGCGCTTCGTAAGCAGTTGATAGAGCCAATCATGGCAAAAACGGGCTACAAGGTGACTGTAACTGATTTGATTGGCCTTGCGGTTACGAAGATCTTGATGAAAGAGGAGCATCGTTATTTAAATGCCTCTTTGATTAATGACGCGAAAGCTATTGAGCTGCATCATTTTGTCAATCTGGGTATTGCCGTGGGCTTGCCAGATGGTTTGGTGGTTCCAGTTGTTCATGGAGCTGATAAGATGACCTTGTCTGATTTTGTGGTTGCCTCAAAAGATGTGATTCAAAAAGCGCAAGCTGGCAAATTAAAAGCAGCTGATATGTCTGGGTCAACTTTCTCTATCACAAACTTAGGGATGTTTGGGGTTAAGTCCTTTAACCCAATTATTAATCAGCCAAACTCTGCTATTTTAGGAATTTCAGCGACTGTTGACACGCCGGTTGCCATTGATGGACAGGTAGTGATTCGTCCAATTATGGGACTTAGCTTGACCATTGATCACCGTTTGGTCGACGGGATGAATGGCGCTAAATTTATGTTGGATTTAAAAGCGTTGCTGGAAAATCCTTTGGAACTATTGATTTGAGATTAAAAAGATAAGAAAGGAAATTTATGGCAGTAGAAATTATCATGCCAAAGCTTGGTGTGGACATGCAAGAAGGTGAGATTCTCGAGTGGAAATTCTCTGAAGGCGATGTAGTGAACGAAGGTGATATTCTTCTTGAAATCATGTCCGACAAAACTAACATGGAAATCGAAGCTGACGACTCTGGTGTGCTTTTGAAAATTGTGCACCCAGATGGTGATGTGGTGCCAGTGACTGAAGTGATTGGATATATCGGAGCAGAAGGGAAAGTGATTGCTGAAGAGGTCAGTCTCAAGGAAGCTGCTAGTCAACTTGAGTCTGCAGGTCTTGAAGTACCAGATGCTGTTTCTGCTAAAGCTGGAGTTTTTAGCGCAGCTGATTTAGTGGCAGATGAATATGACTTGATTGTCGTTGGTGGTGGCCCTGCGGGTTACTATGCCGCCATTCGCGGAGCACAGTTAGGGGCTAAGGTTGCTATCGTTGAAAAATCAGAATTCGGTGGGACTTGCTTGAATGTTGGTTGTATCCCAACTAAGACTTATCTCAAGAATGCTGAAATTTTAGACGGCCTTAAAATTGCTGCAGGCCGAGGCATTAATCTTGCCTCAACGAATTACAGTATTGACATGGACAAGACCGTTGATTTTAAAAATACGGTTGTAAAAACGCTAACTGGCGGTGTCCGTTCACTTCTAAAAGCCAATAAAGTAACCATTTTTAATGGACTTGCCAAAGTCAATCCTGATAAAACAGTCCTTATCGGTTCTGAAGTCATCAAAGGGCGCAAAATTATTCTTGCTACAGGTTCCAAAGTGTCACGTATCAATATTCCTGGCATTGATTCGCCACGTGTTTTGACATCTGATGAGATTCTTGATTTACGTGAGATGCCGAAATCTCTTGTTGTCATGGGTGGTGGCGTTGTTGGAATCGAGCTTGGTTTGGTTTGGGCATCTTACGGCGTTGAGGTGACTGTTATCGAAATGGCTGACCGCATTATTCCAGCAATGGACAAAGAAATCTCACAAGAATTGCAAAACATCTTGACGAAAAAAGGCATGACCATTAAGACAAATGTTGGGGTGAGCGAAATCATTGATGAGACAAGTTACTTAAGCTTGAAATTATCAAATGGTGAGACCATCCAAGCTGATAAAGCTCTGCTATCTATTGGACGTGTGCCACAGATGAAAGGTCTTGAAAATCTCGACTTAGAGATGGACGGCAATCGTATCAAAGTTAACGATTATCAAGAGACGTCAATACCAGGCATCTATGCCCCAGGCGACGTCAACGGTCAGAAAATGCTGGCGCACGCTGCTTACCGCATGGGAGAAGTGGCTGCTGAGAATGCTCTTTCTGGTAATCATCGCAAAGCAAAACTCAAGTACACTCCCGCAGCAGTTTATACGCATCCAGAAGTTGCCATGGTCGGATTGACCGAAGAAGCTGCGCGCAAGCAATACGGTGATATTTTGATTGGCAAATCAAGTTTTTCTGGTAATGGACGCGCTATCGCTTCAAATGAAGCTCAAGGATTTGTCAAAGTCATTGCAGATAGCAAGTACCATGAAATCTTGGGGGTTCATATCATTGGACCAGCAGCTGCAGAGCTCATCAACGAAGCAGCAACCATCATGGAAAATGAGTTGACCGTTGATGACGTGGCCCAAGCTATCCATGGGCACCCGACTTTCTCAGAAAACATGTACGAAGCTTTTCTAGACACCATCGGACAAGCCATTCACAATCCACCGAAGAAATAGTTTGACATGTGCTATGAATGTTAACACTTGAAAAATTATTTTTAAGTTGTATACTTTTTAAGAAATTAGACATTATGAAATTAACTAGTTTATTGGAAGTGTAACATGAACAAATTTTCTTTATATGTTAGGTTGCTTTATTTTTTAGTATTTGTCTTTGCAACGGCTCTATTTTTATTCTCACCTGAGATAATTGTGGTGCATTTCAATAATGGTATACCTGATGGTTATGACAATAGAATATTTCTTTATGTATTCTTTATTATTTCTGTGTTAATTGGTGAAATCAGTATCTTTTTTTCAAAATATTATCGAAAAAAAGGAAATACACAAGAGTTTCCGTTACTTTTCCCAGGTGAAATTAGATTTCTTCAGGTTTATTTACTGATAAATTTGGTATTTATTTGTGCTATGATTCAACAAGTTCTTACCAGTTAGTATAGATTAAAAGGAGTATGAGATAGTATTCTCATGCTCTTTATATGTGAATTTTTCACAAATAAAAAAGGGATTGCAGTCACAATTAAGTGTTTACTGCAATCCTTTTTAGTTGAGCATGAAAATTGAAGTGTGAATTAAGTTTTGAGGATGTTTCTGTTTTGAATGTAACAATTAAAAAGACTAAGCTTTTTCTTGTGCGATGTTAGTTGATGTTTGTGTTTTAGCAAGGTAAACACCTGTCAATGTAATTAAAATGGCGATGACAGTTTGCAGATTTAAGTTCTCGTTAAAAATTACCCAAGCGTATAATGCGGCAACGACTGGCTGAGATAGGGTAATTAAGGATGATAGGCAAGCATTCACTTTTCCCAAACAATAAGCTAATAAGCCTTGCCCTAAAATTTGAGAGACGAGAGCTAGTGCCAAAAGTGGCCAAAGCTCACCAAAATTCTGTGGCACATAAAAGCCTTCGGTAAAGAAAATCACAGTAGCTAGTACCAGTAGAGTTCCAAAAGCACTGATAAACATAATGATGGTTGATGTTACCGAATCGCGCAATTTGTAAACTGTAATCATAAACATGGCGTAAAAGACAGATGAGCCAAGACTCAGTGAATCTCCAAGCAGACGGTCTGGAGACATACTCACTTTATTTGCCATGAGAACCAGCACACCAATAAGTGTAACGAGACCGCCAAACAAAAATTTAGGTGTCATTTTTTCTTTGAATAGGAAATAACTGACTGGAATAACAGTGAATGGGGTAAGATTCACCAAAAGATTGGCATTAGCCACACTAGTATACGAAAATGAGCTATTCCATAAAGTTAAATCACCCGCTAAAAATGCTCCCGCTAAAACGATTGTTGCGATTTGTTTGCGGTTTAAAGCCTGTAACTCAGACTTCTTGAGAAAAGGCATCAGCATGGGGATGGAAAATAAAACACGGTAAAATCCAGTGTTGATTGGTGGTAAGGGACTGAGTTTAACAAAGATGCCACCAGTTGCTAAAAAACAGATAGCTAGAAAAATTAAGAAAATATATTTGCTATCATTTGTACGATTTTGCTTCATTTTTTCACCTCAGTCTAAATTGTAAAGGATACGTGGTATAATAAAAAGTACCAGTATTTAAAAATTTTTAGGTGCCACTTTGGAGGAAATATGATACATCTTAATCGCAGTGCAGGGAGTAGTCCCCTGTACCAGCAGATTTACCAGCAGATAAAATCAGATATTTTGCAGGGCTATTTAGCGCCTGATGAGAAACTGTTAGGAACACGAACCCTAGCAAAAATGCTAAGCGTCAGTCGAAATACGGTTGACCGAGCTTACATGCAGCTGACCCTAGAAGGGTATATCGAGAGCCGTCAAAATGCAGGCTTTTACGTTTTAAAAATGCCAAAGGCTTTTCAGTCAGAAAGAACTTTGACCGAGCCCATTTCAAAAACTGAAGCCAAGTCTGATGACGACCACATTGTTTACGATTTGACCAACAGCAGCCATACGAGTAATCTATTTCCCAAGAAAGTTTGGAAAAAACATTATCAAAATGCCCTTGATGAGCTAGATAAAGCAGAGCAATTGTCAACCTTGCAGCCTTTTCAGGGAGAGTACAAACTGAGAAAGGAAATCAGTCGTTATCTGGAGCGTATTCGAGGGGTAAAATGTCACCCAGACCAAATCATTATCACTAGCGGGCTTCAACAATCTTTGGATTATATTTGCCAGTTTTTGGGGAACACGAAAAGAAGTGTTCTGATGGAAGACCCGAGTTATCCTAAGGCGCGTGAAATCTTTAAAAAAAATCACTATCCTATCATAACTGCTGACGTTGATGACAAGGGCTTAGAATTGACGCAAGTGGCTGAAAGTGCTGAAATTGAAATGATTTATACCACACCCTCTCACCAATTTCCGCTTGGTATGATTATGCCGATTTCTAGACGTCGTGAACTCTTGAGTTTTGCTGAAGCGCACAATTCTTTTATTCTTGAGGATGACTATGACAGCGAGCTCCGTTATTACCAACGTCCCATCCCAGCCTTGAAATCAATTGACTATCTGGGTCGTGTGATTTATCTGGGGACTTTTTCAAAAATCCTTTCACCGTCTTTTCGTATGGGTTATATGGTTTTGCCAGAACAATTCACTGAGAGTTTTTTAGAACAATTCAAGCTTTACAATAGCACGGTTAATCTCTTAAATCAGATTGCTCTAGCCAATATCCTATCGAGTGGTGATTACGACCGCTTGGTTCGCAAAATGAATCACGTCTTCAAAAAACGTTATGAAGCATTTGAAAAGGAATTCGAGCAATTTAAGGCTCCAATTAAACTATCTTCAAATGTTAGTGGACAATATTTTCTGGTGACTTTTCCAGATAAAATCAATCAGTGTGATGTCATTAAACGTGCTGAAAAAGAAGGTGTCCGAGTTTATGATACTATGCAATTTTGGCAAGAAAAAGCGGCTTGTCCGCAGGAAAGCCTCTTTCTTGGATTTAGTAAGATTGATTTGGAAGACATCCCAGATTGTGTCAGACGCCTTAGAAAAGCTTGGGAGAATTAATGAGCAAATTAAGAGACGGTGGGATTTGATTCTGATATACTAAGCCTAATGAAAAATGAAGGAGCTTTCAGATGAAATACATCGTTAACAAGTCCCACAATCCCTTTTACAATATTGCCTTGGAAGCTTACGCTTTTCGTGAATTGCGAGACGAAGATGAGCTTTTTATTCTCTGGATAAATGAGCCGACCATTGTGATTGGAAAACACCAGAATGCAATTGAAGAGATTAACAAGGCTTACACTGATGAACACAGGATTCATGTCGTTCGCCGTTTGTCAGGTGGCGGAGCAGTATACCATGATCTTAATAATTTGAACTACACCATTATTTCTAATAAAACCCAAGAAGGTGCCTTTGATTTTAAGACCTTCTCACAACCTGTCATTGAAACCATTGCTGATCTTGGTGTGACAGCGTCCTTCACTGGAAGAAATGACCTTGAAATAGATGGCAAAAAGTTTTGTGGTAATGCACAAGCTTATTACAAAGGTCGCATGATGCATCATGGTTGCCTGCTTTTTGACGTGGACATGACTGTTCTTGGTAATGCCCTGCAGGTTTCAAAAGATAAAATCGAGTCAAAAGGTGTTAAATCAGTGCGTGCGCGTGTGACCAATATTTTGGATGAATTACCAGAGAAAATCACAGTTCAAGAGTTTTCAGAGAGATTATTAGACAAAATGAAAGCATCTTATCCAGATATGACCGAGTACGTCTTTTCTGATGAGGAACTGACTGAGATTGAGAAACTTGCTGGTGAGCAATTTGGCACTTGGGATTGGACTTACGGCAAATCACCAGACTACACCATCAAACGTTCAATCCGCTACCCAGCAGGTAAGCTGACAAGTTATGTGAAAGTCGAAAAATCTGTGATAACAGGTCTTAAAATTTATGGTGACTTTTTTGGCATCAAAGACGTTTCAGATATTGAAGAAGAACTCATTGGCCTTCGCTACGAATACCAAGACGTCTTAGACAAACTCCGAACCATAGAGACTACACAATATTTCACTAATATCACCCCACAAGAAATTGCGGGAGCAATCGTGGAGTGAGGAAAGAAATAACCCCAGCTAGAAAAAAATGCTAGCTGGGGTTTTGGATAGTTTTAATTATCTTTTATTTCAATGTAATCAATGCTATATTCAATTGTTGAGAATGTTTTATCAGTCCCAAATTCAACTTGACGAGTTTCGCTAGGTGTCCAGTTGTTAAGAGATAAATATTCTTCATCAACAACTACGCCTTGATCATTTTTTAATTTTGCTACCACGCTTAAGTCTTCAATTGTAAATTCTGTGTTGTTAGTTACAGTAGCAGTGTATTCTGCATACTCTTCGAAAGAATCTTCTTCGTTTTTAGCAAATGACAAAGAGTTAATTAGATTAAGAACTTGTTCTTTTGCATTATTATTGTTTTGAACTTCTTTACCAGAAGCTAAGAGTTCATCTAAATTCTTTTGATTAGCTTTTGAAACTTTTATCTTTTTGATTTTGTTAATTTTATTTAAAACTTCAGTTCTGTTATCATAAGCATCAAACCATTTTTCATAAAATGAATCTGCTCCGAATGTTTGAGCAACTTTATTACATTCTTTTAATGAGTTGATATAAGCAATAGCTTCTTCTTGTAATTTACTATCTTTGAATGAGAGATTGCTATATTCACCGATTTCGTCAAGTTCTTTTTTGATAGCAGTAGTGTAGAATTCTTTTGATTCATCGTCGCAGCTATCTGTGTAAGCCCATCTTGACTCTAAACCTTTTGCAAGAGATGACATAAATTTATCATCGTAATACGTTTTTTCATCAGTCTTTTTAGAACATCCAACTAAAACTAAACAAATAATGGCAATGAAACCTAAAAACCATTTTTTCATGCTTTTAATTCTCCTATCAGCTTTTTACGTGGTTCAGTTTTTGCACGTGTATTCTTTATTAATTTAAATGATGTGTGTGTTTGGTAATCCATTGTTCCAACTTGATGTTAAGCCAGAATGAGTAAATACCTAGTGTAATGATTGTTAGAATTAACCATTTGATCCAATTGCCAAAGAGTTGTGTAGCTGTACCATCAAAGTACAAACGGTGACCGTCGATGACAGTGTGTTTGACTTTCCAATTAATCATGATACAAATCCCCCAAGGCGCACAAATGCCTAGGGTACAAATAGTAATCAGACTAGCGATGATACGGTGGCCAACATAACTTAGCAAACTACCATCAAAATAACTTTCTTGCTTCATAAAAACTCCTATATGTGAAATTCTAAACATTTTAATGTTAGCAAAACGATATTAGTTTAACATATTGAAAATAGCTATGCAATATAGATTGAAAAAATAGTGAAAATTATATTTAGCTACAGAAAAAACTTACATTTTTGTTATAATGTTTAAAAAAGGATTGGTGGTATATTTATGCCAGAGATGAGACGCCGTGACCGAGAAGTGACTGATTTAGCAGAAATTCAGGCAATCGTTGAGAAAAATATGATTTTACATTTAGGTCTTTTTGATAAAGAGTTTCCTTATGTGGTTCCTCTTCATTATGGCTATGAATACGATGAAGAAAAGGATCAATTTATTTTTTACATGCATGGAGCAAGGCAAGGACATAAACTTGATTTGATTGCTCAAAATCCAAAAGTTTGTATTCAAATTGAAGGTGAAGTGATACCTGATTACAATCATGAAATTCCATGTAAGTATGGTGCCTTCTTTACATCGTATATTGGACGCGGAAAAGCAGAACTTTTAGAAAAACATGATGAAAAAGCACACGCTTTAAATCAATTAATGCAACATCAAACTGGAAAAAGATTTGAATTTACCGAGAAAATGACCAAGCCTGTAGCCGTGATAAAAGTCGTGGTAACAGATTATTCAGCCAAAGCGAAGAAAATGATGCCTAAAAAATAACACAAAGCAACTAAACACTTTAGTTTGGTTGTTTTTATCATTAAAATTCCAGAAAAATTAAAAAAGTTCTTGACTTTGAGTAGACTCCAAGGTGTAATATTATTAGTAGTTATCAGAATAGGAGGAAAGAATGGACAGCTTTTCGGATAGGGCTATGAAAAAGGATTACTTTTTTAGTAATCGTGATTTAGCTAAATTATTTATTCCATTAATTATCGAGCAGGGTTTGGAATTTTTGGTCGGTTTAATTGCTTCCATCATGGTTTCAAGGGTTGGTGAAGCAGCGGTGTCAGGTGTATCCTTGGTTGAATTCTTGATGGCACTCTTTATCAGTATTTTTGCGGCTTTTGCGACTGGTGGAGGGATTGTTGCTGGGCAATATCTTGGTGACCGCGATAGCAAAAATGCTAATAAAGCAGTCAATCAGTTGGTGAAGTTCACTTTGTACTTTAGCTTAGCGATTACGCTTTTGATTTTTGTAATCAAACCTTTTATTTTGAGTCACCTGTTTGGGTCAATCACGCCTGAAGTTCACGCGCAAGCCGATCGTTATTTTAATATCGTCGCACTCTCAACACCGTTTATCGCTCTTTACAATTCGGGCGCAGCGATTTTCAGAACCTTAAATAAATCACGCTTGCCGATGAATATCATGCTGGTGATGAATGGCTTGAATATTGTCATGGGTGTTAGCTTGATTTATGGTTGCGGTTGGGGCGTTGAAGGAGTGGCTGTTCCAATCCTTCTTTCTCGCGTTGGTGCCATGCTGTTAATTCTGTGGTTTGCGCATCATATCAAGTCAGATTTGACCTTAGGAAACTTCTTGAAAGAAAAAGTTGACTGGCAAATGATTAAAAAAGTCCTTGGTATTGGACTACCATTTGGTTTTGAAAATGGCATGTTTTTCCTTGGACGCTTGATTGTCTTGTCTGTTGTTTCTTTGTTTGGGACAGCAGCGATTGCAGCTAACTCAGTTGGTGGAACGATTATCATGTTTCAAGGTTTGCCAGGTATTTCAATTGTCCTTGGTTTAGCTGTTATCATTTCAAAATGTGTTGGTGCTGGCGACTATGAGCAGGCTGAGTTTTACAAGCGAAAAGTTAGTCGCATCATCCATGCTGCAAATGCTCTTTTTTCAGTTATTGTTGTAGCTTTAATGCCTTTTTTGATGATGATTTATGATTTGTCAGACCAAGCGACACATTATGTTTGGATTATTGTGCTTGCTCATGGGATTTTAGTGAGTATTTTCTGGAATTCAGGTTATGTCTTGCCTGTAGTCTTTCGTAGTGCGGGAGATGCAAATTTCCCGATGGTTATCGGTATCGCTTCAATGCTTTTAGTTCGCGTGGTATGTGCCTATTTTTTATCGGTCAATTTTGGTATGGGAATGCTTGGAACTTGGGTAGCTATGTTCTTAGATTGGATTGTTAAAGGTATTATTTATGAAATACGCTACCGCAAAGGCACTTGGAAAAATTACAAATTAGTATGATAAAACTAAAAAAGGAACTGGATTATCCAGTTCCTTTTGAGTTGTTTAATGCAACAATTCGTGATAAATAGCTGCTTCATCGTCTTGGTCAACATTGAAAATGATTTTTTTGACATACTGACTTTGATCTAGAAATGCTTTAACAGTGTTTACAGCGATTCTAGCAGCATCTTCGTTGATAAAGTGTTTGTCATGATTAGTTGCTAGGGATGATAGGGCAACAGATTCGAGTTGATTTTTTTCTGCTAGGGTTAGGCAAGAAAGGTAACTTTGTGCAAGCAAATCAGCATCAGACTCTGTTAAGTGCTCGTTGATGGCAGGACCAACGGTGTGAAGAATGAATTTTGCTGGAAGGTTGTAACCAGGAGTGATTTTTGCACTACCTTCTGGTTCGTCGTGCCCTTGGTCTTTCATAAGATTATAGCATTCCAGACGCAGTTGAACACCGGCATAAGTATGAATGGTATTGTCAGTGCATTCGTGAAGCGGTTGAAAGCAACCTAGCATTTGGCGATTAGCCGTATTGACGATAGCATCGACTTGAAGTCGTGAAATATCACCTTTCCAGACATACAAGCGGTCGTCTGTCGCAAGTGGTTGTAAATGATTTAAAAAAACGACCACCCGTTCAGCTTTTTTTAATTGAAGGTAATCATTTTGCATGATTAAAAAACGCGTTGAGACAGCCATTGGCGGTCTGACATTAAGAAGAGCACGCAAGAGAGTTTCTTGTCCAGGTAAGTCATCTGGAACATCGATGGCTTTAAATTGCGGATTCTCCATAATTAGGTAATCTAATAGGAAGCTTACCATTTCTTTCTTAGTCATATGGACTCCTTACTAATTTTAAAATCGCTTTCTCAAATGCTAGTATATCACCTTTTTAAGGAATTCGCATCAAGAAAAAGAAGTTTGAAAGTTAAAATTAAAAAAGTAGAGATTGCTTTTTCAGTCAATCTCTACTTTTTAATAATCAAATCAATAGCTTTAGCAAGGTTTTCTTCTTGCTGTTTAGGATCTGCTACGGGCTCTTCGATGACTTGATTGATTTTATTGCCAATGACAATACCAATGGTACGATTGATACTTGAACGAACAGCAGTTAGTTGTGTCACGATATCAATACATTCTTGGTCTTCGTCAATCATTTTTTGAATGCCCCGAAGTTGGCCTTCGGCACGTTTTAAACGGTTGATAATATCTTTTTTATCTGTTTTCATGAGGCCTCCTTTGATTTTATTATACCGGTGGTAGGTATATTTGTCAAACCTAAGACCTTTTTGTTGACAGGATAAAAGTAGCTATGATATTATTTTATCATACCTATAGGGGTATTCGATAGAAAGGAGAAAAAGCTTATTTTTCTTAAAAAACTATTTTCTCAGTCAGTGAGAACAATTACGACAAGTGAACTAGAAGCTGTTATGCAGGACAAGTCTACGGTTTTACTAGATGTTCGAACAGCTCAAGAATACACTGGGGGGCATATTAAGGGAGCACGACTTTTCCCGCTTGATAGAATTCATACCTACGAGGGTAAAAAAGAAAGTCCTGTTTACCTAATCTGTCATTCAGGAGCACGTAGCAAACGCGCTGCGAAACTCTTGAAAAAGAAAGGTTATGATGCCATTTCAGTTAAAGGTGGCATGCTTGCTTGGCAAGGAAAAACAATTGGAGGTAACAAATGAGTAAAATTTTGATTGTCGGTGGTGTCGCTGGGGGCATGTCAGCTGCGACACGTCTTCGCCGTTTGATGGAAGATGCTGAAATTATTGTTTTTGATAAAGGACCATACGTTTCATTTGCTAACTGTGGCTTACCTTTCCACGTTTCTGGAGAAATTGCAGAGCGTAGCAATTTACTAGTTCAGACACCTGAGCGATTGAAAGCACGCTTTAACATTGATGTACGTCCAGAATCAGAGGTCTTATCAGTTGATGCGGACAAGAAAGAAATCACCGTTCGTCATGATGATAAGGTCTACACAGAATCATATGATAAATTAATCCTATCACCAGGTGCCAAACCATTTGTCCCTCAAATGGAAGGTCTAGACAGTGCAGACAATGTTTTTGTGCTTCGCAATATTCCAGATTTGGATAAAATCATGGCAGCTTTGTCTGATGTGCAATCAGGAAATGCGACGGTTATCGGTGCTGGCTTTATTGGTCTAGAAATGGCAGAAAGCTTAGTCAAAAAAGGTTTGAAAGTGACCATCGTTGAAAGGGCACCGCATGTCTTACCGCCACTTGATGAAGAAATGTCTGCTTTTGTTAAGCAAGAGTTGGAAGAAAATGGTATCAAAGTTTATACCAATCAATCCGCTAAAGCTTTCAAAGATAATGGAAAAGTGATTATTTTGGAAGACGGTAGTGAGTTGACTTCAGATATTACTATTATGTCTGTTGGGGTTCAACCTGAATCAAGTCTCGCTAAAGAAGTTGGTCTTGAGCTCGGCCTTCGTGGCGGTATTTTGGTTAACCAAAACTACCAAACAAGTAACTCAGATATTTACGCAGTGGGTGATGCTATTATTGTTAAACAAGAAATCACTGGTCAAGATGCGCTTATTTCTCTTGCCAGTCCAGCGAACCGTCAAGGTCGTCAAGTAGCTGATAATATTGCTGGCATTGCGCGTCAGAATAAAGGTAGTATCGGAACAGCTATTGTGCGCGTCTTTGATTTAGCAGCGGCTTCGACAGGGCTAAGTGAACGTATAGCTCGTCAGCATTTTGATGATGTTGCTGTTGTTCATACGAATAACAAAGATCACGCTGGCTATTATCCAGGGGCAACTGATGTTGTTTTGAAATTGATTTTCAATAAGAAAACTGGTGTTATTTATGGAGCTCAAGCAGTTGGTCAAAAAGGTGTTGATAAACGTATCGATGTTTTAGCGACAGCCATTAAAGCAGGCTTGACCGTGGCAGATCTTCCAGAATTAGAATTTACTTATGCGCCACCATTTGGAGCAGCAAAAGACCCAGTTAATATGGCAGGATATGCTGCACTTAATGTCATTGAAGGCGTTAGTGAAAATATTCAATGGTATGATTTGGCTGACGAATTAGCCAAAGGCAAGGTCTTTCTTGATGTCCGTACTGAAGCAGAAGTTGCTAGAGGTTATATTGCAAATGGTATTAACATACCACTAGATAGTTTGCGTGACCGTTTGTCTGAGTTAGACCCTAACAAGGAATACATTATTAGCTGTCACAGCGGTCTTCGTTCTTACATTGGCGAACGTATCTTGAAGCAAAACGGTTTTAAAGTGAAAAACCTTGATGGGGCATACCACCTTTATAGTACTGTAAAACCAGAGGAGATTAAACGTGATTAAATACATTTCAGCTAGTCAACTACAAGAGGCTTTAAAGGAACAGCCATTAAACATTATCGATGTCCGTGAGCGAATGGAGTTTGCCATGGGACACGTCCCAACAGCAGTTAACCTTCCTTTGAGTGAATTTGTATCTGGCTACCAAGCACTTGATAAAGATAAAACATATCATATCATTTGCCAAAGTGGTGCCCGTTCAGAACAAGTCTGCTTTTTTCTAGATGACCAAGGCTATAAAGTGGTAAATGTTGATGGCGGCACATCAGCGTGGCCAGGAGCATTAGAATACTAATAGAACATTTTCTTTAAACATCTTCCTATTTTTTAGCAGGGCAAATTTGTCCTGCTTTTATGATATAATCATTTTATGACTGATAAAAATGATATTTTACAAAGGGCTGAAAAGCTTGTTTATGATAAATTACACGCAGAAGCTAGTGGTCATGACTGGTGGCATGCGGTTCGTGTGAGAAATACAGCGCGTGAATTAGCCGAAAAAGAAGGAGCAGATAGCTTTATCTGTCAGTTGACTGCTTTGGTGCATGATATGGCTGATGAAAAGTTAAATGATGATCCTAAGCAAGCTCTAGCTAATTTAAAAGCTTGGCTCGTTGAGCGGCAACTTTCTCAAGCAGACGTTGAACATGTTATTCAAATCATCAATACCATGTCTTTTAAAGGAGATGGTAGCAGTGTTCCAGCAACTTTAGAAGGAAAAGTTGTGCAAGATGCTGACCGTTTGGATGCTATTGGTGCGATTGGTATTGCGCGTTGCATGGCTTATTCAGGCAGCAAGGGTCGTCCGATTCATGACCCCAGCATGACTGCCCGTGAACATTTGACTGCTGAGGAGTATCGTAATGGCAAGGACACAGCAATCATGCATTTTTACGAGAAACTGCTTAAACTTAAAGACTTGATGAACACAAGCCACGCTAGAAAAATGGCTGAGCACCGCCACGCTGTTTTGGAAGAATTCTTAAAAGAATTCTACGCAGAATGGGATGGCAAGTTGTAAGAAGGAGAGACTGATATGACGATTAGACGAGCAAAAGAAAGTGATATTTCAAAACTGATTGATTTACTAGAGCAAGTTCTCTTGGTGCACCACAAGGTTAGACCTGATTTGTTCCAAGAAAAGGGTGTCAAATATACGGAAGCCCAATTAGCTGAGCTGATTGCTGATGATAATCGTCCGATTTTTGTCTATGAAGACGAAGAGGGACAAGTTCTTGGGCATATGTTTACCGTTATCGAGCAATCGTCAGCGCCAAAAGTGCCGCAAAAGACACTTTTTATTGATGATTTGTGTGTGGATGAAGCTGCGCGTGGGCAAAAAATCGGTGAGCAGTTATATCAGTTTGCCTTGCAGTATGCCAAAGAGATTGGTTGTTACAACTTAACGTTGAATGTCTGGAGTGCTAATAAATCAGCAGTTCGTTTCTATGAACGCCAAGGCATGACACCGCAAGAAACACGCATGGAACAGATTATTGATTAAAAATAGAAGTCACGAGAAATCGTGGCTTTTTAGCAGCTGAAATTTCTAAAATCAAGTGCGGAAACCGCTTTATCTGATTATATAATTATGAGAATAGTTGTTAAATTGCTAATTTTAATGAGATGCCGAAAATCTACTGCCAAATATGGGAAATTATGCTACAATTAAGGAGAACACAGTTAGCTAGAATAGCTGACTTTAATAGAAAGGGTAATAATGACTGACAAATCTACTTTGAACGATGTTCAAAAAATCATTGTTCTTGACTATGGTAGCCAGTACAACCAATTGATTGCTCGTCGTATCCGTGAATTTGGTGTCTTCTCTGAACTACGAAGCCACAAAATTACAGCAGACGAAGTTCGTGCAATTAACCCAATTGGTATCGTACTTTCAGGTGGTCCAAACTCAGTTTATGCTGATAATGCTTTTGGCATTGATGAGGAAATTTTTGAATTGGGTATTCCAATTCTTGGTATCTGTTATGGTATGCAATTGTTGACTGACAAACTTGGTGGTAAAGTTGTTCCAGCTGGACAAACTGGTCACAGCGAATACGGTCAATCAACACTTCGTCTAAAAGCTAAATCAGAACTTTTTGCTGAAACACCAGATGAACAAACTGTTTTGATGAGCCACGGCGATGCTGTTACTGAAATTCCTGCAGGCTTCCACTTGGTTGGGGACTCTGCTGATTGCCCTTACGCAGCAATTGAAAATACTGAGAAGAAAATCTTCGGTATCCAATTCCACCCAGAAGTTCGTCACTCAGTATATGGTAACGATATTTTACGTAACTTTGCTTTCCGAATCTGTGGTGCTAAAGGCGATTGGTCAATGGATAACTTCATCGATTTGCAAATCAATGAAATCCGTCAAAAAGTTGGAGACCGTAAAGTTCTTTTGGGACTTTCAGGTGGTGTTGACTCATCAGTTGTAGGTGTCCTTCTTCAACGTGCTATCGGTGACCAATTGACATGTATTTTCGTTGACCACGGTCTTCTTCGTAAAGGAGAAGGTGACCAAGTTATGAACATGCTTGGTGGTAAATTCGGCTTGAACATCATCCGTGTTGATGCTTCAAAACGTTTCTTAGACCTTCTTGCTGGCGTTGATGACCCAGAGAAAAAACGTAAAATCATCGGTAATGAATTTGTCAGTGTATTTGACGACGAAGCAAGCAAACTTAAAGGTGTTGACTTCCTAGCACAAGGTACTCTTTACACAGACGTTATCGAATCTGGTACAGATACAGCACAAACAATCAAATCACACCACAACGTTGGTGGTCTTCCAGAAGACATGCAATTTGAATTGATTGAACCACTTAACACACTTTTCAAAGACGAAGTTCGTGCGCTTGGTACAGCTCTTGGTATGCCTGACGAAATCGTTTGGCGCCAACCATTCCCAGGACCAGGACTTGCTATCCGTGTAATGGGTGAAATCACAGCAGAACGTCTTGAAACAGTTCGTGAATCTGATGCTATCCTTCGTGAAGAAATTGCTAAAGCTGGTCTTGACCGTGATATCTGGCAATACTTCACAGTTAACACAGGTGTTCGCTCAGTTGGTGTTATGGGTGATGGACGTACTTACGATTACACAATCGCAATCCGTGCAATCACATCAATCGACGGTATGACAGCAGACTTTGCACGTATCCCATGGGATGTTCTTCAAAAAATCTCTGTTCGTATTGTAAATGAAGTTGACCACGTTAACCGCATCGTCTACGATATTACAAGTAAACCACCTGCAACAGTAGAATGGGAATAATGTACAGCGATTTGCAGTACATTAGTACAAGAGAGCTGATGCATTACCCCTGTAATAGTGGCCTAAGAACAAGGAGCAAAAGCGACGATGTGATTAGTTAGCCATGAACTGCTGAATTGCTGGGAGTTTAAATGATATACCCACTTAGAACAAGATAGTCTAAGTGGGTTTTTATTTTTTGTTTAACACCAAAAATTACTAAGTTTTTGCTAATGTTGCATGTTATAATATTTTCTTAAGAAGGAAAGTATTATGTTTTATACAATAGAACAGATATAGTCGGCTTTTATTTTATGATGTTACTTAGAGTAACAATGTTGTTTATCAAAGTATATTTAAAAAATAACCAATATATTGTACTATCTGTATAAAGGAGAAGAAAGTAAAATGAACATTTCAGAAAAAATCAAAAATATTAGGAACACTGAAAACTTAACTCAAGAAAAATTTGCAGAGCGAATTAATGTTTCAAGAAATGCAGTTGCAAAATGGGAAACTAATAGAGGCTATCCAGATATTCAAAATTTAATTAATATAAGCGAAACATTTAATATTAGTTTGGATGACTTGGTAAAAGAAGATAATTTGGTAAAAAATAAACTTATTGCAGCTAGTTCTTCGAGAAAGTGGCATTTTTTGACGATATTGTATTTAATAGCTATTGTGCTGTATATATTTTATTTTCTAATCTTTCATAAAATATTTATGCTTGGATTTCTGATTGCGACTCTTTTTATGTTAGGAATAGAAACGTATGTGATTATAAAAGATAAAATTTATAAAAGGAAAAATTGAGTTTAAAGATATCAAATCAAGTGGTATAATATCAAAGCTTATTAACAGTATTTGTCTGGAATAAAGGAGGTTTGAAATGGAACTTTGGGATGCTTATGATGCGCATTTGAATGTTATCGGTGGTCAAGTTTTGGTTCGTGGGAAAAAGATTCCAAAGGGTGTTTATCATTTGGTGAGTGAAGTTATCGTGAGGCATCAAGATGGGACTTATTTGCTAACTCAGAGAGATTCAAGAAAAAATCTTGGTGGTATGTGGGAAGCGACTGCTGGTGGTTCAGCTTTGCAAGGTGAAAGTCCTTTAGAGTGTGCCAAACGCGAATTGCGTGAAGAGACAGGAATCGTGACAGGTGATTTTGTTGAGGTGGGGCGAGTGTTGCACCAGAGACATCAGACCTATTATGTCAATTATCTCTGTCACACAGATGTCGATAAGGATAGTATCGTTTTACAAGAAGGGGAAACATCAGCGTATAAATGGGTGACAGCTGAAGAATTGTGTCAAATGTCTCGAGGAGAACTAGCCACGCAGAGAATACGGAACTTTATCGAAGAATTGAGCTAACCAAATCTGGTTAGCTTTTTCTTTTGCTTTTAGTTACCTTTTATCACCAAAAATTAACCTCTTGTCCCAAACTATTGCTAATTAATAGCAAGTGTGTTTTACTATAATCAAAAGGAGGGTTGAAGGAGTGAAAATCACCATTGATGTCGATGATTCTTTGGAGCAAGATTACATTACTATTCATTGTAAAGAGTTGACAGATGATATCTTGGAGTTGCAAAAGACTTTGGTCAGTCAATCTTCTGGCAGTCTTCGTTTATCAGCTTTTCAAGATGATGTTGAGCATTTTTTGGAGCTTAAGTCCATTATTTTCATGGAATCTGATGGTAACTACATTCTGATTCACACGTCAACAGATATTTTCAAAACGAGGCGAAAATTATACGAGTTGGAAGAGCTTCTTCCAAGGGACTTTGTCAGAGTTTCGCGCTCAACGATTGTGAATACGCTAAGTATTTCTGGCATAAAGAAAAATATCACGGGAGCTAGTGAGATTGCCTTTAGCCATTCCAGCAAAAAAGCTTACGCATCAAGAAATTACATTAAGGCACTTATTGATATTATGAATGAAAAGAGGTTAAAAAGATGAAAAGACATAGAATCAATTCCATTATCACAGGACTTTTATTAATTTTATTTGCTGCCATGCTAATGCTTAATAAAATGGGTATTCTGACAGCATTTCCACCTGTAAAACTGATGCTGAAAGTCGTTTTAATTGCGATTTTAATCTACTTTATCATTGTAAATGGTTTTGGCAAACGTAGTTTTTTGGGAGTGACAGTGCCACTTGGTATCATTGCTTGCTTATTTTCTGACTTGCTTGGAATTGGCATGGTTTCACCCGTTACCATTATCCTAGTGTCAGTTCTTGTAGGGATTGGGTTATCAATGATTTTTGGTCACACACCAAGGGTAAATGTCGCATCAACTAAATACGAACACCGACAAAGCAATGGTTTTAGTTCTAAAGAATATTCTGATAGCGAAGGGACTTTTGCGGTTGATAATAGTTTAGGCGAACGAACAGCATATATGTCTGTTAATGAGTTAAGACATGGTAAAATTGAGAATGCTCTTGGTAGTTTGACGGTTTATCTTAACGGGACAAGTCTAGATGAAGCAGGCGCTACGATTGATATCGATAATGGCTTAGGTAAGCTGCAAGTCTATGTGCCAAAAGAATTTAGAGTGCGTCTTAACGCCGACAATGGTCTTGGAAGTATTAATACACACGGCACATCATCTACAGATACTAACCAACCGCTCTTGACCCTTAACGTTGACAATGGTCTAGGAACTACGGATATTTATTTTGAGTAGACTTGCTAAGCACAGAGCCTTGAAGAATTTCTTTGAGGCTTTTTTAGTTTTGTCTTGAAATGCATTTTTAGGTAACGTATAATAAAAATGTTTTGAAAATTTAATGAAAATTTGTAACAGATACATTTAGAATTAGGAGATAACGATGACACATAAGTTACCAAAACTGAAAGTGCTGATTTTAACTTTGCTAATGGCATTTATGGAACTGTCAGCCTTACCTGCAGCTTTTTTAGGTCAAATAACTTTTAAAGATATTAATCCTATGTATTTTACATTGATGTTCAATTTTATCATAGCTTTGCTTGTTTGTTGCTTGTGCCAAAAATTTTGGATTAAGTCTTTGCAGTTTGGGTTACAAAAGTCAGGACTAATGATGGGCTTGAAAAGGTATGGTTTGCCAGCATTTATAGCAACACTTATTGTAACGCTTGTTTTTTGCATCAGCTTAACACCATTTGACAATCAACCGACTTTTTGGCGTGTTTTAATCGAAGGAATTGTCTATTATGTTGGCGTAGCTCTTGTAGAAGAAGTGTATTTGAGAGGATTGCTGCAAAATCTTTTAGAAGATTGTTTTGAAAATAGTCAGAATGCGGTCTTGTATGCTATTTTGATAACTTCTTTCTTATTTGGTTTTGGTCATGTCTTTGGGGCACTTGGACAACCACTTGGAACAATTATTGGTAAAACTGTCTGGGCAATGGCTCTTGGTGTTTATCTTGGAAGTGTCTATGTAAAAACTCGTAACCTTTGGGTACCAATCGTCTTGCACTTTGTTATCGACCTTTGTGGCATTCCTTTCTGTTTTTCAACAAGCAATCAATATCCGCAAATTGCCTTGGTAACGTCACTTGTAGCTTATGTTTTGTTAGGCATTTATGGTTTGTCCCTTTTAAAAAACAAGGATTAAAAAATTAATGAAAGAAGTGAGTGATAAATGTATATCCATGAATTTGGTAATCCTGCACATCCCAAAATAATTCTTTTAGCTCCGATGATGATATCTGGCGAGAATTTATATCATTTGATGAAGCCTTATTTAAAAGGTGATTATTGTATTATTGCACCTGATCAAGGTGGTCATGGTAAAGCGGGACAGTATTTGAGTGCCGATGATGAATATCAACATCTGAAATATTATTTGGAAGAAAAAGGGTATTTTGATATTAAACTGGTTTATGGCGCCTCACTGGGTGTAGCTATTGGATGGCGATTATTTAATGACCAACGTTTCAAAATTGAACACGCTTGGTTTGATGGAGTTGCTCTAAAGAAAAATGCTTGGTTGTTGGAAAATGTCACGCGCCTTCTTTTTAGACAAAAGAAAAGAGCACTAAAAAAGTCAGGCGCAGCTGCATCACAATCTCTTGTTAAAATGTATGGCGAGGATTTAGCTAAGTTGATGACGAAAAATTTTGATAGAATTACTAGTCAGGATATCGATGCTATTTGTCACGCATGTTGTCATTATAATTTACAGCTGTTAACGCAAGAGCAGCAAAGTAAGCTTCATTTAGAGTACGGTGAGAAAGATTTTGATCTTGGCGTTTCTAAAAAAGCTTTTAAAAAATATCTTCCAGAAGTTGATGTGATTATCCGAATGGGCTACCCACATTGTGGTTATTTTGCTGGTAATACGGCAGCTTATGTAGCCGAATTAGAAGCGTTTATAAAATAAAAAATTTAGGTAAAAGATTTTTTAATATGATATGATAACTATAATCAATAACAATTATGAAGAGAATTATGAAAAAAGAAAATATGAAATTAAACAGAGTGTGGCTATCTTTTCTGGTATATTTAGTGCTTTTTTGGTTTGGCATTCTAATACTAAAACAAAAACAGCTTGTTTGGCTTCTTTTAGAATTTTATGCGCTTGTGATTGCTAGTTTTATCCTTTGGAAATACCATCGTTATTTGCAGCGTAAGCACCTTATCAGTTCTAGTGTGCTTTGTAGTTTGTATGCTTTGTCAGAACTAATTCACATGACACCATTATCGATTTTTAATATCTTACTTGTCTTTTTATCGGCTTGTGCTGTGATGGCTGTTTTTGCTCAAAAACCAGAAGGAGCACTAAAATGGTTTAAAGGACATTCAAGAAAAAGTATTGCAACAAGTGTTAGTATTGGAATACTATGTGGAATCATTTGGGGTGCTATTAATTGTTTACTGATGTTAGGAAGCAATGACCTTCAGCCTTCTAGTATTTTTAAAGCTTTTTTACTTTCTTTAAGTCCAGCTATTATTGAAGAAGTTGCCTATCGAACTGTTTTTTACGCTTTTTGTTTAGCTATGATAAGTGGCGAGAAGCTGAATACGAAAGGTCAGGAATTGACAACTTATGCTATGATGACTGTTCCGCATATATTACCGCATACGGTGGAGTGTTTTAACAATGGTTTTCTATTTGGATTGCTGGAATGGCTGATTTCAGTGGTTTTATACATCCTTATTTTTGGACTGATTTTTGCTTTTTTGCAGAGAAAACGAGATATTGTATCGGCTATGATTGCCCACGGTACCGTTGATTTTATTCGCTTTTGTTTATTTGGGTTGCCTATTTGATTTGAATGGGGTGAGATAAATGAGTGAGAAACTTTTTTTGCAAGCTATCAGCAAATTTTTCCTTGGCTTTTTGCTTGTCGCCACTTTGTTATTTCTTCCAGCAGGGACTTTGTGTTATTGGAATGCTTGGCTTTTATTAGCGATTCTTTTTATTCCCATGTTTATCGCAGGGCTTGTCATGATGATTTTTAGTCCAGAATTGCTTAAAAAGCGTCTTAATGCTAAAGAAAGTGAGAAAGAGCAACAGCAGGTTATTAAGTTCAGCGCGCTGATGTTTATCGCAGCTTTTCTGTCAGCTGGCTTTAGTTTTCGTTTCAATTGGCTTCGCTTATCAGCTAGTGTCAGCTATATTGCAGCAGTTATTTTTTTACTAGCTTATGGTTTATATGCAGAAGTTTTGCGTGAAAATGCCTATCTAGCTCGAACGATTGAGGTTCAAGAAGGGCAAAAAGTGATTGATACAGGATTATATGGTGTGATTCGTCACCCGATGTACATGGCAACTATACTTTTGTTTTTATCAATGGGATTGGTTTTAGGCTCACTACTTTCTTTTATTATTTTGCTCTGCTATCTTCCGCTAATCATCAAGCGCATTCGCAATGAAGAAGCAGTACTAGAAAAAGATTTAGAAGGCTACTTGGCATATGAGAAGAAGGTTCAGTACAGATTATTTCCGTTTATTTGGTAAGTCATTTCTTTTGAAATGGCTTTTTTAATAAGCAAAAGTCGTTTGATTAATCAAAGTAAGACTTTGCAAAGCTGCAAATTCCGAATGATAATCGAACTTTTTCTGAAATTTTCTTGAAAACATACAAAAATATCTTTTCATAAACCTAAAAATGGAGTAATATAGATACTGTTCTATTTTTTATGGGAAAGGGATACAACATGGAAAATAATTTAGGAAAATGCTTTAAACTTTTGAGGGAGTCAAAAGGTTTATCGCAAAAGGAAATAGCCGGGGAAGTTATTTCGATTGCACAATTATCACGCTTTGAGCGTGGTGTCAGCAACATAAACGCTGATACACTTTATCATTGTTTAGAGAATATGAATGTCTCTATTGCTGAATTTCAATGCGTTTGTCGCAATTATTCGCAAAATCAAAAACTACTTTTTCAGGATGAAGTGGCTAAAGCCTATCTTGAAAAAAATATATTGACCTTGAAACATTATTTGGTTAAATGTCATCAGCTAGAAGCAGCGTTTCCAAGTCAAAAATTTTATAAACTCAATACGATTATTGTTAGAGCATTGATTTACCAATGTAATCAACAAGAAAAGGTTGCTAAAAAAGATGTTCAATTTTTGGTTGACTATCTGTTTTCTGTTGATGAATGGGGGCGTTATGAACTATGGCTGTTCACTTACGGCGCTTCTTTGATGACTAACAGTATGGTGGAAACATTTGCCTGCGAGATGATTAGTAGAACGCAGTTTTATCAAGAAATCCCAGAAAATCGACATTTGGTGAACCAGATGTTATTCAATATCATTAATGTTTGTATTGAAAGAAGTCACTTTTCACTGGCTTTCAAGCTGTTAAATTACGCTGATAATTTAAAACAGAATGAAACAGATTTATTTATGCGAAATGCTATCAAATATTGCCGTGGCTATTACTTGTTTAAAACAGGAAATTTATCAGGTTTGCAGGTCATGGAAAAATGCGCAGAAGTCATGATTTTTTTGGAATGCCATAGCATCGCTCAGCAAATGCTAGATAGAATTTCAGATTTAAAACAAGAAACATCACATATGCAAAAAGAATTAACCCATTTATAATTTTGAGTAAACTAATAGCTGTAATCTTTTTATGGAATTTATTTAGGAGGATTTATGGAAAAAAAGATTCGCTATAAGCTACACAAAGTTAAAAAGCAATGGGTAACTATTGCTGTTACAAGTTTGGCACTTGTTGCAGGAGTAGGCGTGGGAGTTGCTAGCTCAACACAACAAGTATCTGCCGACGAATATGCTGTCACAAGAGGAAGTGACATGCCAAGAACAAGCGAAAGCAGTAGTCAAACTCAAACAAGTAGCTCAGATGTCGATACTCAAGAGTCATCAACAGAAGCTAGTTCAACAGTAAAAGAAGAAACAAATGCTAAAACTACAACTGAAGATGCTACTCAGGAGACAACTGAAAGTTCAGTAGAAAAAGCAGAAACTACAGAAGCTTCATCAGAAGAAACTCAAGAAAAAGCTGACTCAACTGAACAATCAGAAACAACTGCTGGTGAGGATGTTGCAGACGACAGTCAAAAAACATCTGAAACTGATGTTCGTGATGACAAAACAACAAAAGCAGCTGAAGAAGAAACTCAAAAAGCTGAAGACGAACAATTGAGCTTGGACAACATCAAGAAAATTGATGGTAAATACTACTATGTCCAAGAAGATGGTACTGTTAAGAAAAACTTCGCCATCACTGTAAATGGTCAATTGCTTTACTTTGATGCTGAAACAGGTGCTTTGTCATCAACTTCAACTTACTCATTTACAGAAGGTTTGACAAATCTTGTCGATAACTTCTCAAAAAATAACCAAGCTTACGATTCAACTGAAAAAAGCTTTGAATTGGTTGATGGGTATTTGACTGCCAACTCTTGGTATCGTCCTACTAAAGTTTTGGAAAATGGTGAAAAATGGGTTGATTCAACAGAAGACACTTACCGTCCATTGGTAATGGCATGGTGGCCTGATGTTGATACACAAGTCAACTACCTTAACCATATGTCTGAATACTTTGGCATGGGTAAAAAATACTCAGCAACTGACAAACAATCAACATTGAACGTTGCAGCAGAAGCTATTCAAATTAAAATCGAACAAGAAATCGCACGTCGTGGTAACGCTGCTTGGTTGCGTGAAATCATTGCTTCGTTTGTAGCTACACAAGACAAATGGAACATGAATTCTGAAGACCGTGACACTGACCACTTGCAAGGTGGTGCCCTTCTTTACGTTAACAGTGATTTGACTGAATGGGCTAATTCAGATTATCGTCTTCTTAACCGCGCACCGACTTACCAAAACGGTCAAACAAATTACCACAAAGCAGACCGCACAGGTGGTTATGACTTCTTGCTTGCAAACGACGTTGATAACTCAAACCCAGTTGTTCAAGCAGAACAATTGAACCAACTTTATTACCTTATGAACTGGGGTAAAGTGGTCTTTGGTGATGCTGAAGCCAACTTTGATGGTGTTCGTGTTGATGCCGTGGATAACGTAGATGCTGACCTTCTTCAACTTTACACAGACTTGTTTGAAGCAGCTTACGGCGTTAATAAAACAGAAGCACAAGCTCTTGCCCATATTTCTATTCTAGAAGCTTGGAGTTTCAATGACCCTGATTATAACCATGATACAAATGGTGCAGCCCTTGCTATCGACAACGGTCTTCGTATGGCTTTCCTTGATGTTTTAACACGACCAGAAGGTAGCCGTTCAAACTTGGAATCATTGATTCATAATGATCTTGGTATGACTGACCGTACAGTAGATAGTGCTTACGGTGATACAATGCCTTCATATGCTTTTGTTCGTGCACACGATAGTGAAGTACAAGGTATTATCGCATCAATCATCGCTGGTCAAATCAATCCGAAAACAGATGGTTTCACATTCACACTTGAAGAATTGCAAAAAGCCTTTGAAATCTATAACGCTGATATGAACAGTGTTCACAAAAAATACACTCACTTCAATATTCCAGCAGCTTATGCACTTCTTTTGACAAATATGGAATCTGTTCCACGTGTTTACTATGGTGATTTGTTCACTGACAATGGTCAATACATGGCAGTTAAATCTCCATACTACAACCAAATCGTTGCTCTTCTTAAATCTCGTATCAAATACGCAGCTGGTGGTCAAGCAATGAACGTTCAATACCCTGCAGGAGCAAATGGTGGTATTTTAACATCAGTTCGTTTTGGTAAAGGTATCATGACTGCTGACCAAAAAGCAAAAGACGAATCTGTTCCAACTTCAGGTATTGTCACAATCATTTCTAACAATCCAAATCTTAAATTAAATGGTTCTGATGTGATTGCAGTACAAGTTGGTATCGCACATGCTGGTCAATATTACCGTCCATTGCTTTCACCAACTGAAAACGGTTTGCAAGCTTATCTCAACGATTCTGATACTAACATCACTAAACTCGTTGATGAAAATGGATTTATCTACTTCACAGGTGATGAAATCAAAGGCTTCCAAACTGTTGATATGAATGGTTTCCTTACTGTTTGGGTACCAGTTGGTGCAGCTGCTGATCAAGATATTCGCGTGAAACCAAGCACAGAAGCTAAAGAAGCAGGCAAATTAACTTACGAAACATCAGCAGCTCTTGATTCACAAGTTATCTTTGAAGGATTCTCAAACTTCCAAGATTTTGTAAAAGATCCTTCACAATACACTAACAAAGTTATTGCTGAAAATGCTGATCTCTTTGCATCATGGGGTATCACATCATTTGAATTGGCACCACAATACGTGTCATCAACTGACGGTACATTCCTTGATTCAATCATCCAAAATGGTTATGCCTTTAGCGACCGTTATGACTTGGCAATGAGCAAAAACAATAAATACGGTTCAGCAGAAGATTTGCGAAATGCTATTAAAGCCCTTCACAAACGTGGTATCCAAGTTATTGCTGACTGGGTTCCAGACCAAATCTACGCTCTTCCAGGTGAAGAAATTGTTACAGCAACTCGTGTTAACGACTATGGTGAAGAACGCGAAGGTGCTCAAATTAAGAACAAACCATATGCCGCAAACACTAAAAGTAGTGGTAAAGACTACCAAGCACAATATGGTGGTGAATTCTTAGATTATCTTCAAAAAACTTACCCATCAATCTTTGAACGTGTCATGATTTCTAACGGTCAAAAAATTGACCCATCAACTAAGATTAAAGTTTGGAAAGCTGAATACTTCAACGGAACAAACATTCTTGGCAAAGGTTCAGATTATGTTCTTAATGATCAAGCAACAGGTACTTACTTCACAGTCACTGAAAATGGAGCTTTCCTTCCAAAACAAATGACATCAGATGATGCCAAAACTGGTTTCTACTATGATGGTAAAGGCATGACTTACTTCTCAACAAGTGGATACCAAGCTAAATCATCATTTATCGTGTACAACGGAAATCGTTATTACTTTGACGAAGAAGGTCACATGGTGACAGGTATGCGTGAAATCGATGGTGAAACTTACTTCTTCTTGCCAAATGGTATTGAACTTCGTGATGCTATCTATGAAGATGCAGAAGGAAACCAATACTACTTCGGTAAAACAGGTAGCCGTTATGAAGGTGGTCATTACTATGCCTTCAATACAACTGAAACAGTTGATGGCGTTGCTAAGACTGTAACTAACTGGCGCTACTTCGGTAAAGATGGTGTTATGGCGCGTGGTCTTGTTAAAATCGGTGAAGATTACCAATACTATGATGAAAATGGTAACCAAGTTAAAGGTCAACTTGTTAAAGACAAAGATGGTCAACTTCGTTACTTCAAAGGTGACTCAGGTGCCATGGTTGCTTCTGAATTCGCTCTTATCAATGGCGGATGGTATTACTTTAACGAAGACGGTGTAGCAGTTAAAGGTGCCCAAACAATTAACGGTCAACAATTGTACTTTGACGAAAATGGTGTCCAAGCCAAAGGTATCTTCGTAACCAATGAAGATGGTACACGTAGTTACTATGATGCTAAATCTGGTGAAAAATTTGTTGGTGATTTCTTCACAACAGGTGACAACCACTGGTACTATGCTGACGAAAATGGTAACTTGGCAACAGGTTCACAAGTTATTCGTGGTCAAAAACTTTACTTTGCTGAAGATGGTCTCCAAGCTAAAGGTATCTTCGTAACCAATGAAGATGGTACACGTAGTTACTATGATGCTAAATCTGGTGAAAAATTTGTTGGTGATTTCTTCACAACAGGTGACAACCACTGGTACTATGCTGACGAAAATGGTAACTTGGCAACAGGTTCACAAGTTATTCGTGGTCAAAAACTTTACTTTGCTGAAGATGGTCTCCAAGCTAAAGGTATCTTCGTAACAGATGCAGAAGGAAATCGTCACTTTTACGATCCAGATTCAGGTGACCTTGCCACAAATAAATTTATCGCTGATGGTGACAACTGGTATTACTTTGACGAAAACGGTCAAGTCGTAACAGGTGACCAAGAAATCAACGGTCAAGAATTGCATTTCGATGAAAATGGTGTTCAAACTAAAGGCGGATTTGCTACAGACGCTGAAGGTCACAAACACTATTACGATGCAAAAACTGGAGACTTGGAAGATGAAGATGTAGCTTTTGTAGAAGCTTAATCACTCATTAATGAATTTTAGTATTTCAATACTAGTTTAGTTAAACAAGCAATAACTCCATAATAAAAAGCTATCAAATCTAGTGATGTGCGTGCTAGTATTTGGTAGCTTTTTTATGCTTAAAACTTTAAGTTTCATTAGCATTGGTGTATAATTTGGGTGAAGGAGGATGCCTTAGTATTTCAATACTAAGATAAGTTAACATCTAAAAAGGAGATTTCAGGCTATGATGAGTGAACAGAAAAAGACTAGTTTTAGAGATTATATTGCTTCAAATGCTATTCCTATTTTGATTGAAGTGGTTTTTATCTTGTCGTGTTTGATTGTTCCGTCAAGCTACCTTATCTACACCAACGCTTTGTTTTACTTTTTGCTTTTGGTTTATTTTCTCATCTCTAAAGACCTTAATTTAAAAGAATGGTTTAGGAGTTTTAAAAGCGGCAGAAAGTACTGGATTCAGGTTTTATTGACGTTTTTAGGATTCGTGCTTACCTTTGCTTTGACAAGGATGTTAGAAGGATTTTTTCCAAACTTTGAGATAGGGAGTATCAGTTTAAGAAGAGATAGTTGGCTGACCTTAATCGTATTTTCCATTTCGACCATCTTTTTGCCAGCTATGACCGAAGAGACATTTTACCGAAAAAACATGATTCTGTTTGATAGTAAGAAGGCAATTTTCCTCACGACCTTTTTTAGTATGTTACTCTATGCTTTGGAACACTCGCTTTCTTGGTGGGGAATTTTCTTGACCATGATTTGGGCGCTGCCGTTGAGTTTTTCTTATATCAAAACTAGAAACATTTACGTTGTCATGACGGCGCATTTTATTGGCAATCTTATCGGCAATGGCAGCGATGTGATAGCTACCTTGATTCATTGGTTATCTTAACTGAAATCTTACAATAGGTATCCTTAGCTGAATTTGGCTAAGGGTGCTTTTTTTAGGTTTAAATGACCAAAAAAATTGTGCAGATAGACCACTAGTGATATGCAAGCGTTTGCGATATAATGCACTTAGTAATAATGATGGAGAAAAATTATGGCAAAAAGAGAACATTTTTTAAGAGAAGCAATGGCAATTGCCATTCCCGTAGCCTTACAAGCCATGTTGCAGTCATCCTTTTCAATGATTGACCAATTAATGGTCGGACAGCTTGGAAAGACTGCCATTGCAGCCGTTGAAGTTGGCGGAAAGCCACAGTTTGTCTTTGCCTTTGTTAGCGGAGCGATTGCGACCGTAACAGGTATCATGGTTTCTCAGTATATGGGAAAAAATGATCAGAAAAAGATTAATACCAGCATGTCAGTTAACCTCATAGTCATGCTGTGCTTGGCTTTATTTACCATGGGCTTGTGCTTAATCTTCCCTGATGTTTTGGCAGGAATCTTCACTAAGGATACCGAAGTTGTGGTGACGGCTAAGCCCTATATTCAGCTCTTAGCTTGGGTCTATCCTTTATCTGGGGTTGCAACACTTTTAGCGGTTCAGCTGCGTTGCCGAAATTACGCTAAGTATCCGCTCTACATCAGTGCAGTCGCTGCGGTGGTCAATACCTGCTTAAATTATCTCTTGATTTTTGGTCATTTTGGTTTTCCTGCCATGGGAATCAAGGGGGCAGCGCTAGCTAGCTTAATGTCTCAAGTAGTGAATCTGGCTTTGATGGTTTATTTTTACCATAGAACTTGTCAATTTAGCTTTGATTTGCGGATGAAGGCTTCAGAGATTAGTCAGTACCTCATCATGCTAACGCCTATTGTGGTTAATGAGTTGCTTTGGACTTTGGGGCAAAATGTCAATACCTACATTTATGGGCACATGGGAACGAGCGAGCTTGCTGGGATGTCTCTAACTGGTCCCATTCAGGGGCTATTTATTGGGGCTTTGTCTGGCTTGTCACAAGCGGCGGGAATTTTAATCGGACGCAGGCTTGGTGAGCATGATTACGAACGAGCTTATCAGGATTCGAAACGTTTGTGCTTTTATGGTTTTGTAGGCTCTCTCATCTTATCAATCTTCTTGGTTCTGGGTGAAAATCTCTACATTGACTTATATAATGTTGGTCCTGATGTTAGACAAGTCGGATCACAACTCTTGTTGACTTTTGCGATTTTAGCACCGGTTAAAGTTCAAAATATGATTTTGGGTGGTGGTGTTATCCGAAGTGGTGGGAGAACCAAGTACATCATGATTATCGATATTTTGGGTACATGGTGTATTGGTGTGCCTTTAGGGCTCTTTACGGGACTGGTTCTTAAACTTCCAATTGTTTGGGTTTATTTTATTCTATCGCAAGAGGAATTGTTCCGTTTTATCGTGTCAGTCTTTATGTTCCGCAGTAGAAAATGGATGAATACCATTAAATAAGCTGTTTTCACCAAAATTGACAAATTGTCAAAAAAATAGGCCGTTTTACGACTTTATGTGAGACCTTTTGATTAAAAAGTTTTATAATGAAGAAAAAGGTTTCTATGATACCGCTTTCTTTTAGCAGTGTTTAGGATGATAAAAGGAGTGTTTTATATGAAATTAGAGACTGCAAAAAGGTGGCTCATCTTGTTCTACGAAAAAATCCAAGAAAATGTAGCTGTTTTAGCTGAATTGGACTCAACGATGGGAGGAGATGGAGACCATGGTGAAAATATGTTGCGTGGTATGAAGGCTGTTGTCAATGCCGTTGAACCAAAAGAATTTGCATCGACAGTTGATTTGTTTACAGAAACGGGGATGCTTCTTTTGACAAAAGTCGGTGGTGTGTCTGGAACGTTGTATGGCTCAGCATTTTTAGGAATGGCAAGGGCTGAAGAAGCAGATGACTCGCTTTACCATGATATCAAAGAAGGTTTGGTCATGATTCAAAGGCGTGGTCGAGCAGAAATCGATGATAAAACTATGGTTGATGTCTGGGCGCCTGTAGTAGAAGATTTGAAAAATCATCAGCTAACACCAGAGCGTATTGATGAGTATATTCTAAAGACAGCTCTTTTGAGAGCTAAAAAGGGACGTCATGCATATGCTGCAGATGGTTCACTTGGGCTTGTCGATCCTGGTTCATATTCATCTGGTTTATTGTTTAAAGCACTATTAGAAGCGGAGGAAAAAGATTATGTCTAAAAAAACTGGTATTGTTATTGTGTCACACTCAAAAGATATTGCTCAGGGTGTCGTAGATTTAATCTCACAAGTGGCAACAGATGTTCCAATTACATTTTCTGGTGGAACTGAAGATGGTAGAATCGGAACAAGTTTCCAACAAATCAAAGAAACTGTCGATAACAACGCTGCAGATACCTTGCTAGGATTCTTTGATTTTGGCTCTTCAAAGATGAATCTAGAAATGGTTGGGGAATTGTCTGAAAAGAACATCCTTATGTGTAAAGTTCCTCTCGTTGAAGGGGCTTATACAGCAGCCTCTTTACTGCAAGCAGGTGTTCCATTTGAGGCTGTCATTGAACAACTTCGTGAAATGGATATCGATAAATAATGATAAAAAAATCTAAGCGGGCCTAGGTTCGCTTTTTTTTCTGCTAAACATCCAGATTTAATGGAAAAATTGGTAATAATCTTTGCAACTTCATCTACATGTCAAAGTGGACAATGATCCACTTTTTTTATATAATAAAGTCAGTTGTATAACTGACTTTTTGAAAACAAATCAGTTTATCTTTACAAAATGCGATAAAAGAGGTGAGTTTGATGTATTATCCTGAAAAGTTAAAAAATCGTCGTTTGGAGCTTGGTTTGAAGCAGACAGAACTAGCGAAGGAGCTTGGGATTTCTAAGCAGTCTTATTTTGCTTGGGAAAAAGGTACGGCAAAGCCAACAAAAGCTAACTTGGCTAAGTTAGAAGAGCTTTTGCAAGTGTCGCACGGCTATTTTTCTGAGCTTGAGATTGCGACTCTTTATAAGCAATTAACTGACCAAAATCAGGATAAAGCTTTGACTTATGTTCAAGATTTACTTGAACAGCAGCGTAAGGTGGTTACTATGGTTCAAGAACCACGTTTTGCCTACAAGGTTTACGAACGTTTGTCAGCTGGTATCGGTGCTAATGTCTATGATGATATGGATTACGATACAGTTTATTTTGATAAAGAGTTGGCGCATGATTTTGCCTCGTGGATTGATGGGGATTCTATGGAACCGACTTATCATAATGGCTCAGTAGCTCTCATTCGTGACACTGGTTTTGATTATGACGGCGCGGTTTACGCCGTTGTTTGGAATTCACAGACTTATATCAAAAAAGTTTACCGCGAGGAAAATGGGCTACGCCTAGTATCGATTAACAAAGATTACGCCGATAAATTTGCACCATACGATGAAAATCCGCGTATTGTCGGGAAAATCGTTGGAAGTTTTATACCAATCATAGGAGGATAAGATGCGATTAAAAGATATTTTAGATTTAGATTCATATGACTTAGCTCCTGATAGCAAGGTCGAAATTTTTGATATGGATGATTTTGCGGAATCTGTCATGCATCAGCGGTTTTCAAGAGTTTATTTACCAGAAAATCAAGACAGCGAACTCTCACCATATGCCTTTTTAGTCAATGATTCTATCCTGATTACCATGGAGGCTTAGATGGGGTATTTTGATTATTCACGGGAGCCACGCGCAGACATCGCTTTTGTGGATATGAAATCATTTTATGCCAGCGTGGAATGTGTCGACCGTGGTTTGCACCCGTTAAAAACTTCGCTTTGCGTCATGAGCCGTGCTGAAAATGCCAGTGGCTTGATTTTGGCATCTTCACCGACGTTCAAGAAAGTTTTTGGAACGTCAAATGTCAGCCGTGCTTATGATTTGCCGTTTGATGTGCACACGCGTAAGTTTTCTTATTACAATGCCAAACGTCAAGGTTTACCAACGACGCCTGAATATGTCGCTTACATCGAAAATTGGGCAAAGGCGACTTGGATTGTGCCACCGAGAATGAGCCGTTACATCGAGAAAAACCTGGAAATCCAGCATATTTTCCAGAATTACGGTAGCATTGAGGACATTTTGCCTTACTCTATTGATGAAGGCTTTATTGATTTGACCTCGTCGCTGAACTATTTTATCCCTGACAAGACCCTAGGTAAGAAAGAAAAGCTGGATAAGGTTTCTGCCATGATTCAGCGAGAAATTTGGCAAAAGACAGGCATCTACTCAACGGTTGGCATGTCAAATGCCAATCCATTGCTTGCAAAGCTTGCCCTTGATAACGAAGCCAAGCACAATCAGAACATGCGTGCCAATTGGTCTTATGAGGACGTCGAGACTAAGGTTTGGGCGATTCCTAAGATGACTGACTTTTGGGGGATTGGCAGCCGTATGGAAAAGCGTCTTAATAAGCTTGGCATTTTTACCATCAAAGAACTTGCTAATTTCAATCCCGATATTCTCAAGAAAGAGCTTGGTATCGTGGGGGTTGACCTCTTCTTTCATGCTAACGGCATTGATGAAAGCAACGTTCACCAGCCCTACAAGCCTAAGTCTAAGAGTATTGGCAATTCTCAGGTTTTACCACGCGATTATCGTAAGAAGGCCGATATCGAGTTAGTTTTTAGGGAAATGGCAGAGCAGGTTGCCATTCGCCTGAGAAGAGCTCACAAGAAGGCGACAAATGTGTCGATTTATGTCGGCTTTTCAAAGCAAGAGAAAAAGCACCGCATTCAGGCGCAAATGAAAATCGAGCCTAGCAATAACACCAAGCAACTGACTGAGCACGTTTTAACTTTGCTGCGCAAAAAATATGATTCGGGTGCTGTCAGACATATCGCGGTATCTTATTCAGGCTTAGTCGATGAATCGTACACTACGTTTTCCTTATTTGATGACATTGAAAAAATAGAAAAAGAAGAAAGGCTCCAATCAGCTATTGATGCTATTCGTGATCAGTTTGGCTTTACAACTATTCAAAAGGCTAATGCTCTGCAGGAAGCCTCACGCAGTTTAGAGCGCAGCAAATTGGTCGGAGGGCATTCAGCAGGAGGATTGGATGGATTAAGTTAAGATGATTGACCGCAGTTATTTACCATTTCAAGCGGCGCGTGAGCACTACGACAGAGGCATGGAAAAATGGATGGGCTTTTTCTTATCAGAACACACCAGCTCACTAAAAGCTGACAAAACCAAAGAACTCCTACACACCAACCTTACTAAAGACCAAAAAGCCCTTCTCCTAAGCCAACTCTACACCAGCCACCTCACTGGTGTTTTTACAACCGCAAAAGACAAAGACCACAGCCAACAACTCAGAGGCAAAATCACCGAAATCACCCCACAAGAAATCATCATCAAAACAAAATCCCACTACCACCTCATCAAAACCAAGGACATCCTAGCAATCGGCGTCGAAGTCGAGGGAGTGTGAGGAGAGATAAGGAGACTACAATGACCACAAAGGAAGAAGTAAAAAGAATAGTTGATAAATATAACGAAAGCTTTTCAGAGTTATCTAACAATGGCACCGCAAAAGAATTTAAAACTGTGATGAAATACATTGATGAAATACATTGCAGACCAATCCAACAAACGCCAACGACAGTTAGTGGGGCTGGAAGAGGAAGAACGTGAAGACTAACCAAGAATAACTTACCAAGTTTTATAAAGAGCTAGGTAAGTTTTTTATTTGAATGGTCAAGATTTTTTGATTTTAAGTGATATAATAGAAAGCAACGAAACGTTTTCAGGAGGAAACTTTGGAAGAGAAGCTAATTAAATCAAAACATAGAGTTCAAAAACATGGTGAAGTCTTCACACCTTCTTGGATGGTGCAAAAAATGCTAGACACTCCAGGGGTGAAAGAAGCTTGTGAAAATGTTTCAGCAACTTTTTTAGAGCCTGCAGCTGGTGATGGGAATTTTTTGCTTGCTATCCTTGAGAGAAAATTACAAGCAGTTGCCGACCAATACGATGAAAGAAATTGGAAAACCAAATCACTAGTTGCCTTATCTTCGATTTACGGTATAGAATTTTTAGAGGATAATCTAGAAGTTGCTCGCTCAAGGATGTTTTTATATTATCTTGACTGGTATGAAAAGCATTTTGGAGAGAGACTTAGTAGCAAAAGTGACATCTACCAATCTGCTCACTATTTGATTCATAAAAATATCATTAGAGGTAATACTCTTACGAAAGAACACCCAGTGACAGGTGAGCCACTAATGTTTAATGAATGGCAGGTTGTAAAGGGGCATCCGAGTACGGTGAAAAAAATTCCTTTTGCATTTGCAGAACTGTTTGGCGAAGAGGTTGAACACGATACTAGTGTCGTTGAAGGTCAGCTAAGTTTATTTGATTTTGACGATGAAGATGATGAACCTAAAGAAGAGATTAAAGAAATAAACATTCAAAAAGTTTATAAGTTAGGAGATTAGTTTTATGAATGTTGAGTCAAATTTTGACTTTTTAACAATAGATTTAGATACAGCAGAGCTGTTTACAACAGCTAACATGGCTGAGAAGAGTTATACTCAAGAAGATTATGAAACAACTTTGTTTAAGGTTAGAAAAATTGCCGAAAATACAGCTTGGTTAATTGCTGACCGTGAATACATGGATATTCCTGAGAGAACCAATTTTAATGGTGTCTTGAGACTTATAAAAGATCGTATTGATGATACCAATGTTGTTGATTATTTTTACAAAATAAAACAGCTTGGTAATGATTCTGCACATAACATTAATTCTAAAGATGCGACAAAAGAAAATGCTTTAGATGCCTTACAAGATATTTTTTACATTTTGGTCTGGTTTGTTATTAAATATGTTGATCCAGATGTTAGTCAAGAATGGTATCATCAGTTTCTAGAGCCACAAGCACAAGAACTTTATAGTACTGCTACTCGTAAATTCATTTATATCCAAACCGTCAAAAATGAAAATGGTTTGTTTAATGCTTACGATGGTAGCCATAAAATTGGCGAAGGTTCTATTTCAGAAGATGACTTAGAGGCAGACTGGTCACCAAATAGTGACTTTTTACGAGAAGCGGCTCCAAAGCGTATTAAGCAGTATATGACAACTTCTGGTCTTCCTTATACACTTGGGTGGGTAGAACTTGCTTACAAGAAATCAACTAAAACTTGGTTCCACGATAAAGATGTCCATAAAGTTTTAACTCGTTCTGGTATTAATCATTCTAAATACCTTGAAGGAAATGAGTGGTTTGAAACAGACTTAGAAACAGCTAAACAAGCTATTAAGGCAGTTAAAGAAGGACGTGAATATCTTCAAAATATTATCGAAGAAACACCACAAGCTGAAACAAGAATTGAACTTCGTCCTGAGCAAAAAGAAGCCGTTGCTAAAACTCAAAAAGTCTTTAAGAAAAAAGACAAAATGCTTTGGAATGCCAAAATGCGTTTTGGTAAAACAATGACTTCTTTACAATTAATCAAAGAAGAGCAATTTCAAAAAGTCCTTATCATGACTCACCGCCCTGTAGTATCGGACTCTTGGTTTGAAGACTATCGTAAGTTAAAAATGGATGAAGCAGGCTATGAGTATGGTTCAGTTAACAAAGGTGCTCATATTACTTCATTGAAAAAAGGTGATAAACCTTTTATCTATTTTGCTTCGATTCAATTATTGCGTTATAACAATGGTGAAACAAACTTAAAAGACTTTGCTGATGTTGATTGGGACTTGATTATTATCGATGAAGCCCATGAAGGCACACAGACAGAACTTAGTGATATTGTTCTTAAACAGCTTGTTAAAGAACATACTAAGATTTTGGAGCTTTCTGGTACTCCGTTTAATCTACTAGATCAATTTGATGAAGATCAAGTGTATACATGGGACTATACCATGGAACAACAAGCTAAGACAAAATGGAAGTATGAACATCCTGATGAACCTAATCCATATGATTCTTTGCCAAAAGTGCTCATGTATACTTTTGAAATGAAGAATAAAGCGAAGTTTATGGATGAAAGCAAATCCTTTAACTTTAGAGAGTTCTTCAGAACAGATGAAAATGAGCAGCTCGTCTATAAAAAAGAAGTCAATGCGTTTCTAGATAATATTACAAATAAAGATAGCAAAACAAACTATCCATTTTCAACGCCTGAATATCGTAATGAACTTCGTCATACCCTCTGGATTATGCCTGGTGTTAAAGAAGCGAATGCTTTTGAAAATTTACTGAATGAGCACCCTATCTTTGGTAAAGAATATAAAATTGTAAATGTCGTTCGCGGAAGTTATACAGATAACGGCGTGACAAATGAAGCTGATATCGAAAAAGTTAGAAATGCTATTACAGACGATCCAACAGCAACTAAAACTATTACACTAACTGTTCGTAAATTAACAACAGGTGTTAACGTCCCTCAATGGACAGCTGTTATGTTCTTGTCTAATACTAATAGTGCTATGAACTATCTGCAAGCAGCCTTCCGTGCACAAACACCTTACTCACATGAAAAACTAGGTAAAAAAGAACGTTGTTATATCTTTGACTTTGCTCCAGATCGTGCTTTGACTGTTATGGCAGAAAGTGCTCAAATCAATACAGGTGTTGGTAAGAAAAATACTTCGGACCAAAAGCAAGCTATGACTAATCTTTTGAACTTCCTACCAATCCTAGGTAGTTCAGAGACTGGCATGAAGACTTATGATGTCGACAATATGCTAACGCAGCTTAAGAGGGTTTATGCTGAAAAAGCAGTGCGTTCAGGATTTGAAGATGATAGCCTTTATAATGATAGACTACTTACCTTAACAGCTGAAGATGCTAGCATGTTTAATAAATTGAATGCTATCGTTGGTAAGACGCAAAAACAAAAAGTCAAAAATACTATAACTGTTAATGAAAATGGTTTAACCGATCCAGAATACGAAGCTGGTGAAAAAGCTAAGAAAAAACCAGCTCGCAAACGTACTGAAGAAGAAAAAGCGCTTATCGAAAAGATTAAAGAAGCTAAAAAAGATAGACAAAAACTGATTTCTATCCTTCGTGGGGTGTCAATCCGTATTCCAATGATGATTTACGGAATGAAAGTTGATTTTGATAAGGATATCACCATTAAAGACTTTATTAACAAAGTCGATGATGAATCTTGGAAAGAATTCATGCCAAAAGGTTTCACTAAAGGCATGTTTAGTGAAATCACGAAGTATTATGATGCTGAAGTCTTTATCGAGGCAGGACGTATCATTCGTCAGCGTGCCAAATCATTTGACTCACTAGACTTTATCGAGCGTGCAGAGAGAGTTTCAGAGCTATTTGGGTCATTTAAAAATCCTGATAAAGAAACAGTTTTGACACCGTGGCGCGTGGTCAATATGCAGACAGCAAAAAGCGTTGGTGGACTTAATTTCTACGATGATGACTTTACATCAACAACCAACGGAGCTACTTCTAACCTTCATTGGGTAGAAAAAGATATCACAAGTGAGATTTATCATCCAGAAACTAAAATCTTAGATATTAACTCAAAAACAGGACTCTATCCGCTCCATGCAGCTATTAGCTTGTACTATCAAAAAGTCGTGGCAAACGATGATAGTCACTTTGAAGCAGATAAAGTCTATCAAGATATCTTAGCTAATAATGTTTATGCTGTTGCGAAAACACCAATGGCAAAAACAATTACCGAACGCACATTGACAGGATATCGTGATTATAAGACAAACGTAAAATACATCGAAGACCTTACAGATATTCTTAAAAATGATATCGAAGAAGGCAAACAAAAAGTAGAGGAGGCATTCAATCAAGTGAAATTTGACGTCGTAATCGGAAACCCTCCATATCAGGAAAGTGCTACAGATAAAGTAATGAGAGCTGGTCATCAGCAGCGGGTTAATAATGTATTTCATTTGTTCCAACAATTATCAGATGAGTTGAAGCCAAATCATTCTGTTTTAATTTATCCTGGTGGAAGATGGATGCAACAATCTGGACGAGGAATGCAAGAATTTGGAACTAAACTAATTAATAGCCCTCAGCTTAGTCATTTAATTTATTATCCTAATGCGAATGATGTATTTGGAGATGTTTCAATTTCTGATGGGATTTCAGTAGTACATAAGGATTATTCTAAGGAAATAAATGGATTTGACTATGTTCTTGCTGAAAATGGAAGTTTTATAGAAACCAAAAGAAAGAATCCTGGTGAACAAACTTTTATCATATACCCAATTGATGAATCAATTGTAAATAAAATCAATAAATTCGTAATTGATAATAATTTAGATTATTTATCATCGTCTTCAACAATTAATCAAAAACTTTTCCAAATTGAAAGTAATTTTGTTGAGATGAATCCTGATAAGGTAGAGCTTTATACTGGTCAAAAAATCGATAAGAGTACACAGATAAAATTATTGGCTAATGATAAAGCCGGAAAAGCTGGTAGAGCTACATGGTTTGTTGCTAATCGTGATGTTATTAAGGTTCGTAGAGAATTGATTGATAAATACAAAGTTGTTGTTTCTAGTGCTAATGCTGGTGGTCAGAAGAGGGATAATCAGTTAGCAATTTTAGAACCACATACTGCATTTGGAAGAAGTCGATTAGCACTGAAGGCATTTGATACAGAAGTAGAAGCTCAAAACTTCTACAAGTATGTAAGCTCATATTTTATTCGATTTGCTTTCTTATTAACTGATGAAAATCTTTCATCATTAGCTAAATTGGTGCCTGATTTACTTGACTATAGTGATTCACAAAAATTAATTGATTTTTCTAATGATGTAGATAGTCAACTGTTTGCTGTTTTAGACTTAACAGGTGAGGAGATTCAGAGAATAAAACAAAGAGTTGATACTATTCGCTCTTAACACACTATTACGAATAAAACAAATCTTATATATTCAAAAAAATTAAAAAAACATTTGAATATAGAGTCTGATTGATATATAATGCTTATAAGGACGCGGGTATTTTTACCTGCGTTATTTCATACAAAGGAGACTCATTCTTATGTCTATGGAAAAATTAGCAAATCATATTATAGCCGTAGCGCAAGAAAAAAACCTCTCAATAACAAATTTACAATTGCAAAAGGTTATGTATTTTACAATTAGATTAGCAAGACTTGAAAAAAGTGAAAATGACGATGAGCTAAAAAAATTATATGATAAAAAGTTCTATGTTTGGAAATATGGTCCAGTAATTCCTGAAATTTATGATAAATACAAAAAGTTCGGTTCAGATCCTATAACAGGAATCTTTTCTCAAGAGGATGAATACAAAAAATGGAACGACAATATTGTAAATCTTTTATCTATTAGTGTTTTTAAACTTGTCAACTTATCGCATAATATTGAATTTTGGCAAAAGAATAGTCCTAGTATAAATGGATATAGAAGCGATGTAGCATACGAGTTGGAAGATATTTAATTTAGAATATGGAAGAAATACAGCAGTTAAAAAATAATTTAGACGAAAAAATATTAAGTGAGTTTTTTGTAAATTATGGAAACTTTTTAAAAAATTTTACAAAAACAGTTGTTGAAGACATTGAAAAGGAGGGGGCAAAAGAAAGCGATTTAATTAGTCGCTTAAAAATTTCTAATATACAAGTTCGTGATGATTCTCGATATAGAAGCGAAATAACGACAGACTTAGAAAATCTTGCTGTTGAATTAACTAATTCTCATATTTCACATGTTGATTATTCTAGGATTAGTCAGTTAGTGATTGATTTGAAAAGTAATAGTAAGAATGATGATGAATCAGATATCTCATCTCTTTCGGATTATATTGAAGCATCAAAACAATCGTTAAGGGATTTGATTCACAAATTTGAGCAAAATAATACTGATTGTTCATTTAGTGCAGGCTCTCTTGTAGTTTTACATAAAATCATTGAACATACGTCACTTATCAATATTCAATATAGTAATTTATACGAAAGTCAAGAGCGAGAATTAAAAGAGTTACTCGAACAAATTGAAAGTGCAAAAATAGACCTTTCAAAGATTACTAAAGATTTTGAAACAAAATCAAAAGATTTTGAAACAAAATCAAAAGATTTTGAGGAAAAATTTAAAAGTCTCAATGTTGAAATAATATCAGTGCTGGGGATTTTTGCCTCTATCATTTTTGCAGTATTCGGTGGTGTCTCACAACTTGGAGCTTTGGGAGGTAAATTAACTACAACCAGTGTTAGTAAAATTTTTATTTTTGTAGGTGCATCATCATTTGTCCTCTTTAGCGTTGTATTCATGGCCTTTGCTGCAACAGCTCGATTAACAGGCCGTGAACTAAGATCTTGTGGTTGCTTAGAAAAAAATAACGGTGAGAAATGTCAACATAAAATATATGAGCGATACCCTATTTATACTATATCAGTTATCATATCACTTATTATTCTAATTTTAGGAGTTTTAGGAAATCGAGGGGTATATCCTGTGATATTAAACATTCTACAATTAATGTTTAATAATTTGCCAAACAGAGAAATTATTTGGAAAATATTATCGATATGGTTTCAGATGATAGAAAAATTTGGTATGCTTTGAGTACAAACATGATTGAAGGAGCAAACAACAGTTGAGGACGTTAAACGATTGAAAGAAGAAGTAATAGCTTTAAGTTTAAAAGAAAAGTACTAACTACTAGTTTAGTACTTTTTTATTATCTCCTTCCCCAATTCCCCAGCGTCAGCAAATTCTCCCTTCGTTGTCCCGCCATTTTCCAAAAGAAATGATACCGTGACTAAAAACTTCCTTGATTTTATGCTAAAATAGAGCTAAGTTATTTAGAACAGAACGGGAGTAGAGGTTATGATTCCAGCGTATATTAGAATTCATGATGCGTTAAAGAAAAAGATTGACGATGGTTTTTGGGAGATTGGTCAGCGTTTGCCGAGTGAGCGTGATTTGGCGGATGACTACGAGGTGAGTCGTATGACGCTTCGTCAGGCGATTACGCTTTTGGTGGAAGAAGGGATTCTTGAGCGCCGTGTGGGTAGCGGGACTTATGTGGCGAGTCATCGTGTGCAAGAGAAGATGCGCGGGACAACGAGTTTCACAGAGATTGTGCGTTCGCAAGGCAAGACCCCGTCATCTCAGGTGGTTTCTTATCAGCGTAAGCCTGCCAATGAAACAGAGATTCAGCAGTTGCAACTGAAACCTAGTGATTATGTGGTTCGTATGGAGCGCGTGCGTTATGCGGATAATGTGCCTTTAGTTTTTGAGGTGGCGTCAATCCCAGAGAAGTTGATTCGTGAGTTTAAGCGTGAGGATATCACGGAGCATTTCTTCCAGACTTTGACGGATAATGGTTATGAGATTGGTAAGAGTCAGCAAACCATTTATGCTAAAAATGCGAGTGAGCGCGTGGCTAATTATCTTAAAGTGCCTAAAAATCATGCGGTGCTTGCCTTGACTCAGGTGTCATATTTCTCAGATGGACGTCCATTTGAGTACGTACACAGTCAGTATGTTGGCGACCGCTTTGAATTTTATTTGGAGAATAATTAAAAATAAGAGAGCAAGAAAACTTGCTCTCTTTTGTCATCAAATATAAAAAAGGTAGAGAACCCTCGGGGATTTTCCTTTAAAAAATCAAGGCGGCAGCACCTCTACCTAGTTCAAATGCACTCTTTGGATAAATCGTCACCGATTTAAACTCAGTCTCAACCTTGCTTTATTGTATCATTTTAGAGAAAGTTACACTAATTTTTGCTTCTAAACTGATATCGCTTACGCTTTTTGTGACTTATTGGGTGTGATTAACCAATTCTGACTATTAAAATCAGGCAAAATATGGTAAAATAAAGGCTATGGAAATTGAAAAAACCAATCGTATGAATGCTCTTTTTGAGTTTTATGCTGCTTTGTTAACGGACAAGCAGATGAATTATATTGAACTGTATTATGCGGATGACTATAGCTTGGCTGAGATTGCTGAGGAATTTGGTGTTAGCCGTCAAGCAGTTTATGACAATATCAAACGAACTGAAAAGATTTTAGAAGCTTATGAGATGAAGCTACACATGTATTCGGACTATATTGTTCGTAGTCAGATTTTTGATGAGATTTTGGATAAATACCCATCAGATGACTTTTTGAAAGAAAAAATTGCGATTTTGAGCAGTATTGATAACCGAGATTAATTTACAGATAATTGATAATTTATAGATTTAGGTAGGAGAATTTATTATGGCTTTTGAAAGTTTGACAGAACGCCTGCAAGGGGTTTTTAAAAATATTCGTGGAAAGAAAAAGCTATCTGAAAAAGATGTTCAAGAAGTAACCAAAGAGATTCGTTTGGCTTTGCTTGAAGCCGACGTTGCTTTGCCAGTCGTTAAAACATTTATCAAACGCGTTCGCGAACGTGCAGTTGGTCACGAAATCATTGATACACTTGACCCAACACAACAAATCGTTAAAATCGTTAACGAAGAATTAACAGAAATCCTTGGTTCTGAAACAGCTGAGCTTGAAAAATCACCTAAAATTCCTACAATCATTATGATGGTCGGTCTTCAAGGTGCTGGTAAAACAACATTTGCTGGTAAATTGGCTAACAAGCTGATTAAAGAAGAAAAAGCACGTCCAATGATGATTGCGGCTGATATCTATCGTCCAGCAGCCATCGACCAATTGAAGACTCTTGGTAGCCAAATCAACGTTCCAGTCTTTGATATGGGAACTGACCATTCAGCCGTTGAAATCGTAACAAACGGTCTTGCACAAGCTAAAGAAAACCACAACGATTACGTTATCATCGATACAGCCGGTCGTCTGCAAATTGATGAAGCTTTGATGCAAGAACTTCGTGATGTTAAAGCTCTCGCTAAACCAAATGAAATTCTTTTGGTTGTTGATAGCATGATTGGTCAAGAAGCTGCCAATGTCGCTGACGAATTCAACAAACAATTGGATATCACAGGGGTTGTCTTGACTAAGATTGATGGTGATACACGTGGTGGTGCGGCGCTTTCTATCCGCGAAATCACTGGTAAACCGATCAAATTCACTGGTACTGGTGAAAAAATCACTGATATCGAAACATTCCACCCAGACCGTATGTCAAGCCGTATCCTCGGCATGGGTGATTTGCTCACACTGATTGAAAAAGCAAGTCAAGAATACGATGAAAAACGTTCAATGGAACTCGCTGAAAAAATGCGTGAGAACACCTTTGACTTTAACGATTTCATCGAGCAACTTGACCAAGTGCAAAATATGGGACCAATGGAAGATCTTCTTAAAATGATTCCTGGCATGGCTAATAACCCTGCACTTAAAAACTTTAAAGTTGATGAAAAAGCTGTCGCTCGTAAACGTGCTATCGTGTCATCAATGACACCTGAAGAACGTGAAAATCCTGATTTGCTAACACCTAGCCGCCGTCGTCGTATTGCAGCTGGTTCAGGTAACAGCTTTGTTGACGTCAATAAATTCATCAAAGATTTCAACCAAGCAAAACAAATGATGCAAGGTGTCATGTCTGGTGACATGGAAAAAATGATGAAGAAAATGGGTATCAATCCAAATAATCTTCCTAAAAATATGCCAAACGGCATGGATATGTCATCACTTGAAGGCATGATGGGTGGAAACGGTATGCCAGACCTTTCAGCGCTTGGTGGAGACATGGACCTTAGCCAAATGATGGGTGGCGGCTTCAAAGGTAAAATTGGTGAATTTGCTATGAAACAATCAATGAAACGCATGGCAAACAAAATGAAAAAAGCTAAGAAAAAACGTAATAAAAAATAAAATCATACAAAAAGCACGAGGTTAACTCGTGCTTTTTTACTTCGGATTTTCAGTGGCTGTCTTTACGTCACAGAGTTTATTGAGGCAGTTGTGACATGGGCTTTTTTCTTTGTTTTTAGGTTGTTTTTTGATGTCGTGCGGGTAGATGCCAATATATTTCTTAAATAAACTTGAGAAGCGGCTGTGAGAAGTATAACCAACAGCGATGGCGACCTCTTTGATTTCAAGTTGAGTTGTCATTAAGAGGTGCTCTGCTAGTGCCATACGACGTCGCTGGATGTATTCGGTGATTGTCATATGATATTTGGTTTTAAAAGCTGTTTTTAGCTTGGTTTTACTCATCATAGCGATTTTAGCCAGCAAATCCTGTGGTATTGTTGCCATTAAGTGATCATTGATATAATGGCGGACATTGTCCAAAGCAACACTGTCTTCTTGGCTGATTTCCTGCTCATTTTGTGTAGCATAATAGTTGTTAATAATGCTACTAAGCCATTCTTTAGCCTTGATTTCATAGAAAAGTTCGCTAGCAGAAGAGCCTAGTTTATAATGTAAAATGTCATCAGCAATTTTTCCAAGTCCCGCTCCAAGAAAATGATTGGCTTCTTTGAAAATGTGACACAAATCATCTGGTTTTAATTGATAGCGCCCAACAAGACAATCGTCGATAATTTTTTGTTTAAAATCAAAACAGACCGCTTGAAAATTAGTATGCTCATGCAGCAAGGTCTGAAGAATCTGATGTTGATTACAAATCACAAAACTATCGTTGCTTGATAGTTGTTGATAGGGTGGTAAAATCTCACCATTTGCTGAAATAATATGAGCTGAAAAAAGTGCAGTATCAGGAAAACGTGACAAGTCGCAACAATAAATGGTCTCTTTTTTTAAATCAAAATCAAAAATACTGACTCGAAAATATTCAGTATCATAGGTCCAATAAAAGCCTTCCAAATCATCGCAAGATAAGTAATAACTTTGTCCATGAGGGGCAAAGCGACTACAATTTGGCAGTAAAATAGCCTTTTCTTTGATATTATCATTAAAAAAGATAGCAGACATAAGGACTCCTTTGATAAAATGATACGATTAGTCAAATGCTACAATTCGTCATAATATTCTTTATGCATTGAATACATAATTATTACATGCTAGAATGTATGTCAAATCCATTATAATGCTAAAATGCTTATTTATCAATATTTTGGATAAAAATATAAAGGAGTTCATATGATTAAGGTTTATAAAAAGTTATTTTCTTATGTACCTGAATATAAATATCTGGCTTATCTTGCTATTTTATTAGCGGCGATTTCATCAGTCTTTACAATAGGTGCTTTTTATGACATGTATCTCTTTTTAAACCATCTAATTGTTCAGAATAATGCGACAAATATTGCCCATTATGCTAAAACGGTTGTTGGTTTTATGATGACTGGGATTGGTATTTACCTCATTTCAGGGCTATTAACCCACATAGTAGCTTTTCGTTTGGAAACTAATCTTAGAAAAAAAGGGATTGACGCTTTGAGTCAATCAAATTTTGCTTATTTTGATACTCATACATCAGGATACATTCGTAAAACCATTGATGATAATGCTGCAGAAACACATACGATTGTTGCTCATTTGATTCCTGATAATACAACAAGTGTCATGACTTTGCTATTGCTGGTTCTTGCAACTTTTGCAGTTAATGTTTATCTGGGACTTGCTTTAATTCTGTTAGCAGTGGTTGCTTTGTTGCAGATTAAACAGATGATGGGAAACGCTGAGTTCATGGATGCTTATATGAAAGCTTTGGAAAAAATGAATAGTGAAACCGTTGAATATGTTCGCGGGATGCAAGTTATCAAGATTTTCAAAACTTCTGTACAATCCTTTAAAGCTCTTTATACAGCTATTAAATCTTATTCAGATTATGCTCTCAATTATAGCTTTTCTTGTCGTACAGCCTTCATTATCTTTCAAGTAATGTTTGCGACTTACGCTACTTTGATTGTGCCAATTTACTTATATTTCGTACCGCAATCACAACAATTAGCTCTGCTACCAAAATTTATTTTCTTCTATTTTGCGGTTGGTTTGCTTTATGTTACCTTTATGAGGATCATGTATGTTTTCATGTATCAGTATAAAGGAAGTGTCTCAGCAGAAAAGATTGAAACTTTGTACAATGATATGACCAGCCAGCGTGTAGCTCTTGGAGATGAAGAACTTCTTGAAAATGGTAATATCATCTTTGATCACGTAAGTTTTGGTTATGAAGATCAAAAAGTTATTGACAATCTGTCATTTGAATTGGAAGAAAACAAGGTCTATGCCTTTGTTGGAAGTAGTGGTAGTGGGAAATCAACAATTGCCAAATTGATTGCTGGACATTATCGAGTTGATAGCGGAAGTATCAAATTAGGTGGAAAACCCATTGAATCCTATAGTCAGGATGCTTTGATGGGACAAATTGCATTTGTCTTTCAACAATCAAAACTTTTTAAAATGTCTATTTTTGACAATGTCAAAATCGGTAATCCAAATGCAAGCGATGAAGAGGTTATGAAAGCCTTGAAATTAGCCTCATGTGAAGAAATTCTTGATAAATTCCCTGAACGTGAACAAACGATGATTGGTTCCAAAGGTGTTTATCTTTCAGGCGGTGAAAAACAACGCATTGCTATCGCACGCGCCATTCTAAAAGATGCTAAAATCGTTATTTTAGATGAAGCATCAGCTTCTACAGACGTTAATAATGAATACCAAATCCAAAAAGCTTTTGCTAATTTAATTGCTCATAAAACGGTTATTATCATTGCACACCGTTTATCATCAATTAAAGGTGTTGATGATATTTTAGTGATTGATAAAGGTCAAATTATTGAACGTGGTAACAGTAATGAATTACTGGAAAAAGGTGGTAAATATAAAGCCTTTAGCGATCTTTACGCATCAGCAAATGAATGGAGGGTGTCATGAAAAAGAAATTACAAGAACTTTTTGCCTTGACTGAACACGGTGCAAGTCGTTTATTATATGCTTGCGTCACGGGATTATTTGTATCAGCAGCAGAATTAACACCGATTATCTTGATGATGTACTACATCAAGCATATCTTGGCACAGGAAACTCTTTCTTTTTGGACAGTTATTCTAGGTTTAGTTTTAGTTGCTGCAGTGACTTATGGCTTTTTCTACATCGATTATAATGCGACTTATACGGCTACTTATCAAGAAAGTGCTGATCTTCGGATTGATATTGCTGATACTTTACAAAAAATGCCTTTATCGTATTTCTCACAACGTGATTTGACAGATTTGTCACAAACCTTGATGAGTGATGTGGAACGTCTTGAACATGCTCTTAGCCATGCGATTTCTAAAACGATTGGCTTTGTCCTTTACTTTATTTTATTAACGATTACGCTTTTTTTCATCAATCTTCCTTTAGCTTTGTGTATTTTTATCCCCATTTTTCTAGCTTTTTTAGCACTTATTTTGTCAAAAAATATGCAAAAGAGAGCTGTTAAGAAATACTGGAAACAGCTCCGCGAAAACTCTGATAGTTTCCAAGAAGCCATTGAATTACAGGAAGAAATAAAAGCTTACAATTTAAGACAAACCATCCATGATAAGCTTTATCAGCAAATGGAAAAAAGTGAAAAAATCCATATTATTTCTGAAGTCCTTCAAGGTATTCCAATTAATATATCCAACTCAATTATCAGATTGACAATCGGATTGGTGATTTTGGTTGGAACAAATCTTTATTTCCAAGGTCAAGTGAGTCTTCTGGTTTTGCTGATGTTTATTCTACTTGCTATCAAAGTTTCTGACAGTACTGAAAACATTGTTTTAAATGTCGGTGAAATTCTCTACATTGACTCAGCTGTTAAAAATATTAAAGAACTTCGTGCAGTCAAACAACAAAGTGGACAAGATGTTACTCTCAAGCATTTTGACATCGAACTCAAAAATGTTGGCTTTGCTTATAAAGATGGACAAAAGATCATCGACGGTGTATCTTTTGTTGCCAAACAAAATGAAATCACAGCACTTGTCGGACCATCAGGATGTGGTAAAACAACCCTATTAAGACTTTTATCTCGCTTGTATGATTATCAAGAAGGTCAAATCACTATTGACGGCAAGAACATCCAAGACATTAGCACCAATAGTTTATTTGATAACATCTCAATTGTCTTTCAAGACGTTACGTTGTTTGATAATACGATTTTGGAAAATATTCGCCTTGGTCGACCAGATGCAACAGATGAAGAAGTAAAAGAAGCTGCTCGTCTGGCAAATTGTCAACATTTTGTTGAAAAATTACCAGAAGGTTATGAAACAAGAATTGGTGAAAATGGGGCAAAATTATCTGGCGGAGAACGTCAACGTATATCTATTGCACGTGCCATTTTGAAACAGGCACCAATTGTTATCCTTGATGAAATCACTTCATCACTCGATATTGAAAATGAAAAGTTGATTCAAGATAGTTTAAATTATTTATTACAAGGTAAGACCGTGATTATCATCTCACACCGTCTTAAATCCATTGAAAATGCAGATAAGATTGTTGTGATGAAAGATGGTCAGGTTGACGGTATTGGTAAGCATCGTGATTTGCTTGAAAAATCAGCTGTTTACCGTGATCTCATTGAAACATCGCAAAAAATTGAAGAGTTCAAATATCAAAAGAATGCTTAGGAGAAAAAGATGAAAACAAATTCCTTCACTGTTAAAGATTTGATTAATGCTGGTTTATTTTCACTCTTAGTTTTTATAGCTATTTTTGCTAGTGGCATGTTTGGGTTGATTCCGATTTTTATGCCATTCATTCCTTTTCTATGCGGGCTTTTTGCTGGTCCTGTCTTTATGCTTTACAGCACCAAGATTCACCGTTTTGGTATGGTTTTAATTATGGGAGTCATCATTGGGCTTGTATTCACAGTGACTGGACACGGTATTTACATTCTTCCAGGAATGACACTCTTGTCTTTAGTAGCTGAATACATTTTGAAAAAAGGTGGCTATGCTAGCGTAAATCACACGAAGTTGGCTTTTAACGTCTATTGTTTATCATTTGGTTTCAATATGATTCCGATTTATGTTTCTAGGGCTGCTTATGTGCAACGTTTGGTCGAAGAAGGCTATGGTCAAGCTTACGCTGATAAAATGATGAGTATCTTACCTTATTGGTCATTCTTCCCAGTTCTTGCCCTAGGAGCAGTAGGTGGTTACCTAGGAGCAACAATTGGTGTCAAGATGCTGAAAAAACATTTCCAAAAACTTGAAATGGCGTAAAATACAAAAAAATGAATGCAAACTTGGTCGCTTGGTGCGGCCAAGATGCATTTTGAGAGTGAATGAGATGAAGTTAGATTTTCGAACAAAATTACTAATGACAGTTGTCATTTCCTTTGTTTTGCTATTTGGCAATTTGCAAAGAAGCTACCCGATTATTGGTTTGATTGTAACCTTTTTGCCTTATGCTTTTTTACTGCTAGAAAGAAAAGTAAGCAAAGCCCTTAGGGGAGCAAGTTTAATGATTTTTGCTTTAGTATTGCAATACTATGCAGGCTTGCATGCGTTTAGCGGTATTGGAGCGTCTGTTGTGTTATTCTTTTCTATTATCGTTTTACGGATGGGACCAGGACTTGCCATGGGAGAATACAGTCTTTTAACGACAACCATGAGCGACTTAGTAGCTTCTTTAAAGAAAATGAAGTGTCCTGATAGTTTAATTATTCCAATATCGGTTATGTTTCGATTTTTTTATACGGTAAAAGAAGATTATCGCCAAATCAAGGAAGCTATGTACTTGCAGGGTTTGGTGACTAGTCAATTTTTCCGTCAACCTTTACGAATGATTGAATACCGATTAGTTCCGCTTTTGATGTGTTTGTCCCGCACGGCAGATGATGTGGCTATTTCGGCAACAACCAGAGGGATGGCAGTTGGTCAGGAACGTTCAAGCATTTCAAAAAGTCGCTTGAGATTACTTGATTATTTTTGGATGTTTGCCATGTTGACCATTTTAATCTTAATGATTTGGAGTTAAAACTATGCTAAAACTCAACCATTTTTCACTAACTTATGACCAGCCAATCTTAGAAGATATCAATTTAAGTTTTAAACCAGGTGAAATTACTGTTTTAACAGGGAGTTCAGGTTGCGGAAAGAGTAGTCTTTTGAAGGCGATTAATGGGGTAATTCCTTATTTTCAGCCTGCTAAGTTATCTGGTGATATGACTTATGATGGAGAAAGTTTGCTTGATTTGGATATGGCTGAAAGAAGTCAAGTAGTGGCTAGTGTTTTTCAAAATCCTAAAACGCAATTTTATGCCGTTAATTCAACGGATGAAATGGCTTTTGCTTTGGAGAATCGTAATTTGCCAGCTAAAAATATTTTTGAACGAATCAATTATTATACCAATCTGCTTCAGATGCAAGATTTGCTGAATCGCGACATTTTTACCTTGTCTGGTGGCGAAAAACAGCTTTTAGCTATTACTAGTGTGGCTTGCATGGATAATGACATTTATCTCTTTGATGAACCGTCGTCATCGTTGGACCGTGAGGAAATTTCTCGCTTTAAACGCGTTTTGATAAAGCTTAAAGAGCTTGGAAAAATCATTATCATTGCTGAACATCGACTTTATTATCTGAAAGACTTGATGGACCAGTTTGTCCTTATTTCTGACAATAAAGCGCATGTTTATCCCATTTCAGCGGTTAATGATGACTTGATTCAAGCGAAAAATTTGCGCGCATTGACAGAAATCAGCAAAACTGAGCTTATCAAGATTTGCTCGTACCAAAAACAATCAAAATACTCTTCAAATCAGGCAAATGGCAAGTTGATTTGTCAACGTTATAGCTATCAACACGACGACCAGCCAAAGAAAATTTTTGATTTCAATCTAGGTATCGATCAAGGCATTAACTTTATCATCGGGAAAAATGGTATCGGGAAAACAACTTTTTTAAGATGCCTATCGGGGTTAAATAAGAAATTCAAAGGAAAAACATACTACGATAAGAAACTCGTCAAACCAAGCTATAAATGGCTAAGTGAGGTGGTTCAAGACGTGAATTATCAGCTCTTTACAGAGTCTGTTTGGTCAGAAATTTCACTGGTTAGTGATGATGATGTTATCAAAAAGGATGCGCTTACACAGTTTGGATTAATCAGCAAGCTAAATAGACATCCGCAAAGCTTATCTGGTGGCGAAAAACAACGTTTATTACTAGCTATGGCAAAAGCTTCCAATAAACCAATTATTGTCTTAGATGAGCCAACAAGCGGCTTATGTCATGGTCAAATGAACAAAATGATTGAAGACTTACAAGAAATGGCGAAAAACGGAAAAACGATTATCGTCGTGACGCACGATTATGAATTAATCAAGAATTGCAAAGGCAATGTCATTGAGCTTGTCGAATAAAAAAATTCCCGCAGTTAAAAGCTGTGGGATTCTTTAATGTGTGAAAAAAATGACGAATCCGCTTACAAACACTAAAAATCAAGACTAAAAAGCCAAAATAGAAGGTATTTTTAGCAAATTTCATGACCAATGACACGAAGAAAAGCCAAAAAAAAACGCCTAAAAACGGCATTTTAAAAGCTAAAAATGCGAAAAAATCTGCAAAAAACATCTAAAGCAGATAAGATATTAAATCATAAAAAATAGATAAATCGTCAAAATTTTACCTTATAAAGATTTGCTAAAGACAATTTACCATTTATCCAGTGAAAATTTTTTCGAAAAAAATTTTGAGCATGAGAATAGGAAGAATAAGTAGTCAATAAAAACTAATGAGCAGAAAAACGCATAAAATCAAGTGTTTTTGACGATAATATAAATTTAATATAAATCAGCTCTTTCTAAAATTTTCCATAACATCTTTCCGAAAAACTGTAATTTTCTTGAAAAACAAATCAGTCTATGATAAACTACTATTATAAAGACATCTAGGGAGATTTTCAGATGAAACGTGAAAAATTACTTGAAAAAATTGATGAACTAAAAAATATAATGCCTTGGTATGTCCTTGACTATTACCAATCAAAACTTTCTGTACCATATAGTTTTACAACCTTGTATGAATATCTTAAGGAATACAGACGATTTTTTGAATGGATTCTTGAATCAGGAATTTCAAATGCTAAAAAAATTGCTGATATTGAATTAAGTACTTTAGAACATTTATCAAAAAAAGATATGGAATCCTTCGTTCTTTATCTACGTGAACGCCCTTCTTTAAATACTTATTCAACTAAGCAAGGGGTTTCACAAACCACTATCAATCGTACCTTATCAGCACTTTCAAGCTTATTTAAGTACCTGACAGAAGAGGTTGAGGATGAAAATGGTGACCCCTACTTCTATCGAAATGTCATGAAAAAGATATCAACGAAGAAAAAGAAAGAAACTCTGGCAGCTCGCGCTGAAAATATTAAAGGAAAGCTCTTCTTGGGTGATGAAACAATGGCTTTTATCGAGTATATCGATAAAGAGTACCAAAATAAGCTCTCTCACCGTGCCCTCTCCTCCTTCCAGAAGAACAAGGAGCGAGATTTGGCAATTATCGCCCTTCTTCTTGCATCTGGTGTTCGTCTTTCTGAGGCTGTTAATCTTGATTTGAAGGATTTACATCTGAATATGATGGTTATCGAAGTCACTCGTAAAGGTGGCAAACGCGATTCTGTGAATGTTGCTGCTTTTGCCAAACCTTATCTTGAAGAGTATTTAAAAATTCGTGCACCACGCTACAAAGCAGAAAAACAAGATCAGGCTTTATTTTTAACGGAATACCGTGGTGTTCCAAATCGTATCGATGCATCAAGTATTGAAAAATTGGTAGCTAAATACTCACAAGATTTCAAAGTACGTGTAACCCCCCACAAACTTCGCCACACCTTGGCAACCAGGTTGTATGGCGCTACTAAATCTCAAGTTTTGGTCAGCCACCAATTGGGTCATGCTAGTACTCAGGTAACTGACCTATATACCCACATCGTTAATGATGAACAAAAGAATGCACTTGATCAATTGTAAAAAGTAATCTGGACTATAAAATTAGTCCAGATTTTTTTATGTTAAAGTAATTTTAAAAACTGTTAATTAGCCATTTTACATAAATAATATTATGTAGTTAAATTTCTAAAGGTTTAAAGTTCCCAACGATTTTTCTAATGATTCGTGGATTTTCATCATAAGGTGCAAATTTGTCAGCATAATGTTTATTGAGAGAGACTAAACGTAATCCATCTTCTTCTCGATAAACTTTTTTGATGTAAGTTTGTCCATCCCAATCAACAGCGTAAATGGCTCCATCATAATCAAAGCCAGTTTGCTTAATAAGGACCACTTCACCATTTAGATAAGTTGGTTCCATTGAATCACCGAAAACCCAAGATGCAAAATCGTGGTCTAACTGCTCATCATAAAAGACTGTATCGTAATTGCCATCGCCAAAATAAGAGTAACCAGTACCTGCAGATAACTTTTCAAAAACCTTATAAGAGTAAAGTTTTGGTAATGGTTTAACAATTTCTTGCTCTTTTAGGAGATTTTCTGCGTAGTTCTCTAATTTTAAGCGATTATCTGGATTCAATTGTAGGTAAGTATTGACAATATCATGCTCAGAAAGGAAATACGTTTTTTCATCAACTTTAAAAATCTGACTTAATTGTTCTAGGTTTTTTTGATTTGGTTTTGTTTTCCCATTCTCCCAATTAAAGTACGAAGCTCTTGATATTTGTAGTCTTTTGGCTAAATCAGCTTGAGAATAGCCTTTTTCTTGACGTAATTCTTTTAATTTTTTTCCAGAAAACATGGCTTCCTCCTTTTTGTTAGTTTATAAACTAACGTTATTATAAAAGATATTCAGTAAAAAAGCAAGACGAAATAGTCTTGTCTTGCTTAACGTTTTTTAGGTGTGATGAAAACTTGTGTTCCTTGGTCAATTTGACTATGAATTGTGATATCAAGATTAAGGCTATCTAGGACTTGTTTTGTCATATAAAGACCAAGACCTGTGGCTTTTTGATGTTCATGACCGTTAAAGCCTGTGAAACCTTCTTCAAAAATACGTGGTAAATCTTCTTCAAGTATGCCGATACCATCATCTGATATTTCAATACTAGCTTGAGAAATGCGGATGATGATTTTGCCGTTATCTTTCGAATACTTAATGGCATTGTCAATTATTTGTGTCAGTGCGAAGGTCACCCATTTTTTATCAGACTTGAGTTCCCAATCACCTGTCACCTCAACAGAGAGGTGTTTTAACAAACAAGGAATGCGGTATTTTTTGATAATTGAGATTGTAATCTCCTTGACGGATAGTCTTTCAAAACGAAAATCATCTTTATTTTGACTGAATTTCAAGTAATTTAATAGGGTATCTAAATAGTTTTGAAGACGATTTAGTTGTTGTTCAACTTCTTTTGATTCAAGTTGATTAGTCTGTGCCATCAATGATAAAGCTGATAGAGGAACTTTCATTTGGTGAGACCACATTTTGATGAGATTCTGAGTATCTTCCATCTGTGTCTGAATAGCTAGAACATCGCTGGCATGCGCTTTTTTTTGTTTACAAATAATAGCTTTAAAAGCTTTTTCTGATGGGAGATTGAAGTCATCTAATTCTTTTACATAAATAAATTGTTGTAAAATTAACTGTTTCTTTTTAAATTTGAAGTACTGCCAAATGCTAATGAAAATTAGTATTGTGATACTAATGCTAAAGCTTATTCTGAAGTAAGTTACGGGCAAGTGAAATAACATAAAGGTCAGGAAAAATGAAATGGTTAATATGGCATAGGTAAGGTACCAAATGCCGTATTCTTTAAAAAACTGTCGAATCATTTTAACAGATAACCTACTCCTCTCACGGTGTGAATGCGGTCAAATCCTAGCGGCTGTACTTTTTTGCGTAAGCGAGTCATGTTGACACTTAGGGTATTTTGGTCAATAAAACTCTCATTTTCCCACAGCTTTTCAAGCAAATCTTCTTTTGGAACCACTTGATTTTGGTGCTCGAATAAAATGCTAAGAATTTTATTTTCTGTTGGCGAGAGATTAATTTGTTTGCTCCCATTTGAGAGAATGCCCTCGCGAGACAACGAAAATTCGTCAAGCTGATAATTATCAGAGGTGAATTGGTAAGCTCTGCGTAAAAATGCTGCAATCTTAGCATCTAAAATGGTTAAGGAGAATGGTTTTGAAATAAAATCATCTCCTCCCATATTTAACGCCATAACGGTATCCATCTCGTCATCACTTGAGGAAATAAAAATGATTGGTAAAGTCATGGTTTTACGAATCTCAGTTGTCCAATAAAAGCCATTAAAATAGGGCAAAGTGATATCCATTAGAATCAAATCCGGGGTGATTTCTTCGATTTCTTGCTTAATCGCACGAAAATTATTAACGCTAAATACGTCGTATGCTTTGTTTAAATGTTGTTTTAGTAAATTGACGATGGTTTTGTCGTCTTCAACGATGTAAATCTTTCCTTGTTTCATAGGTTCATTTTAGCAAAAAATGGTCTTTGCGACCATTTTCAGCTGGAGTTTCTTATCAAAATATTGTGTAGAGCTTGTTTAAAAGAGTTTTGTTACTAACGTTGGATAATCTTATAGTAAGTTCGGCTAGTTAGTTTATAGATAAAGAAGTAAATGATAATGACACATAGAATTGTCACCGCACTGACAGAAACCATTTTAGAGCCCGTTACGCCAAATAGCAAGAGCATTTGTTTTAGCATGGTTAAGGCGAAAATAAAGTGTAGTATTGCAAAACCAAGCGGCATAAAGAAGACAAGTAAGGTTTGTGAATTGATTGTTCGTTTGACTTCTTTGGCACTCATTCCTACTTCTTGTAAAATCTTGTATGATTTCTTATCTTCGATTCCTTCGGTGCGTTGTTTGTAGTAAATAATCAATGCTGCACCAAGTAGGAAGCTTAGACCAAGTAAGAATCCTGTAAATAGGAAGCCTCCAGTAATGGCATACATATCATTTGCAAAGTCTTTTTTGGTTTCAAGAATGCCCAAGATGGCTTTATCAGCTCTACCTGAAGGTATTACCTTATCTTTTGAGATGGTAGCTACTTCTTTATTTGAAAGGTCAACAAATGCGGTAAAATTATCTTGTACTGGGAAGTGATGGTCATTAAAAAGTTTTTTAACTTCTGATAAGGTTGAATCATCACTAAAGATAATAACACCAGGATTATAAGTATTTCCAAGTTCTGGGAATTTAACTGTTTTAAGATTTTTAATGTTGACAAAATCTTTACCGAAAAGAGTTAAATGTTCAAGTTTGCTATCGCCTTTTTGTTTGTAAAAAGCAATTTGGTTATCTTTTAGTATTGGAATATCATTTCCAAGTGCTCTAAAATCATCTTGCGTAGTAATATAGATAGCACCAAATGATTTAACATCAGGATGCTTGATCATATCATCAGTGACAGCTAAACTTTTACCTGTTGGCACAGAGAAAGATGTCAAAGCAGATTCGTAAGTTAAGTAATCACTTTGAGGTTTATCAAGTTTATCCACGACTTGTTTTTGCAACTCATCCTGGAAATCTTTTCTCGTCATTTCTTTAGCATTTTCATCAGCATAGCCATTGTTATTTAAAACGATTTGTGTATTTTTAGGAAATAAGATATCAAGTTGTTGCTGACTACTAACGTAGAGAGAGGTTGTTGTTGCTACAGTTACAAATGACATTGTGGCAAGCAAGGTGATGTTAGCTAATCCGATAGCGTTTTGCTTGATTCGAAAAATCATTTGTGAAGTGGTTACAAAGTGTTCAGGTTGGTAAAAATAATTTTTATTTTTACGTCGACGTTTGAGATACCAAGCCATAAAGCTAACGTAAAAGAGGTAAGTTCCGATAATAACTAAGACAACAGCGATAAAGAATCGATAAACCACTACTAGCGCAGCTATTTTTTCAGAAGTCACTGACAAATAGTAGCCTGCACCAAGGCTGATTAGACTCAAGAGGGCAAAAAGAATATTTCCGCGAGGCTCTTTTTCACCTTTTTCCTGACGTTTAAATAAAGCCAATGGAGATGAACGGCGAATAACAATCAAATTGATGACTTCTAACAAAATAAAGATTCCCGCAAAAGCCATAGTCGTAAAGAGAAAGGCAATCAACGACAAGTTCAAGACAAATTTATTGTAATGTAAGAGATTAACAAAAATGAGGTAAAAAACTTGTGAAAAGATTGCTGAAAGAAGGCTACCAAGTACTACGATGCCAAAGAAACTAAAAGCTAACTCGATACTTGCTACCAAGCTAATCTGTTTTCGATTCATTCCGAGAATATTGTAAAGACCAAATTCTCTACTTCTTTGCTTGAGCAAAAAATTGTAACTGTAGATTTCCATGATAACTGTGAAAATCATAAGGACTACAATTGCTAATCCAAGCACGGTATTGCTATACCTCATCGCATCAGCTACAGAACTGAAAAGAATGAGCAAAGTAGAGCAATCTAAGATAAATAAAACAACACTGGCAAGTAAAAATGGGCCGAAAATATCAAGTGATTTTTTCAAATTTGACCAAGCTAGTTTAGCATAGAACATCTTATTCACCTCCTAAAAGAGCTGTCATGGCGAGTGAAATGTCTTTACTAAATTCTTGATTGGTTTTATTACCACGGTAAATTTGGTGGAAAATACGACCATCTTTGATAAAAAGCACACGTTTAGCATGGCTTGCGGCGTTGGCTGAGTGAGTTACCATAAGTATTGTTTGGCCATAGCTGTTAATGTCTTCAAAAAGATTTAAGATATCTTCTGAATTACGATAGTCAAGCGCTGCGGTTGGTTCATCAGCCAAAAGAAGCTGCGGATTAGTAATTAAACTACGAGCAATGGCAACACGTTGTTTTTGACCACCAGATAATTCAAAAGGACGTTTTTCAAGCAACTCTTCAATGTGTAATTTTGGAGCAAGTGTTGCAATGCGTTTTTCCATTTCTTGATGATGAACTCGACCAAGAACTAATGGCAAGAAAATATTGTCTTTAACAGACAAAGTGTCGAGCAAGTTGAAATCTTGAAAGACAAAGCCAAGATTTTTTAAACGAAATTCAGCTAATTGGCTTTCTTTGATTTTCGTGACTTCTTCACCATTTAGAATAACGGAACCATTGGTTGGCTTTTCTAGTGTTGCTAAGATATTTAGCAAGGTTGTTTTACCTGATCCTGATTCTCCCATAATGGCGATGAACTCATTTTCATCAACCTTAAAGTCGACATCTTGCAAAGCTCGTGTCACTTCTTTTGAAAAGCGTGTGCGAAAAACTTTCTCGAGGTGATTGATTTCCAGTAACATAATTTCTCCTTTTTTTCATTATACCCTTTCAAGCTCAGAAATGCTTAGTTAGTCTTTTACTTTTGAAAACTTTTTAGCGCTTTTTTAGCGGTCTTCTACCACTCCAGTACCAAAAAGCCAAGCTTGCTACTCCTACTATGATGATAAATAGAATACTTATCAGACTATATAGCTCAATCATACTAAGCACCTCCTTCTACTTTGTTATGCGAAAGGCATATGAGATGATATAAACAATAGATCCAAGAAATAGCAATACAATCCAAATGAAAAAATGAATCCATAGGCTAAGATAGTGTTTAAATTCTTCTTTCATATACTGCTACTCCTTTCTTATTGACATCTTTAGTTTATCGGAAATCAGCTCTTTTTTTCTTACAGTTTTGGGGATGAAACCTTACAAAAATGTAAGAAAAAACACAGAAGCCAATACTTCTGTGTTTTATATTATCTTACAAGTTTTGTGCAATCTGTTTTAGGTAAGCATGACTTTCGAGCTGTTCAACTGGATTAGTTAGGTCTTTTAAGTTAATTTCGTAGATGCTACTTGCTTTCTCATTAAAGAGTGGCAAAGCTTTCGCCCAATCAATTTTCCCATGCCCTAGCGTTAAGCTATCATGCGTTTGCCCAAGTGAGTCTACTAAATGGTAATGAACGATATGATCCTTCAAAGTCTTTAGAGACTGTTGAAGAGCCTCGTTATCACCGTGAAGATAGATAAAAGCATGAGAAATATCATAGGCAAGCGGGTAAGCTTTTTTCGCTAGCAAGCCATCAAATTTAGGATCTCCATAGGCATAGAGTTTTGAAATACCATTTTCAAACATGATATGGCCTTTGCCAATATGGCAAAAATGATCCATGCGAGAGAAAAGATACTGACGAGCATCCTCAATTGAAGCAAAAGGTTCTAATAGTTCAGCTTCTTCTAACTCGTAAGAGCCGTGAACCAGCACTTTACAGTCGTATTTTTTTGCTAAATCAAGTATTTTTTGTGTTGAAAAATCGATAAAGTTAACCAATTCAGCATTATTTTTGGGATGGGCTACCAATTCCAGACGTTTTCCTTGGTATTTCATGGGGTGATGGAGAACAATAGTCTTTACACCACTTGATTTGACCTTTTGAATGGCTTCTTCAAGTTTTTCTAAGCCATCAGCCGTATAATCAGCTTCGCTTGTGAAAAATTCAAAAACATCTGGATGATATTTTAGACGACTAGCTACTTGCTCTGGAGCGCAGCTAGCTTTTAGTCCTAATTGAATCGGAAACATTTTGTCACCTCTTCTAAGATATTGTATTAAACGTTAAGGTATTCTTCCAAATCTTTCAAGGCACGTTCAGCAACTTTTTCGTAACGTTCTTTTTTATCACGGATACGTGGTCCTTCGAGTTCTTTAACGATACCAAAGTTAACGTTCATTGGTTGGAAATGTTTGCTTTCAGCATGAGTGATGTAGTGTGGTAAAGCACCGATAGCTGTTGTTTGAGGGAAAATAACTGGTTCTTCGCCTTTGAAACGACGCACAGCATTGATACCAGCTACAAGACCTGATGCAGCAGATTCAACATAACCTTCAACACCAGTCATTTGACCAGCGAAGAAAAGATTTGGATTTTGACGTGTAGCAAATGTTTCAGTCAAAAGGTTTGGTGAATCCATGTATGAGTTACGGTGCATAACGCCGTAACGTACAAATTCAGCATTTTCTAGACCTGGAATCATGCGGAAAACACGTTTTTGTTCACCCCATTTGAGGTGTGTTTGGAAACCAACGATATTAAATAGGCTACCAGCAGCGTTATCTTGGCGTAGTTGAACAACAGCATATGGTGTTTTAAATTCACCGTCACGTGGACCTTTGTAGTCATCTGGATATTCGAGCCCAACTGGTTTCATAGGACCGTAAAGCATTGTTTTAATGCCGCGTTTAGCCATCACTTCGATTGGCATACAACCTTCGAAGTATTTTTCTTTTTCAAATGAATTTAGCGGAGCTTCTTCAGCATTGACAAGAGCTTCGTGGAAAGCCATGAATTCTTCTTTTGTCATTGGACAGTTAAGGTAAGCAGCTTCCCCTTTGTCATAACGTGATTTAAGGTAAACTTTATCCATGTCGATAGAACTTTTATCGACAATTGGTGCTGCTGCATCGTAGAAATAGAAGCCGTCGCCGCCGTTTAATTCGTGGATTTTTGCAGCCAAGGCATCTGAAGTAAGTGGACCACTAGCAATGACTGTGATAGCATCGTCAGGAATTTCAGTGATTTCTTCACGGATAACTTCGATAAGTGGGTGGTTTGTAACTTCATCAGTTACCATTTGTGAAAATCCGTCACGGTCGACAGCAAGAGCACCACCAGCAGGCACACGAGTGCTTTCAGCAGCTTTCATGATAACAGAATCCAAGCGACGCATTTCTTCTTTCAAAAGACCAACAGCATTTGTTAAACTGTCACCACGAAGTGAATTTGAGCAGACAAGCTCAGCGAATTTATCAGTTTTATGCTGAGGAGTTGGTTTAACGCCGCGCATTTCGTAAAGTTTAACTGGAATACCGCGTTTAGCAATCTGATAAGCAGCTTCAGAACCAGCTAAACCAGCTCCAATAACGTTAATGTATGATGATTGAGACAATATACTAATACCTCCAAAACGACGCCAAAATGGCTAAATAAGCCAATCTAACATCGCTTCCAGACACGGGGATTTCCCATATCTGAATCTTTCTATTTTTAATACTTGACTATCATAACATAAAATCATTGAAATACAAACAAATATTTAAAATTACAAACATAATTAAAGTTATGTAAAAAAGACTAAAACAAACAAATCCAAGCAGCTAGCAAAACACTTAAAATACTAAATAGTGATCCAATCAAATAATATTCTGCAAATGTTGGACTTTCTGAAATTTTATTATACCGCGCAATAGATTTTGCTGTAAAAACTAAACCGATTGAGGCGAATTGATTAAAAATGATACAAATACTCATTACAATGCGTTCTAATAGACCAATGATTGCCCCAGCACCTGGAATGGTATCCATTTTTTGATTGTCTTGTGGCTGATATTTTTGAAAGAAAATCTTGAAAACAACATTTGTTGGCTTAGTGATGAGAACAAGAAATAGAATCATGTTTACTGTTGTAGCATTGACAGTCAGATAAGGACAAAATATACTTCCTGTCAATAAAACGATAATCACTAAGTGAAGTGTCTGATCTGCTAAAAATGTCCACATAGCGTTGAGATGAAGCCACTTAGCGACACTCGATTTTCCAAAATCAATGATAGCATGGCTAAGTAAGATAAGCAGACTCGTCAACCATAGACTTGGTAAAAAGCAAGTTAGTAAAATCAGAGGAAAAGCTACTCCTAGAAGATGAACCAAAAGGTACTTTTTATCTGTATTTTTACGGTCAGCCACCTTTTGACTTTGCAGTTGGAAATCAGATAAAAAATGACAGATTAACAACAAGGTCAAAACAGGATGCTGTGTCAAATATTGTGCAAGTCCAGTGATAGGCATTAAGCTAACTCCTCTCCGTAGTGTTTGAGACAATTTAAAGCCGTTTTTCGTGCGCGAAGGTAAACTTTGATATTACTACTTTTAAGACGTTTTGATAAGGCACTGGTCGTTAATTCTAATCGTTTAGCAAGCATTTGTTGGTCGAACTGCTCATCGTAAATTCCAAGCGCTAATAATTCTTTTAAGATAATTTCTTGACTTGCTCGCCAGTCTGATTTAATAGCTTCGCTGCTTGCAATCAAGGTATTAACAATGCTGACTTGATTCTCATCATCAAAAGAAACCGCAATTTGTGTATTGCCGTAGTCATTTTTTTGATGAATATAGTTAATGGCTTTTCTGGCATGCCAGTAAGCTGGACCATCAGCACCAATACTTTGTTCGGGATTGATGTCTGTTAGAATTTTTCCCATTCCAATTCCGAAACGTACCTGATAAGGCTGCATAGCAAGATTAATACGATCAATGATTTGAAATAAAGGGGCATCAAGCGTCAATAATCCTTGAAATTCATCTCCCAATGTAATAGATAATTTTGAAACCAATACTTCTTTAAATTCTGTATTTAAATCATTTAAGCAAGTTTCTAATATTTTTTGAACTTGGTAACGATTATCGATTTTTTTTGAATCAATGATATCACCAATTAATGCAAAATAATTCATAGGCCACCTCTCTTATAGGTCTATTATAACAGACTTATCAAAAAAAGTCCGTTATAACGGAAATTATTTAAAAAGTCTATTATAATGGCAATGAAAACTGACCTAAAAAAACCTTACAAAACAAATTGTAAGGTTTAACAGATTATTTAACTTTTGCTTCTTCATAGTCACATTCTTCGTTGCTGCAGACGACTTGTTTACCACCGCCACGAATTTTCTTCTCAACGAGGAATTGACCACATTTTGGACAAGAACGTCCGACTGGTTTATCCCATGAAGTGAATTCACACTCAGGATATCGGTCACAGCCATAGAAAAGACGATTACGTTTTGTCTTACGTTCAATCACTTGACCTTCGCCACAAATTGGACAAGTCACACCAATTTCTTTTGTGATGGCTTTGGTATTGTGACATTCTGGGAAATTACTACAAGCATAGAATTTACCGTAGCGACCAAGTTTAATAACCATTGGATGTCCACAAACGTCACAGTCAAAACCAGCAGGCTCATCTTTGATTTGAATTTTTTCAATTTCAGTTTCTGCTTTTGCTAGTTCTTTTTCAAATGGTTTGTAGAAAGCATCAATGACTTTTTGCCACTGTTCTTTTCCTTCTTCGACTTCATCAAGTTTACCTTCCATGTCAGCGGTAAATTTGACATCAACGATATCTGGGAAGAATTCAACAATCAAGTTATTAACGATTTCACCCAATTCAGTTGGTTCGAAGCGTTTTGAAACCAAGCGAACGTAGTAACGTCTTTGGATAACATCAAGTGTTGGTGCATATGTTGATGGACGTCCAACACCGTTTTCTTCAAGCGTTTTGATTAATGTGGCTTCAGAATAACGTGCTGGTGGTTGAGTGAAGTGTTGTTCAGGATTTGTTGAAACTTTCTTAACAACATCGCCTTCAACCATGTCGGGCAACATTTTATTCTTATCAGAATCGTTGTAGACAGCCAAGTAACCGTCAAATTTGACTTTACTACCGTTAGCTGTGAAGCGAACGCCATTTTGCTCCAAATTAACTTTCATGGTATCAAACACCGCAGCTGTCATTTGACTTGCGACAAATCGATTCCAAATCAATGTGTAGAGTTTCAATTGGTCTTTGTCTAAGTGTTTTGCGATAGATTCTGGTGTTAGGTTAACGTTTGATGGGCGAATAGCCTCGTGGGCATCTTGAGCACCTGAAGCGTTTTTCACACGACTACCGTGTTTAGAGTAATTTTCACCGAAACGTTCTGTAATAAAGCCTGCAGCATCATTTTGCGCAACAGGGCTGATACGTGTAGAGTCGGTACGCATGTAAGTAATCAAACCTTGTGTACCACTCTTACCAAGACTAATCCCTTCGTACAACTGTTGAGCAACCATCATAGTCTTACGTGTACGGAAGTTGATTTTGTTAGCAGCATCTTGTTGAAGAGATGATGTTGTATATGGAAGTGGTGCGTTACGACGACGCTCTTTCTTTTCAACTTTTGCTACGTTAAACTCGTCACTTGTAAGTCGAGCAAGAACTGCTTGGACATCCTCGTTAGTGTTGAGTTTTAGTTTTTTACCATCGATGCCATAAAAAGCAGCTTGGAATTTTTTAGTTCCTTTTTTGAAGAATCCATCAATTGTCCAGTATTCTTCAGGTTTAAAGTTTTTAATCTCATTTTCACGGTCGATAATTAATTTCAGTGCTACAGATTGCACACGACCTGCAGAAAGACCTTTTTTAACCTTTTTCCAAAGCAATGGTGAGATAGAATAACCAACAATACGGTCAAGAACACGACGAGCTTGTTGCGCATCTACCAAATCCATGTCAATCTGACGTGGTTCAACGAAGGCATTCTTAACAGCATCCTTAGTGATTTCATTGAAAACAACACGGTTTTTATCGTTTTCGTCAAGTCCCAAAATGTGTGCCAAATGCCATGAAATAGCTTCTCCCTCACGGTCCGGGTCACTTGCGAGATAAACTTTTTTAGATTTTTTAGCCTCTTTTTTCAAATCATTAATTAGAGGACCTTTACCACGGATATTAATATACTGCGGTTCATAGTTGTTTTCAAAATCAATAGACATGCTTGATTTTTTCAAATCACGGATATGACCAACTGAAGCGACAACTTTGTAGTTGCGTCCTAGATATTTTTCAATGGTTTTTGCTTTAGCTGGTGATTCCACAATAACCAAGTTTTTCTTGGCAGCTGTTTTTTTCTTTGTTGTTTTTTTACTTGTCTTTTTAACAGCTGTTTGGGCTTTTGTAGTAGTCGTTGCCATAAGCTCACTTCCTATCAGTAATAAACTTATAACATGATACCCCGCTTTTTCCAAACTGTCAATAAAAAAGTTGTATTTAATAGAAAAAACTTGTTTACAATTGGTACTCTGAAAGGACGTCTAAGCCTGATGTGATGCACTTTGCGCCTTCTTTGATCAAATGATGACATCCGTCAGATTTTCCGTCTAAAATATTACCTGGAATGGCAAAAACGTCTCGTCCTTCTTCTAGGGCTCGCTCACAAGTAATTAAGCTGCCAGATCGCAATTTAGCTTCTGCTACTATGACGCCTTGGGATAACCCTGCGATAATGCGATTGCGTTCTGGAAAATGGTATTTTAGTGGCGCTTCTACTGCTGCGTATTCACTTAAAATCAAATGATTTTTTCCAAGGTAGTCCTGCAACTGCTTGTTTTCTTTGGGGTAATAGACGTCAAGACCACAACCAATAACTGCTATTGTCGCTCCGCCATTTTTTAGGGCTGAAATATGTGCGCTGGTATCGATTCCTCTAGCTAAGCCACTGACAATGACGAATTGATTTCCAAGTTCTTTGATAATTTTTTGAACGGACTTGGTTCCTGTCTGTGTGGCTGTGCGTGCTCCTACTACTGCCATTTTTGGACGATTGAGTAGCTCAATATTGCCTTGATAAAAAAGCAAAACAGGCGGATTATAAGAGTGTTTTAATTCCAGCGGATAGTCGTCATCTAGTATTGAAATACTAGGGTATTGGTTAAAGACTTTTCGCAAAGTTTTACTATCCAAATCTTTGTATTTTTCTATAAATAAAATAGGATTCTTACATTTGGACACAACTGCCATATCGCGCAAGGAAAGAGATTCCTTCTCTCGCTTTTGATAATCTAAAATGGTTAGAATATTGAGATTTGTTAGTCCTGCTTGTTTTAATTTAAATAGTTCAAAATTATTCATTAGTCACCTCACTACTTCTCTATTCGAAAAAAAGTCCTATAACCATAGGACTTTGTGAGATTTTTTTGAGTTAATCTAATATTTTGATGATTTTAGCTGGATTTCCGGCGATAACCACATTATCTCCAAATGATTTGGTTACAACAGTGCCAGCACCAACGACGACATTATCACCTAAAGTGACACCTGGTAGAATGGTTACCCCACCACCAAGCCATACATTATCACCAATAGTGATTGGCGCTCCATATTCCAAACCAGAAATACGTTCTTTTGCATCTAGTGGGTGAAGAGGAGTTAAAAACTGACAATTCGGACCAATCATAGCGTTGTCTCCAATGTGAATCTCGCAGACATCTAACATGGTACAGTTATAATTAGCGAAAAAGTTCTCACCAATGTAGATATTTGACCCGTAATCGCAGACAAAACGCTGCTCCATTAGCAAGTTATCGCCTGTGGAACCAAATAATGATTTGATAATTTCTTTACGTTTCTGACGGTCTTCTTCATTATTAAAGAGTGTGATTTGTTTACGGGCATGTAAACGCATGGCAAGTAGCTCACTGTCACCAGCATCATATAGCTGACCAGCTAGCATTTTTTCTTTTTCGCTTGTCATTTAGTTCTCCTTCAACATAGATTTAATTGGTTCAAATGTTTTACGGTGAATTGGTGTAATACCGTGTTCTTTAAGACCTGCAAGATGGTCTTTAGTACCGTAACCGACATTTTTTTCAAAAGCATAGCCAGGGTACTCTTTGGCGTAATCCGCCATCATGCGGTCACGAGTGACTTTGGCAACGATAGAGGCTGCCGCAATTGATAAAGAATTAGCATCTCCTTTGATAAGTGATTGCTGAGGAATGTCAGTGTCTAAGTGCATGGCATCAATTAAAAGATAATCGGGTTTAGTCACTTGTCCCTTGATTTGGTCAATTGCTTGGAGCATACCAACTTTTGTCGCTTCATAAATGTTGATATCATCGATGACAGTATTATCAATCACACCAATACCAACTCCTAAAGCACGCGCAAGGACTTCTTCATAAATTTCCTCGTGGTGTTTTTTAGGAATTTTCTTAGAGTCATTAAGATGCTTGATTTTACAATTCTTAGGCAGAATAACGCAAGCAGTCACGACAGGACCCGCTAATGGGCCACGTCCTACTTCATCGATGCCTCCGATAGCTTCATAACCAGCTTGATAAAGCTCTTTTTCGTAGCGCAGCATATTTTCCAAACGCAAGTCTTCGTCGATATCGGCTTGAATAGCCTTTTTACGCTGGATGATAGCTTTTTGCACGCCTGCTCGGCTATCTTCCTCGTAGGCTTGCCAGCGTGCATCGTCAAGATTGTCAATGTCAGCGAGCGCTTCTTTGATTTCTTTAACGGTCGCCATTTTCAACATCTCCTACAATGTCCAATGTGTAGCGTCCAAGTTTACCTTCACGAACATCTTTGACAAAAAGAGCGTAGAAACGATCATAGTCATCACGAAAACCAAGTTTCTGTGTCATAGCCATGATAATTTCTGGTGCTTCTTCTTCCAAGTCAATGCCTTTATAACGTTCAATCAAACGTTCTGGGTAATGTTCTTTGAAGAAATTAAGTCCAAAGATAGTCACTTCGTCCATTGGTAAAAGTTGATCTTTGATAGCTCCGGTAAGAGCGAGTTTTAGACCAACCACTTCATCTTCGAATTTTGGCCAAAGAATCCCTGGGGTGTCAAGGATTTCCAAATCTTTATTAGATTTAAGCCATTGTTGTCCTTTTGTGACACCAGGTTTATTTCCGACAACGGCGATTTTCTTACCAGCTAAGCGATTCATAAGAGTTGATTTACCAGCATTTGGAATACCGATAATCATCGTACGAAGGGTTTCTTTTTGAATACCACGTTCACGCAATTTAGCTAATTTGTCAGCCATTAAAGATTTAGCTGCTTCTGTAACTAATTTTACAGTTGCTTGTTCTTTTGAGTTGACAGCAAGAGTTTTAATTCCTTGGCTTTCAAAATAACGACGCCATTCTTTTGTACGATTGCTATCAGCTAAATCAGCTTTATTTAAAATCATGAGTTTTGGTTTATCACCAACAATTTTTGTTAGCATTGGATTTTGACTTGAAAGTGGTAAACGTGCATCCACTAAAATAGTCACGAAATCAACGTGTTTAATATTTTCCTGAACTTGTCGACGGGCTTTTGACATATGCCCTGGGAACCATTGAATAGTTGCCATGAGTTTATAAATCCTTTCGTAGCAAGGCTTTTTGTTTGAAAAAACTGCCTGTTTTTTATTAGGCACCAAACAGGTACCAAGATTTTGTATTCACCAAGTTAACCTATAATAACCAACAAACTTTTGTTTCCCTTCTCTTAAATAAGAAATATCAAATGACTTGTAATATTTTGATAAATCTTTCTTAAGCTTAGGAATTATATTTGCAGTTATATGCCTAGGTGTATAAGTTGATTTTAGACCAAGTTTTTCTCTAAAATCAACTAAAGAAAATTCAATTATTTTTGAATCAAGATTATTTTCTATTTCATCATTTAATATTTGGAATATTTGCTAGACCAAGATTTTAATGCTTCAAATCTAAAATTATTCCTATCAATAAATTTATCGAAGGCTTTAACTGTTTGATTTTCAGATATTCCTTGACTATGAGTATACAACATAGTTGTTTCATAATTAGCATGTCCAACACGTTCTATAATTTCTTTTATAGCAACTTTCATACCCTCACTTTGTAAATAGGTAATATGCATATGTCTAAAGGAATGAGGGGTTACATGCTTTGTCCATTTGAAACCGTATCTCTCTTCGCAGTTTTTGATAAGATCAGTTTCAACACGAGCAAGTACTTCCCGGAAAGAATGCGAAGTTATTGGTGAACCGTATTCTGTTCTAAAAACACTCTCAGCATCAAAATCTTCCTTTGTAAAAGCAGCTTCCCCGATTCGCAGTCCTGAAAATAGTAAAACTATTATAGCTAAGTCATAGTAATTCGGGTTTCTTCTTCGACTTAGTGCTTCAAAGAAGGCTCTAATTTCATGAATTTCTAAAAACTTTGCTTCTCGCTTTTTCTCAAGGAACGTTTCTAGCTTTATTACAGACATTTGTGAGAACTGAATAACATTATAAAGAACACCATGGTTAAAAATTTTGTTACAAGTGTTTTTATATGTATCATAGTAGATTGTAACGCATTATATTCTCCATATAGGTAGTCAAATACTTTTTCATCAATAACGGTGTTAAACGTTCGAGTAAATAATCATCACCAATGATTTCACCAAGACGTTCTATCACAAAAGCCTCTCTTTTTACTGTCTGAGGTTTTACTGATACTGACTAGGTTTCTAACCAACTCATCTTTAACTCTCCGAAAGTTCTTATCAACTGTGGATTAAATTGAGCTTCACTGCCATTAACTAATCTCTTAATTTTATCTTCGAGCGCGACTCGTGTTTTTACGATAACTTACAACAGTTGTCTTCCACTTGCCAGATAGTACATTTTCGTTTCCTTAAACTTGAAAAGAAAAATCAATCATAGAAATATAACCATTTTATATTATATCATGATTCTCTTTATTTTTCTGCCCTCTGCTTCCATCTTAAAAACTCTTCAAAGCCTTCCAAATTAATAAAGACTAGTTTATGAGTTGGATTAATCACATAATCTTTAAACTGCTTATTATCTCTCATTTCACCTAACCATCTATTCAGTGTATATTGATTCAGACCTTCTCACCTCCTCAATATAGCTTTTTTATCTGCCCACTCAGCTATACTATTCTCAACCGATACAAATTTAATTTTCATAATAGTTTCTCTCTATTCATATTATTAACCTCCGTGGGTATGATTGGTTAAATCATTCATGGGCATTTCACCCGCTATCCTTTTACGCTGGCAGCCTGAACGTTCAGAAGTATCATTATCCTTATTTGAGGTCATGGCAGATAGAGAAACACTCTATTTTATAGCTAATAATTTTCGCTCCTATCACGGCGTATCTCACTAAATTGCTCAACAAATAAGAAAGTCCCACCTCGGTTTATTCAATTGTCAATGAACAAATCAAGGAGAGACTATTTTATTTTGTGTTTTATCCTATCTGGACAATCTGTTAACCCTAATAGGTAATCTGTACTAACCGTTATAGAGTTTAGAAAGTTACACTAGAACATCTGCCGTTAAGGCAACCTCTCCTCTCTCAAATCTCTTATATGTTGGTACATCTAGCTTTCTCCTAAGAAAAGTATATGCCACTTTCAGAAAAAAGCCGGAAAATTGTCATAATATGGCACTTCTAAATTGTAACTACTAACTTATCCAAAGCTATGTCATCTTTCTCCTGTTCGCGAATATACTTCGCTACAGTTTGTTCGTTTAGTCCAACAGTACTTACGTAATATCCCCTAGCCCAAAACTTACGATTTCCGTATTTATATTTTAAATTTGCGTGCTTATCAAATATCATCAAAGCACTTTTACTTTTTAAATATCCCATAAAATCTGAAATCGCAAGTTTTGGAGGAATGAGTACTAATATATGAACATGATCAGGCATCATATGTCCTTCCAAAATTTCTACTCCTTTATACTTACAAAGTTGTCACATGACTTCTATTAAATCTAACCTAACCTTGTAGTATTATCGCCTTACTGCGATATTTAGGAGTAAAAACAATATGATAGAGCACATCCATTTCGTATGTGATAAACTGTAACTGGTTTTTGCCATTTATTTTTCCTCCTTTTCTGACCTGAACACTTAGATTATACAGGAAAAATAAATGGAAGCTCAAAGACCTGTTAGCCACCAGCTTAACTGGTGGTTTATTTGTTTTTCACGCAATGAAAAACTAGCTTGAATCCATAACAAAAACGATGTTTAAAAACATCGTCCTAATATTTAATCTTGAAATTTGTCTGCGATATAGTGTTCTACTGTAAGTGCCATCTCATTATTATCCTCGATATACTTATACAAAAAATGTGCAATCTCAAAGTAACTTTTAACAGTCTTTTTTTCAGAAAAATTTAGGCTTAAATTTCCTAATAGCAAAAATAAATCTGCTAATAGATATGATGTGCGATACTCTTGACATAGCCTAATTGTAGCAGTTACTTGCTTAATGGCTAAGTCTATATTTTTTTGTAGCCAGTAGTATCTACTTAGATTATAGTTGAATTTTATAGAAAGTTCTAATTCCTCTATTTTATCTAAACTAAGTTTCATTATCTGTTCATTTAAATCTTCCTTAATTCTATCAAATTTATCTAAGTTTTCCGTATCATAATAAAAATTAAATAGAGTATTTGAAATTTGTAGATAGTTAATATCTATCTTAGTAAGTGATTTCAAAATTTCCTCCAAATTTTCCATTGCTTCCTCTCTTTTTTGAAAAAAATAGAAATCAACAAGGGAACCAACCCACTCCAAATATATTTTATCTGATAGAGACAAACGATGTGACTTTCCTTTCTCAAGTTCATAAATATATTTTAAGGATTCATAATTTCTATGATTGATAAAGTTTTTAGATATTTTTTTAAACTCAATAAGTTCGACACTTTCATCTGAAATATGTTCATCAAAAAAATAATCCATACTCACATTAAGTTTTTTAGCTAACTGATATAATAATTCCGACCCTGGAGTATATTCTCCATTCTCTAATCTACTAATTTGACCTTGCTTGCATATCCCATCAGCTAATTCTTTCTGTGACATTTTTAATTCTTTTCTTCTATTTTTTATTCTAGAAGCTAGTAAGATTCCCATAAATTTTCCTTTCCTAGTTCATTATAATAGTTTATTTTACCACTTCAAAAAAATTATTCAAATAATAGATACATTGTTATTAAAATACAAACTATGATAATGATGTTTCCATCATGTCCTGATATTTTAGACTGGATAACTTTCACTACTACAGCGTATATTTCATTTACTCAACAAATTTCGTAAAATCTTGTAATTTTTTATGATTGTCTCTATTATTATTTAGGATTTTTACAAATGTTTCTAATCTTTTAGCTAGTCGCTCATATTCGTCAATATCATTACTAAGTTTCTGTTGTAATTTTAAAATATCTTTATTGAGCTTATCCAATGTTATTGATTCCGTCATATTCAGTCTAGCAAAATCATACTTTGCTAATTTTCTGCTCTCATGCTTATCACTCTTCAGATTGACAAGCACTTCCGCCATCTTGTTTAAGGTGGTGATTTTTTCATTGGTTTGATTCAGTTTGATATCTAGCTTTGCTATTTCTGCAACCAGACCGTCTTTAACGTCCTGGTATTTTTTGTCTGTCTCAGTTAACTCAACCAAGAGGTTAATCTCAGTAATCTTTTTCTGTAAACTTTCAACTGTTGGTCTTCTGTATGGTATTACTTGACTATCGTTGCTTAGTTGTCTAATCAAGGTTCGTCCTTTTATATACTGATTTATCCGAATGTTCTTTGTTATAGACAAAGTATGAGGTTGTCTCACAGATATAGACTTTATATTTTGTCTGATTCTCTTCTGCTAGAATATCTAATTGATAATTGGAAATGAAAATAAGACCGCTCTGTTGGACACCGAAAGACACCTTGATATAGACGCCCTCATCAACTAATTTCTCAATTTGATGTTCTGTAAGTTCCACCTCAAATTCATGAATGACATCACGTTTTTCCTTAAATGTCTCAAAGGCTTCCCCAATCTCTTGCTTGGTAAAATGTGTACGAAAAAATTCTTCATCATATAACTCTCGTTTACTGAGTTGGCGTCCTCGAATTGGCTTTGTCATAGTTCTATCTGTCATCATGAATCGACTATGCTTCTGATTAAAATCAATATGAACATGTAACTGCTCTGCTTTTCCCAAAAAATCATCAAAGGACTTTGACTGCTACATCAAAAAATAAAGACGTTGTTTCAATTCAAATTTATGACTAGACTGCCTATATTTTTGATAGTCACGGTAGGAGAAACGTTTTTCAATAATTTTCGCTCCAGCAATCTTAGAAATGCGGTCTGAAATCATACGAAGGTTTCGTTCCAAGGCATAATTCCATATCAACTTTTTATCTGAATTACGGTCAATGGCGTTGATTAGGATGTGATTATGAACATGATTTTTGTCTGTATGAGTTGCCACGATAAAACGAAAACGGCCTCCTGTTACTGTCAATTCTATCACAGTCTCGTAACCAATGCGGTTAATTTCTTCAGGTGTCAGATTATCTTCAGGAAAAAATGATTGAATGAGGTGATGGGCATGAATATTTTGTTGGTGTTTTTCTTGTCGGTCATTTCTAGATTTGTACAACTTGTCGTTATTGGTAAAATTGACATTGTACATGTCAACCATTTCTTTCATAGCTGGGAAAGTCTAAGTAATTGCTCATGCCAAAATCAGATACCAATTTCAACTTGTCTGTTTTATCAGGATTGAGGATATACTTAATCAGACGCCTACGATATTTTTTACCATGCGTTGCAAAATGCTTAGTGACTACCATGAAACTCCTTCAGTCTTTTCACTTCCACTTGAAATTCTTTCTCTACTCCAGTAATCAACTCACTAACTCCCTTACTCAATTCTTGTAACTGTTCCTGAGAAATCAGATAGCTCTGATTGATAGCACGCGCAATTTGATTAATGTTATTTCCGATCCGTCTCAATTCAAATACTAACTGGTCATAGGTATCCGTATTAATGGTGACAAATGACATATTGGGATTCAGCAACACTTTTCTGGCATAGACTGAAAAATTTTGACAGTGACTCTTGTCGATTCGCTCATTCAATTGATGTAACTCTGAATCTGTTAGAAATACTTTTTTGAGATTGGTACGATAACGATAAACCATAGTAGCCTCCTATCTCATGTATTTTTCACGAAACCCACGACTGAGTGGCTGCACTTGATTGACTTCCGCAATCAATTCTTGAACGCAGGTCAATAAGATTGACACGTGCTCTTGAGTCACTTGATGATTCTCTCTTGCGACAACTAGAACTTCATGCACATCTCGACTGATCTGTTCAAACTTTTGAGACTGCCAAAGGGAAAACCATTCTTTGGCAGCTAACTGTTTGTCATCAGTCATCAAAATTTTATCCCTGACGAATGGTGAAAAGTGACGATAATTATCAACCTCCATCATTTTTTCAATCTGTTTTAACTCATCTGTGGTTAGATTTACCTCTTTTCGAATGTCACGGTACTGTTCAGACATCTCTTTCCCTCACTTTCATCCTTTCTCGGATAAACCCCGACCCCGTGTGTCATACGAGAAATTTCTTAAAGTCCTTGTTCGGTCTTTGCGAGCTCAGGCATTGTGGTCACAATACCCAAAAAATCATATCGCCAGCCGACCAAAACCTTTCTGTTTTGACAGCCAACGATAAGATAACTTGGTGGCTTCGCCCCCAACCCCCAGTAAAAAATCAGAATTTGATTTTCTTAGGAATGATATAAGGATAACAGGGATGATTTAGAAAAGTTATCACAAATGTTAACAATTTAATTTCTCAATTCATGATGTAAAAAAAGAATAGAAACCTCTAATCATTCTGAGATTTATATTCTTTTTTCGTATTTATAATTAACAAGTAAAATATTTGTTAGAGAGCAGAACTCCAGTTATTCTTATCAATAATAGCACTATCTTTCGATAAGAATCAGATTTATTCTTGGAATTACAAGTATTGCGACTACTATAGCTACTACAGATGTTAGAAGAATTCCAATTACTCCAAAATATATGTTGTTGAAGTATACATCTCTGATTATTTCTAATTGATATGTTAAAGGATTTATTTTTCCAAACAATCTAATTACTTCTGGTGCTGAATCCATTATATAAAAAACTGGTGCTGAAAACCCTAATGGAGTTAGAAGAAATCGAATAACTATATCTCTTCTTCTGTAATCGTTAATAAACATTGTAATCAATATTCCTATAGAATTCCAGAATAATAGAATTAAAATAGAAAGAATAATAACTATTAAATACTTAGAAACTACTAGTTGAATTCCAAATAAAATTGCAATTCCAAAAATAACTACCTCCTGTACCAGCAAGCCCAAAATTGGAAAAACACTCATTCCCAAAATGTAAAAAAAAGGTTTTACTCCGCTACAAAGTTTTAATGCAAGTAGTCCATACTTTTTATCAATTGTTACCCTATAAATAACTTGAGTCATTTGTCCAATTATTAGTAAACCAATAATGCCTAAGATAGTATATTCAGCATAAGTTACATTGACTCCTCTGAAATTTACAGAGTGTATCGAATCATTAAGCCCAACAACAACAAATACAACATACAAAATTGGTTGGATTAATTGAGAAGTCAAGACTCCCTTACTACGAAAAAAAGCAACTAATTCATTTTTAGCAACTATTTTACCACCATATAATCCTAAATTTGAATTATGTCTTAAGTTCCTTGCTTCAATCATGTACTTCCTCTCTTACTCTGTTCAAATAACTTTCTCTAAGCTGCTTATCTTTGATCTTAATATCTTTAATATCAAATTCCTTCAATATCTTCTGTATGATTAATATTATATCTTCATTATTTGAAAAATGTACCTTAAAACTTTTTGAGTTAAGTATTTCTATTTGAAAATTAAAGCTCTTTAGCCAAATAAGCTTAGAATCTGATATTTTATTCTTTACTGTGAACTCTATTACTTGTGCAGTTTTACCAATAAAATCTTCTAAATTACCCCAAAATAATAATTTGCCACTTTGTAAAAACAAAATTTTTTCACAAAACATTTCTAACAACTGAATATCATGTGATGAAATTATAATAGTCTTTCCTCTTTCAGATTCACCTTTTAGATAACTTAAAAAACGTTCTGAGGATTCAGCATCAAGACCAACAGTAGGCTCATCTAATATATATATATATGGTTTATGTGCTATAGCTCTTGCGATTTGGACACGCTGCAATTGACCTCCGGAAAGTGATTCAACTAATTCATTAGCCTTATCTGATAATCCAACGATCTCTAATGCAGAATTACATAATGTTACTGCTTCTTCTCCTCTTTTTCCTGCAAGATTTAGTCCTAACATGACATTATCCCAAACAGTAGTATAATAATCCATAACTGAAGTTTGAGGTGTAAAACCCAAACAGGCAAACGGTTGTAGTTCTGTATTAAATGCTTCTGTATTAAAGAGTATTGAACCACTCACATTTTTTTGTAATCCTGTAATAGAATTAATCAAAGTAGACTTCCCAGCTCCATTCGATCCTAGTAAACCTATAAATTCTCCTTTATTCACTGTTAAGGAAATGTCTTGGAGAGCTTTTTTACTTCCATATGATACTGATAGATTATCAATTTTTAAAATTTCATTCATTATCTAATTCAACCTTCCAAAATTTGAATAAATTCAGATTTTAATTCTGAAAAATCTCTATATTCATGATTAAATGCCTTTTTATAGATTGGATAAAATCTTTCCTTACTACTAATTTTATTGTACCTATCCTTTTCAAATGTCATTATATATTCCATAGCTGCAATATAATCTAAATTTAAGAAATGTCTATATTCCTTTAAATTTTGACTCCAAAAAAGCAAATAAACTATACCCAAGATATCTTCAGCCTGTTTTTCAGATAGATCTAAATTAGTTTCATAAAAGCCTGGAGTACCAAATAGTGATACTCTCTCTTCATTCTCAAATTCAGTTTTACTTAAAGCATGTTCAAAATCAATTACATATACTTTTTTTTCTTTACTTACTATTATATTATTAAATGACAAATCTCGATAAGTGTAGTTATATTTCTTATTTAACAACTCTAAATTATCAATTAAATTCAAAAACCAAGAATAATTTGTCTGTAATTCTTTATAATTAATTAAAGGTACTCCTTCTATGTATTCTTCTTCAACAAAATAAGAATTTTTGACATAGAAATCTCCAAAAACCTTAGGAGAAAAATTCTCTTTTTCAATATCTCTTAATATACTTCTCTCAGACATTAACCTGCTAATACCATCTTTATTGGTAAAATCTAATAAAGATAAATTTTTTGCTTCCTTTAATACAGAAATACGGTTGCTTTCAGTATTTAGTACTTTGTAAACACCTCCTTTGGCATTTCTGTTTATTATTTCTAAAATAATATATTTAGTCGGTATTACGTCAAATCGTTCTCTAAAATAATCTTCAATTGGTATCTCCACATCAGTTGGAAATTTTCTATCTCGTTTATCAATAAAATCATCTTTTTTTATAAACTCACCATATCTATAAAAGACTACTTCGCTTAGCTGATATCTAAAATCTGATGGAATATCAACTCCCTTAATCCCTCTATATAAGTTTTCCAATTTATTAAGTAAAAAAATTAATTCTTCATCATTATTCGGATAGATTGTAATAAATTTACCAACTTGCGAATATCCATAAATACTCGAATTTTGTAATGCTAATTCTTTTAGATTAGCCAGTATTTTAAAATTAATTTTAAGATTATATGTTTCAATAAAATTAAAGAACATTTTCGCAATTATTACAGCATTTAGTACATGCGCACTTAAATGGATTTTTATTCCTTTTTCTAATTTAACCTCCCTAACCATATTATAGGCCCAATGATTATCTTCAGAATTAGATAGTGAACAATATTGATTCAATAGATTCTCATAGCATTTCTGATGTTCTGATTCGAATTCGAGATATTTCTTATAATTAGAATATGTCATATTAAAAAACCGTCCCCATAGATTTCCAATCCGTCGTTCAATGCTAGGCAATTTAGTACATGATAATATGTATTTATTATTAATGAGACCTTTATATGATTTTCCTTTAAAATACTCGCTAATAGTTTAATGCTATATCTATTTTTTCTTGGTACTTGATATGACTCCAAAATAAACTGATATAAAGAATAGGTTGCATAATCTGACATACCAACTTCCTTATATATTTTGATAAAATTCATCAACATAGAGGATAATTCAAAAGAGATCTCTCTATCAATACAATAATTTTTTTCCATAAATAAAATCTCCTTCTAAATAAGAGAGTGTTATAAAATATCAGAATACAATAAAAGGCATGAAAAACGTTATTAAAAACGTTGATTCTATGCCTTTTTAGAATATTCATTTTTCAAAAGAAGAATTAAATTAAGTTTTTCCAGACTTTTGAAAATATATACACTAGGCTACTTGTGGATCAGGTCTAACAATACAAGTACTACTATGAGCTCCTGATGGTGTCACAACACTATTCTGAATTGATAATGCAAATTCATCCAAAGAATTTAAGTCACGTGCCAATAGAGCAGCTTTCTCCTTCCCAACAATCCCAAACTGTTCAACAACCGCCTCAGGGTTATCAAAAAATTCGCCTACAATTTCCATATTACCTTGAAGTTCTTTTTATAAAGCTTTCATTTGTTTACTCATAATTATTTCTCCCTTCTTAATCCATATAACATAAGACTAAAAAAATTAACAAAGCATGTCAACCACCTTCTTTTATACCAATTATATATATTTTTTGTATTATTGTCAATAAGATACTTAAATTATATATTAAATTATAACTTTATTGATAACAGTATCTCTTTTCTTGCATTTTAAAAATTTTTGATATAATTGTTGCATAATAAAGCAACAGGAGTTTTAACTTAAATTTTCTGGTAGCCGTCTAAAAGAATGTAGAATAGAAAAACACTATTCTCAATCTGAGCTAGTTAATCTTTTAAAAATCAATAGAGCTTCATACAATAAATGGGAGACTGGTAAATCTGTTTCTAATCAAAAAAATCTTTCTGCCCTTGCAAGAATACTTGACGTTCCAACAACCTATTTTGAATCGGAATACAAGATTGTGAATACCTATCTCCAACTCTCTACGTCTACGGAAAATCAAGGAAAGGTTGATGAGTATGCTGATGAGTTACTTCAAAAACAACAATCACAAGAGAAAGTAATTCCTCTTTTTGCAGTTGAAGTCTTATCTGATGTTTCTCTTTCTGCTGGTCTTGGGGAATCGCTCTTTGAGGAATACGAGACAGAGACCGTCTATGCCCTATCCTGGAATGACTCCGTCTATATCAAAAAACTTTATCGAGAAGAAAATGGCTTTAGAATGGTATCTCTCAACGGTAACTACTCTGATAAATGGATTCCTTATTGAAGACAATCCTCGTATCGTAGGGCTTGTTGTAAGTCACTTTATGCCAGTTATAGGAGCCTAAGAATGACAGTTAATGTTAATGAAATGATTTATCTCAAAGACAATCGTATCTATTTTACCCCCTACCTCAAAGAGTATGACATTACTGATCATATTCAGGAACTGATGGAAGAATTAGAAATGCTTAAAAGAGGATAAGATGATGGGCTATATCGATTATTCAAAAGAACCTCAGTCTGATATAGCTTTCGTTGACATGAAATCGTTCTATGCTTCAGTTGAATGTGTGGATAGAGGATTGAATCCCCTCCATACCTCTCTCTGTGTCATGAGTCGAGCAGATAACGCTGGAGGCTTAATTTTAGCCTCTTCTCCCATGTTCAAAAGAGTTTTTGGAAAAAATAATATTGGACGTGCCTACGATTTACCTTTTGACATCCGCACAAGAAAATTTGACTACTATAATGCTAAACGTCAAGGCTTAGACATATCACCGCACTATATTTCCTATCTATATTGAACATTGGGCTAAGCGAACGCTTATTGTTCCACCACGTATGGATTGCTACATCGAAAAAAGTATTGACATTCAACATATTTTCCAAGATTATGCGGCTCCTGAAGATATTCTCCCCTACTTCATTGATGAAGGGTTTATTGATTTAACCTCCTCACTCAATTACTTTGTAAGTGATAAACAGATGGATAGAAAAGCAAAATTAGATGTTGTCTCTGCCAAACTACAACATGACATCTGGCAAAAGACTGGTATCTATTCTACCATTGGTATGAGTAATGCTAACCCATTATTGGCCAAACTTGCTCTAGACAATGAAGCCAAACGAACACCTAGTATGCGTGCAAATTGGTCCTGCGAAGATATAGAAACAAAAGTTTGGTCAATTCCTAACCTAACTGATTTTTGGGGTATTGGTTCCAGAACAGAAAAACGCCTTCACAAACTAGGGATTACCTCTATCAAGGAACTAGCAAATAGCAATCCTGATCGATTGAAAAAAGAATTTGGGAAGGTTGGACTCCAGTTGTGGTTTCATGCTAATGGTGTTGACGAGAGTAATGTTCATCAACCCTATAAACCAAAATCACACGGGCTTGGCAACTCTCAGGTGCTACCTCGTGACTATGTCAAGCAGCGTGATATTGAGATTGTTCTTAGTGAAATGGCTGAACAAGTTGCCATCCGAATGAGGAGAGAACATCAGAAAGCTACTATTGTTTCCATCTTTGTGACCTACTCTAAAACAGAAATGAAACAGCCAATTAACGCTCAAATGAAGATAGAACCTACTAATCATACACGACTGCTTACCGATACCGTGCTAACGCTTTTTCGTAAAAAATACACGTCAGGAGCCGTTCGGGGTATTGCAGTCAATTACTCAGGATTTGTCGATGAAAGATATGCCTTAATCTCATTACTTGATGATATCCACCAAAACATCTTACTCACCCCCTTTTAGTTCTTTTAAGCGTTGGACCTTGGTCCATTCGGATAAGACGCCATTAAAGACGTACTCCGCTATCGTTTCTGATTTATCCGCAAACCTCATATTCTCTAAAGCGTACTTATAACGATAATCAAAATAAACCATGTCATAATCACTAGCGGCACGTGATGGACCAACTTGTCTCAACTGGTCATGTACCAAGCCCCAAATATAATCTCTGTCGTATCTTGTGACTCGGTCCACTTTACGTTGAAAATAGTCATTGTCATTTTTCTTACTTGCTTGACTTTCTTTCTCCTCCTCGTCTTCAAAGACTGACTCACTCTCTTTAGTCTCACTCTTATCATTCTCACTAGTGGCTGAATTTAAGACTGGCCTCGTCTCATTTTGAGACCCCCTAGTATTTTTGGAACACCCCCGTCCGTATTTGCGACTGAGGTAGGTTCATGTTCCAACTTCCCCAAGTAAATCTTATTAGCCGGTTCTCCTTTTTCACTCGAATATTGTTGGACTTCATCTATCAAGCCATATTCTCTTAACGTTTTCTTGATAGTAAGCAACTTGGATTTGGAACAGCCAAGCAGTGCTATGAGTTTGGAGTTGGAATAAACTAAATAAATAGCTCCATCATCATCTATCCAACCTTTACTCAGAGATAATTCCAAACGGTCTTTTAGAACGGCATAAGCTACTTTAACCTCTAATTTCATATCCATATAGCCTCGCTCTCAAACAAGAGTTTTGAGAGCTTATAGTAACGTTCTGACGTTTGATAGTGATTTGCGGTGATACGTTTCATAATTGTCCCTCCAACACTAACAAGCCAACATTTCCCAACTCATCAAATTGAATGAGTCCTTCTTTTTCCATGTCAGCAACCAATTGATTCGCTTCTTTAATATCAATCCTCATGATAGTCATGAGATAACATAGCACGATTTGCTGTGATGACTGTTCTTACTTTTGCATGATTTTCCTCCTGAAAATAAAAAAGAACACTTATTAAAATGTTCTCGTGAAATTCTAAGCACCAAAAATTGATTATTTTTGCGTATTATTGCTTAACACTAAAATAACTTACCAAAGAATAAATAGTAAAAGCCCTGATAAGTCAAGGCTTTTGGGCTATATTTCCTATTTTTTGATTTTGCAATTCCATATGGCTCCCATTCAACCATTGAATAGTTGCCATAAATTTTCTCTCCTTGATTAACGAATCTATATTTAGGATTTGACTATTATTTTCTATTCATAATTGTGAAAATCTATCACGTAATATTATATCATAAGTCTTTTTATTATGGGAAAAAGCCGAGAACTTACAGTACTACTCCATTCTTGACTATCATATCTTAAGGCGATACAATGATATCGAATACGAAAAGGCTTACCCACAAGGAGATTATATGATTGATTATAACGAAATGTCAGTAGAAACATATGTAACAGAACGTTTAGAAAAAGCTATCGATACTTATAGCAAAAAAGCAAAATTCCATCGTGCATGGTTTATTGTATTTAAGGTTATTCAAATCATTGCACTTGCCCTAATTCCGATTTTAGCAAGCTTACCTATTCCTTGTTTTAAACTTTTGACTGTGATTATTTCGTCTATTGTACTTGTTCTTGAGGCACTTATCGCTCTTTCAAGTCATAAAGAAAAATGGCAACTTTATCAAGAAACATCAAAAATGATTACTTCAGAAAAATTTGCTTTTCAAACTAAAGCTGGTCTTTATCAAAACAAAGATGATGATAATTGCTTTTCACTTCTTGTTGAACGTTGTGAAGCTATGATTAAGTATCGTGATTAAAAAGAACCCCGTGTTTCATAAACATGGGGTTAATTTTTTTGATGCAAAAATAGTATTGGAATACTCAGCATCAAAAAATAATAAGGCAAAAAATGCCAATATGGTGTTCTATGCGGATCTAAATAGGTGATTATTAAAATAAATAAGCACCAAGATATCCAAAGTATGGTTACTAATTTACGCTTTTTCAGAATAAAATCTTTGAGTTTATTTTTCAATAACCTGATACTCCTTATGAAATCTCTTCTCAGAAATAATACGATGGTTGGTGCAATCAAGATAATCTCCTAAATAGCCAATCTGATACATGCCATAACCAGCAAAGCCTCCGCCAAGACTTCCAACTGCACCAAGTTTAAGGTTTCTTGCTGTAGAAGGATTTAATCCTGCCATTAAAATACGTAAATGATTGTCTAACCAATACAAATAATTCTTATCGAAAGCTTCCTTTACCCAATTTGGATAGCTTTCAACATTTTCTTTACTGATTTTCCAAACATCAGCCACTTTTTCTTTATAAATTGCTTTCATACTTCTCCTTTAACTTCCTTATAACTAAAAAATGAGTGCCACTACTAGGCGTGTCAAAATAGTAATGACTAATAGTTTTTGAATACAATATTTGGTATCAGCGGACCAATCTGTCATTTGGACAATACAAACACATAGTATTAAAATACTGATAAAACTAAAAAATAACATTTTTCCTTTCCTTCAAAATCCATACTTACTAGGCATGGAATTGTACGAAATTAGTATACCAGATTTTTTTGTTAATAGACGCAAATGTCGTAAATGGTTGTTTTTTTGTCGTGAACGGTAAAAAACAAGAGCCTTTTAACAAGACTCTTGTTTTTATCTTACATTAGTTCGTTAAAATCCCAAACTTCTGTCCAACCTTCATAGAAATCAGGCTCGTGGCAAACCATTAGGACGCTACCCTTGTAGGCTTTAAGAGCACGTTTCAATTCTTCTTTAGCATCAACGTCTAAGTGGTTGGTTGGTTCGTCAAGTACTAGCACGTTGTTTTCGCGGTTCATAAGCAGGCAAAAACGCACTTTTGCTTGTTCTCCACCAGAAAGTACTTGAATTTGACTTTCGATATGTTTTGATGTCAAACCACAGCGAGCAAGAGCAGCACGAACTTCTGCTTGGTTCAATGCAGGAAAGGCATCCCAGACAGCTTCAAGCGGTGTTTGACGATTACCAGCAGCGACTTCTTGTTCAAAGTAGCCAAGTTCAATGTAATCACCACGTTCAACACTTCCTGAAATTGGCGGAATGATTCCTAGTAAGCTCTTAAGAAGTGTTGTTTTACCAATACCGTTGGCACCAATGATGGCAACTTTCTGATTACGTTCAAAAGTTAGGTTAAGTGGTTTTGTCAATGGACGATCGTAACCAATTTCCAAGTCTTGTGTTTGGAAGATAAAGCGACTTGGTGTACGTGATTCTTTGAATTCAAAGGATGGTTTTGGTTTTTCAGCTTGCAACTCAATGCGGTCCATCTTGTCCAATTTTTTCTGACGTGACATAGCCATATTACGTGTGGCAACACGCGCTTTGTTACGATTAACAAAGTCTTGCAAGTCAGCAATTTCTTTTTGTTGACGTTCGTAAGCAGCTTCAAGCTGTGCTTTTTTCATAGCATAAACAGCTTGGAAGTTATCATAGTCACCAGTGTAACGAACCAAATCGTGATTTTCCACGTGATAAACAATATTAATCACGTCATTTAAGAATGGAATATCGTGTGAAATCAAAACGAAGGCATTTTCATAGTTTTGAAGGTAACGTTTCAACCATTCAATGTGTTCAGCATCAAGGTAGTTTGTTGGTTCGTCAAGAAGCAAAATATCAGGTTTTTCAAGCAAAAGTTTTGCTAAAAGAACTTTAGTACGTTGACCACCAGATAGTTCTGTGACGTCAGACTCCATGCCAAAATCCATAACACCAAGAGCGCGTGCAACTTCATCAATTTTAGCGTCCAAAGTGTAAAAATCGCGTGATTCTAGACGATCTTGCAACTCTCCTACTTCTTCCATCAGAGCATCCATATCTGCGCCTTCATCAGCCATAGACATGTAAATGTCATTGATACGTGCTTCTGTTTTGAAAAGCTCATCAAAAGCTGTACGTAAGACATCACGTACTGTCATTCCAGCTTCAAGTACAGTGTGTTGGTCCAAGTAACCAGCAGTGACGTATTTTGACCACTCAACTTTTCCTTCATCAGGTTGCAAATGTCCAGTTACGATACTCATGAAAGTTGATTTTCCTTCACCGTTTGCCCCGACAAGACCGATATGCTCTCCTTTCAACAGACGGAAAGACACATCTTCAAAAATCGTACGCTCCCCAAAACCATGGCTTAAATGTTTAACTTCTAAAATACTCATCTCTTATATTCTTTCGTTTATTTTCTTTTTGAAAATAGCTGCGCAAACAGCTTATTTATAATAATCTTTTCAATTATAGCATGACTTTAAGCGCTAAAGCAATGACTTTAGCTGTTGAAAACGCAAACTAAAAAGCCTTTTTAAAAGGCTTTTGTGATTTATTCAGAAATCGCTTTAGCATGGCTTTTTTCTGGAATGAAGAATTGTTTTAAGATTGGGTATAAAATTGGCACAGAAATAATTGTGACAAGCGCTGAACCAAATGTCCCACCAATTTTAACCAAAGCTGTCAAAAAGGCTACTTGCAAATGAAGACCACCCACAAGACTATTAATCAAAGTATATTTAACAAGGTTACTAATGATTTTTGTAATGGCAGCTACGACCCCAACAATGATCACATTGCGTGTTTTAGTATCAGAATGCAACAGTTTTTCAAAAACAAAATGAAGAACTAAACAAACAATCAATGATTCTAAAATCGTAATCCAAACTTCCGCAGCATAGCCATTAAGCACATCGAACAAGCCTAGCCCGATAGATGCAACAAGTGCTGCAATTCTTGAGCCAAATAGTAGAACCGCTACTACAACCAAGGCATTGCCAAAATGAACAAACTGAGCACCGAGCGGAATACGTAAAAACTGAACACTGATAAAGATTAATGCTGAATAAAAACTAAGTTCAACAAGTTGACGTGTGGTAAGATTTTTCATGCTTTTTCCTCCATTAATTGTTTGATTTGTAAAGCTAAGTCTGGCAAATAAGGTTCATACGACAAGCCAAAACGCAAATCTCGCTTTAATGACAAAGTCCTTTGTAAGGTCTTATCGATAAAGTTTAGAGCTACTTTTGCAACATCATCTAGACTTAAGCCGTGAAAATAGCCAGCCCCAAGAACTGCCGTTACTAAATCCCCTGTTCCAAAGAAATGATATGGATAGGCTTTCGAAAAATGATAAGTGATTTCTCCACTCTCGCTATCATAATGCGCTAATCCAACATTATCAGCTTCAAAAGAAACTCCGGTTAAGATGATGTGTTTATTATGAAGATGAGATAAACGCTCGCAGAGTTGCTCGATATCAGTTTTTGTATAAGTCTCGCCAAGATAAGGACAATCAGCTAAAAGACAAGCTTCGGTTAAATTTGGCGTGATCACATTGGCATTTTTACAAAATTCTCGCATAGCTAGCACAAAATCTTGCTCATATCCAGCATACAGACGACCCTTATCAGCCATAATAGGATCAACAAAGCGTGGCAGCTTATGCTCACTAGCAAATTTAGCTAAGTCTTCTAACTGTATTTGATTCTTAAAATACCCTGTAATTAGACCATGACATGGGAAATCAAGCGTCTCCCATTGCTTGATGAAACCTTGTGTTGCTTGAGTTAAATCTGTAATAGCAATCTTATCAAATCCCCCCGTATGAGATGATAGCAAAACTGTCGGCATAGGAATAACTTCGATTTGACAAGTTGATAAAACGGGCAAAGCACTGGATAGCGCCACTTTTCCAACCCCAACAACATCGTTGGCAACAATCACAGAACGTGTAATTTGATTCATAATAAATGACTTTCTAATCTCGCCTCAAAACCACATTCAATAACTTGAAAAGGTTTTAAATTAAGAGTTTAGAAATATTGTAAGAAAATTCAATTTATTATACAATAGGTATCATAAGAAACTGTATGGGGACAGATTATGACTAGTAAATACCAAGAAATCATAACAACTATCATCGACCAAATTGAAAATGGCAAATTGCAAAAAGGTGAACGTATTCCTTCCATTCGCCGTCTAAGCCAAAAATTCCACTGCAGTAAAGACACTGTTCAACGGGCTTTGCTAGAATTAAAGTTTAAAAACTACATTTATGCTGTTGAAAAAAGTGGTTATTATGTCCTTGAAGGAAAAAGCCAAAAGGAGACACCGCTGAATCTCAGTTTATCTGACTACAACAACATGGCTTATGAAGACTTTACAACGTGCCTAACAGAAACCCTTGTGAATCGTGAGAATTACCTCTTTAACTACTTCTATCAGCAAGAAGGATTACAAGAATTAATCGATTCCTTGCAAGATTATCTTGAAAAGAGCGCTATTTACGCAAAAAAAGAAGACATTCTAGTTACTTCAGGGACCCAACAAGCCCTTTACATCCTTTCGCAGGTGACTTTTCCAAATCACAAGAAGACAATTCTTTTGGAACAGCCAACTTATCATCGAATGAATGATTTGGTTACTTCTCTAAAACTACCTTATCAGACCATTGAACGTGATTTTGAAGGCATTGATTTAGCAAGGCTAGAAGAATTGTTTAAGAATGGTGATATCAAGTTTTTCTACACTATTTCACGCTTTTCAAATCCCCTTGGTTTATCATATTCGACCAGTGAAAAGCAAAGGATTGTTGAATTGGCTGAACGCTACGATGTCTACATCATCGAGGATGATTACATGGGAGATTTTGCAAAATCAACGGATTTGCCTCTCCATTATTACGACACTTCTGGTCACGTTATTTACCTTAAGTCCTTTTCAATGACCATTTTTCCTGCTTTGCGTTTGGGGACCATTATCTTGCCACCAGCTTTAACAAAAGCTTTTCTTGACCATAAGAAAATGATTGACTATGATACCAACCTTATCATGCAAAAAGCGCTATCGCTTTATCTGGATAGCGGTTTGTTTGAAAAAAATCTGAATTACCTCAAGCAAGTTTTTCAAAAACAAAGGCAGAAAATTGATATCGTTCTTGCTGACTTTCCAAGGCTTCAGCATTTCAGCAGCTCTCTTCAAGGATTGGTACTTGAACTTCCTAAGGACCAACACTTAGGTGACCTAAAATTCACTGATAAAATCAACTATCTGGAGGATAACTACCTTTCTTTGACAGAAAAACGATTCATTAAGCTTTCAAATAATCAGGATATTTTCAGCATTTTAAGAATGATAAGTGAGCGATAAAATAAAAAGCCAGAGAAACAGAATCTCTGGCTTTTTATATCGTTAATAGGAAAATTAATAATCAGGACGCAAAACACCTTTGACGGTTTCTTTTGTTGCTTCCACATCTCCATCGATAACAACATCGATGATACGTTTAGCATCTTCTGGTGGACAGCAAACCAAAGGCAAACGTAATGGTCCAGTTTCAAATCCAAGATAATTAAGCACGGCTTTAACTGGTGCTGGACTTGGATATGAGAATAAAGCATTAACTTTTGGAATGAATTGACGTTGGATAGCTGCAGCTTTCTTGATATCGCTGTTTTCGATAGCTGTTAGCATTTCGTGCATTTCATCACCGTTAACATGAGAAGCAACAGAAATTACCCCATCAGCACCTAAATTCATAGCGTGGAAAGCATCACCATCTTCACCAGTATAAATCAAGAAATTATCTGGTTTGTGTTCGATAAGATAAGCCATGTTAGCAAGACTCGTACATTCTTTAACACCGATGATATTTGGGTGCTCTGCCAAACGTAACATTGTTTCTGGCGTCATTTCAACAACAACACGTCCAGGTATGTTATAAATAATGATTGGAAGGTCACTAGCATCAGCAATAGCTTTAAAGTGTTGATACATGCCTTCCTGTGATGGTTTGTTGTAGTATGGAACGATGGCAAGACCAGCAGCGAAACCACCAAATGCAGCAACTTCACGCGCAAATTCGATAGAATCGCGGGTATCATTGGTACCAACACCAGCAATTAATGGCACACGACCTTTAACAATCTTTTGCACTGCAGCAAAAAGTTCCAATTCTTCATCGTGTGTCAAAGTTGGACTTTCAGCAGTTGTTCCAGCAAGCAAAAGAGCATCTGTGTGATGTGCAAGCAAATGTTCAATTAATTTTGGTAGCGCGTCAAAGTTAATTGAACCGTCTTCGTTAAATGGGGTAATCATCGCGGTGATGATTTTAACATCTCTTAAATCTTCAATAGACATAATACTCTCCCTCTTTGTCTAAGAATTTATACCTGTTTGATTAAAAATGCTCAAAGACCAGCTTCTAAAAGAAACTGGTTTGAGTTGTTATTTTAGTTCGAATTTAAGCTCTTTAGTTGGGTGGACAAGTCCGCGTTCGTGAAGTGTTTCAGCAATTTGGACTGAGTTCCAAGCGGCACCTTTAAGAAGGTTGTCTGAAACAACCCACATATGAATACCATTTTCAACATCAAGGTCTTTACGGATACGTCCAACAAATGTTTCGCGTTTGCCCACAGCGTTAGCAGCTTGTGGGTAAACTTGGTTAGCAACATCATCTTCAAGGACAGCGCCTGGGAATCCAGCAATAGCTGCTTTCACTTCTTCGATTGGAGCAACTTCTTTTGTTTCGATGTAAACTGCTTCAGAGTGTGAGAAAAGAACTGGCACACGAACACATGTTGCTGAAACAGGAAGATCTGGTTCTTCCATGATTTTCTTAGTTTCGTTTGTCATTTTCATTTCTTCGTAAGTGTAGTCATTATCGGTGAAGACATCGATTTGTGCAAGTGCGTTAAATGCGATTGGGAAGTGTTTTTTATCACCACCACATGGCAAGATGTCAGCGTGAACGTCTTTTGGTTCAACACCATCATTAACAACTTCTTTGATTTCACGAAGTGTTTCATTGATAGCTGATTGACCAGCACCAGAAACGGCTTGGTAAGTAGAGACGATGATACGGCTCAAACCCCATTTTTGACGAACGGGTTCCAAAGCAACCATCATTTGGATAGTTGAACAGTTTGGACAAGCAATGATACCATTGTGAGCATCTAAAGCGTGAGCATTGACTTCAGGTACGACAAGTGGCACATCTGGATTTTGACGGAAATAAGATGTGTTATCGACAACAACTGCTCCTGCTTTAACAGCGTATGGAGCGAATTTTGCAGAAACAGAACCACCTGCAGAGAAAAGAGCAATATCAACGCCTTCAAATGAATCTTCAGTTGTTAATTCAACAGTAACATCTTGCCCCTTATACTTCAAAACTTTCCCAGCAGAACGTGAAGATGACAAAAGACGTACTTTGTCAATAGGGAGTGTTGATTGTTCTAATTGTTGAATCATGCGAGTTCCAACGGCACCTGTGGCACCAACGACAGCGACTGTATAGCCCATTTCAATACCTCTTCCTGGAAAATAGTATACTATTCTCAATTTTCTAAAAATTTATAGTAGCTACATTATACAATTTTTTAACTCAAAAGAAAAGTCTGAATTTTATTTAATTTTAAAAATTTTTTGACAACAAAAAAATCCCCACCAAATTGGTAGGGATATGAGGCATTCAAAAATGAATGTGGCAAAAAGGTTCACACAGATTGCCAAAGTCCGCTCCTGCGTTTCTAGTCAAACTAGAATGACCTCCTCTCTTGCGCAAATAAACTCTCAAATCGAGTTAATTCGGCTCATCGCATGTTCCTAGTATACCATAGAAGGCAAGATTTGCAAATACTTTGTTTCTACATCAAGGGTGCGATGGTTTTGACCAGTAATCCAATGAGTTTTTCATGGGTTGGTCGACTATCAAGCGTCTCTTGAGTGACGCGTTTACTTTTTCGCATAGTTTGAATGCAATCATCATAAATATCTCGAATAGCATCAACTTTATACATATAAGTTGCACATTCAAAATGGTGATATAAACTACGATAGTCAAGGTTAATCGTTCCGACTACTGCTTTGCTGTCATCGCTGATAAAGACTTTAGAATGGACAAATCCTGGTGTGTAGAGATAGATTTTAACACCTGAGCGCATGAGTTTGCTAAAGTAAGTTTTTGCCAGCATATAAGGAACTTTTTTATCTGGAATTCCAGGCATGATAATTCGCACATCTACACCACGTTCCGCGGCAAAACAAAGCGCGTGCTCCATTTCACTATCAAGAATGAGATAAGGTGTCATGATGTAGACGTATTCTCTGGCGTGGTTAAGAATATCAATATAAACATTCTCACCAATTTTATCGGTATCAAGTGGCGAATCACCATATGGAATAACATAACCATTTGCTTTTCGTTTTTTATCATGCTTAGCAAGGTAAGGTTTGACAACCATTTGTCTTTCAGTGATTGACCACATTTGTAAGAACAGTACTAAAAAACTGTCAACTGCCTCACCCTCAAGCATCAGAGCAGTGTCTTTCCAATGACCAAAACGATTGATTTTGTTAATATACTCGTCAGCTAAGTTCACTCCGCCTGTGAAACCTACTTTACCATCAATCACAATGATCTTTCGGTGATCACGGTAATTGTAATAAGTTGAGATAAAAGGTGAAATTGGTGAAAAAGCTTTGGCTTTGATACCAATTTTCTCTAAGCGTTGTGTGTAATCAAAAGATAAGGTTGAAAATTCAATCATGCCATCGTAGAGGACACGAACTTCCACTCCTTCCCTGACTTTTTGCTCTAGAATTCGTAGAATTTCACCCCACATCTTACCTTCTGCAATGATGAAAAATTCCATGAAAATGTATTCTTCAGCCTTGAGCAATTGTTTTTTTAGTTCTTCGAAAAACTTTTCTCCACTTGGGAAATAAGTCACTTCGGTATTTTGATAAGCTGGAAAGTCACCGCGACTACGGTCAAAATACTGAACCAAATGATAGGTCGTCGACGTATTACTTTTCAAAACTCTCAATGTTTCCAAATTATCTTGCAAATATTGGCTGCTAGCATCAACCAAATGGTTCATTCGAAGTTTGAGACCGCGATAACCCCAATCAAGCTTGGTATAAATGAGAAAAAGTGACCCTAACAAAGGGGCAATCATTACCAGAATAAGCCAAGTCACACGTGATAGAGCGTCCATTTCACTGTTTACAAGATATAATACAGTTGCAATGGCAAGAGCACGTTCAATCATAGCGACCCAAATACGATAGTGATCTAGCCAAGCAAATGATGCAATGATGAACAAAAGTTGCAAGATCAACAGGATAGAAATGACAGTTGTCCGACTAAAAATTCCTCGAAGAAAACTGCGTCGGCTTTTATCTAATAAGCGTAATGCTTTGATTTTATTAGTGCTTTTATTGTCGATAATCATAACCTCCACATCATTTTTTCTTCATTTACTTCTATTATATCATATTTTACTGGCTGCTTTTTTCTGGAAAAATAGAAAAAGCCGGCAAAAGCCGACCTTTTAGTGGTAAGTTTATTAGAACAATCCGATAGCTGTTCCATCTTCAGCAACGTCCATGTTAAGCGCTGCTGGTTTTTTAGGAAGTCCTGGCATTGTCATCACATCACCAGTCAAAGCAACGATGAATCCAGCACCAGTTTTTGGAACAAATTCACGAATTGTGATATCAAAGCCTTCTGGTGCTCCAAGAAGTGTTGGATTGTCAGAGAAGCTATATTGTGTTTTAGCCATACATACTGGCAATTTGTCCCAACCAAATTGAGCAAATTGTTTCAATTGGTTTTTAGCTTTTTTGCCGAAGATAACTTTGTTACCGCCGTAGATTTCAGTAACGATTTTAGTGACTTTTTCTTCAAGTGAATCGTCATCAGAGTAAAGACGTTTGTAGTTGGCATTACCATTTTCAACGGCATTAACAACGGCTTTAGCAAGGTCAACCCCACCGTCAGCACCGTTTGCCCAAACACTTGCAAGTTCAACTGGTACATCGATTGCAGCACAAAGTTCTTTGAGGGCAGCAATTTCAGCTTCTGTGTCCGCTACAAATTCATTAATGGCAACAACTGCTGGAACATCAAATTTACGGACGTTTTCAACGTGACGTTTAAGGTTAGCAAATCCAGCACGAACAGCTTCGACATTTTCTTCACCAAGATCTGTTTTAGCTACGCCACCATGCATTTTAAGGGCGCGAATTGTAGCGACGATAACCACAGCATCTGGTGTTGTTGGAAGATTTGGTGTTTTAATATCAAGGAATTTTTCAGCACCAAGGTCAGCACCAAAACCAGCTTCTGTAATTGTGTAATCTGCTAAGTGAAGAGCTGTTGTTGTTGCAAGAACAGAGTTACAACCGTGTGCGATATTGGCAAATGGTCCACCGTGAACAAAGGCTGGTGTTCCATAGATAGTTTGAACAAGGTTTGGTTTGATAGCATCTTTAAGGATAAGTGTCAAAGCACCTTCTACTTTAAGGTCACGCACGTAAACTGGTGTACGGTCGTAACGGTAAGCAACCACGATATTTGCCAAACGTTCTTTCAAGTCTTTGATATCTGTTGCCAAACACAAGATAGCCATGATTTCTGAAGCAACTGTGATATCAAAACCATCTTCGCGAGGAATACCATTAACTGGGCTACCAAGACCAACAGTGACATGACGAAGAGCGCGGTCATTAAGGTCGACAACGCGTTTCCAAATGATACGACGTTGGTCGATACCTAATTCGTTTCCTTGGTGCATGTGGTTATCGATAATTGCTGAAAGGGCATTATTTGCAGTTGTGATAGCATGCATATCACCTGTGAAGTGAAGGTTGATATCTTCCATTGGAAGAACTTGCGCATAACCACCACCAGCAGCACCACCTTTGATTCCCATAACAGGACCAAGTGAAGGTTCACGCAAAGCAAGCATTGTTTTTTTGCCGATCTTATTCAACGCATCAGCAAGACCGATAGACATTGTTGATTTTCCTTCACCAGCTGGTGTTGGGTTGATAGCTGTGACAAGGACAAGTTTACCTGGTTTATTTTCTTGAACAGATTTGATTTTATCAAATGATAATTTTGCTTTATATTTACCATAGAGTTCAATATCATCAAATGTGATACCAACTTTTTCAACAACTTCTGTAATTGGTTTAAGCTCAACGCTTTGTGCAATTTCGATATCTGATTTCACGGGGACTCTCCTCTGATATTTTTTGATTGATAAAAACATTATAACACACTTTTTTAAAAACGCACGATATTTATTAAAATAATTATTATTGTTCGTGTTTCAGTGTTATTAAACAACTTTTTTTATCAATAGTTATAGTTATTCGTTATAACAAAGAACATTTTCAAAATCCTTGAAATAACAGAATTCATTAGAGATTGTTCGTTTTGAAAACCATTGAAATCAATTGTTTCATTCTTCAAACTTCTCAGGAGAAAAGGTTGTTATTGTTCGTTTTTAGGTAAATATTTGTGAAAAATAGGCACTTTCTAAATTAAAAGTGTGTCAAACAATTTACGAAAAAAATGTTTTTGTGTAAAATAAGGCTATGAAAATTTTAATAACATCCGGTGGAACAACCGAGAAGATAGATTCTGTGCGTGGCATTACTAACCATGCTACAGGAACTTTAGGAAAATATATCGCTGAAGCTTTTTTAGAAAAAGGGTATCAGGTAACTTTGGTTACAACTAAAGAAGCTGTTAAACCAAAGGATCACCCTCTTTTAACTGTGCAGATCATTACGAATGTTGATAGTTTGCTAAAAACACTTGAACCACTTGTCAAAACGCACGACGTCTTTATTCATAGCATGGCAGTATCTGACTACACACCTGTTTATATGACAGATCTTAATGAAGTTGAACAGGCTGAGCATGTTTCTGATTTGTTAAAACGTCAAAATACGGAATCTAAGATTTCTTCTAAGGAAGACTACCAAGTGCTTTTTTTGAAGAAAACGCCAAAAGTGATTTCTTTAGTGAAAACTTGGAATCCTGATATCTGCCTAATTGGCTTTAAATTGTTGGTTAATGTCAGCAAAGACGAGCTTTTTGCTGTTGCGCGTGAAAGTTTACAAAAAAATAAAGCCCGCTATATCCTTGCTAATGATTTAACAGAGATTAAGGGAGACAAGCACCATGCTTATTTGCTAGATGAGTCTCATGTCTATGAAGCAGATACTAAAAAAGCTATTGCAAACTTGATTTTTGAAAGGGTGACAAATCATGTCTAAAAGTATTTTATTAGCTGTTTCTGGTAGTATTTCTGCCTATAAAGCAGCTGATTTAACTAATCGATTAACCAAACTTGGCTATGATGTTCATGTTTTAATGACCAAGGCTGCTACTGATTTTATCACGCCACTGACGCTTCAGGTCTTGTCAAAAAATACTGTTCATCTTGATGTTATGACCGAAGAGGATCCTAAGAGCGTTAATCATATCGAATTAGCTAAAAAAGCTGATTTATTTATCCTTGCCCCTGCTTCTGCTAATACTTTAGCAAAATTAGCGCACGGTTTAGCTGATAATATGGTTACAGCTACTGCTCTTGCTTTGCCAGCTGAAACACCTAAATTAATTGCGCCAGCCATGAACACAAAAATGTATGAAAATCCCTTAACGCAGCGTAATTTATCGATCTTAAAAGAGGTCGGTTATGAGGAAATTGAGCCACGTTCAAGCCTTTTAGCTTGTGGAGATCTTGGTCGCGGTGCGCTGGCTGAACTTGACACAATTATCGAGTATATTGAAAAACGTCTATAATTTTACCCTTGTCAAGACACCTGTAAATTTGTATAATGTATTGGGCTTTCAAAAGAGAAGCCAAAAAAGTCATCTCTTAGGAGGAGTTATGAAAAACAGTAAAGCAGCAAGTAATATTGCCACAGTTGCAATTTTCTTTGCTATCATGCTTGTTATTAATTTCTTAACAAGCCTTGTCTTTAACCTTTGGCCTGTGCCAATCAAGCCGACACTTATTCACGTTCCAGTAATCATTGCATCTATTGTTTACGGACCACGAATCGGTGCTACGCTTGGTGCTTTAATGGGAGTTATCAGTGTAACAGTGAACACTTTGACTCTTCTACCAACAAGTTACCTCTTCTCTCCATTTGTTGAAAATGGTAATCTTTCTTCATTAATTGTTGCCATGGTACCTCGTATTCTGATTGGTATCACACCATATTTTGTTTATAAATGGCTTCATAATAGATTTGGTATCATTGTCGCTGGTGCTATTGGTTCTATGACAAATACAATCTTTGTTTTGGGTGGTATTTTCTTCCTCTTTGCAAATGTGTATAGTGGAGATATCAAAGCACTACTTGCAGTTGTCTTTGGTACAAATGCGATTGCAGAGATGATTATTTCAGCTATTTTAACGCTTGCAATTGTTCCAAAATTACAGAAAATCAGAGCATAAATAATGAAAATCACGGGAAAACCGTGGTTTTTTTAGTCACATGAAGTTAAAAAAATTGGTTAATTTTTACCTTACACAAACGTTTGCGTAACTAGACCAAAGTACTCAAAAAGCTTGATTTAACAATATTTTCACTAAAATTAAATTTTTACTAGCTAAATGATTTACAAAGTGGTATAATGAAAGCGTTTATAAGAACATATAAAGGAGTTCCATTAATGACTTACACTGAAAACTATCAAAAATGGCTCGATTTTGCGGAGCTTCCCGATTATCTCCGTGAAGAATTGTTAGCCATGGACGAAAAGACAAAAGAAGATGCTTTCTACACAAACCTTGAGTTTGGTACAGCAGGTATGCGTGGTGTTATCGGCGCTGGTACTAACCGTATCAACGTTTACGTTGTTCGCCAAGCTACTGAAGGTCTTGCAAAACTTATCGAAACAAAAGGTGAAGATGTTAAAAAACGTGGTGTTGCTATCGCCTACGACTCACGTCATTTCTCACCTGAATTTGCTTTCGAATCTGCTCAAGTTTTAGCAAAACATGGCATTAAAGCATATGTTTTCGAATCACTTCGCCCAACTCCAGAATTGTCATTTGCTGTTCGTCACCTTGGTACTTTTGCTGGTATCATGGTTACTGCAAGTCACAACCCTGCTCCATTTAATGGTTACAAAGTTTATGGTGAAGATGGTGGACAAATGCCACCTGCTGATGCTGATGCCTTGACTGACTTCATTCGTGCTATCGATGATCCATTTGCCATCGAATTAGCTGATCTTGAAGAAAGCAAAGCTTCTGGTCTTATTGAAGTTATCGGTGAAAATGTCGATGCTGAATACCTTAAAGAAGTTAAAGACGTCAACATCAACCAAAAATTGATTGATGAATACGGCAAAGACATGAAGATTGTCTACACTCCACTTCACGGTACTGGTGAAATGCTTGCTCGTCGAGCTCTTGCACAAGCTGGTTTTGAATCTGTACAGGTTGTTGAAGCTCAAGCTGTTCCAGACCCAGACTTCTCAACTGTAAAATCTCCAAACCCAGAAAATCAAGAAGCATTTGCTCTTGCTGAAGAACTTGGACGCAAAGTTGATGCTGACGTTCTTGTTGCAACTGACCCAGATGCTGACCGTCTTGGTGTTGAAATTCGTCAAGCTGACGGTTCATACCGTAACCTTTCTGGTAACCAAATCGGTGCTATCATTGCTAAATACATTCTTGAAGCACATAAAACAGCTGGAACTCTTCCAGAAAATGCAGCTTTGGCAAAATCAATCGTATCAACTGAATTGGTAACTAAAATCGCTGAAAGCTACGGCGCTAAAATGTTTAACGTCTTGACTGGTTTCAAATTCATCGCAGAAAAAATTCAAGAATTTGAAGAAAAACACAACCACACTTATATGTTTGGTTTCGAAGAAAGCTTCGGTTACCTTATCAAACCATTCGTACGTGATAAAGATGCCGTTCAAGCTGTTCTTATCGTAGCTGAAATTGCTGCTTACTACCGCTCACGTGGTTTAACACTTGCTGATGGTATCGAAGAAATCTACAAAGAATACGGATACTTCGCAGAAAAAACTATCTCAGTAACACTTAGCGGTGTTGACGGTGCTGCAGAAATCAAGAAAATCATGGATAAATTCCGTGACAACGCTCCTGCTCAATTCAACTCAACTGATATTGTTAAAACTGAAGACTTCTTGGCTCAAACTGCTACAAGCGCAAATGGCGTTGAAAAATTGACAACTCCACCAAGCAACGTATTAAAATATGTTCTTGCTGATGATTCTTGGATTGCTGTTCGTCCTTCAGGTACAGAACCAAAAATCAAATTCTACTTCGCAACAGTTGGTTCTGACTTAGCTGATGCTGAAGCTAAAATTGCTAACATCGAAAAAGAAATTAACGCATTTGTTAAATAATTTTAGTTAGATATTCTAAAACTCCTTCTATTCTAGAAGGAGTTTTTTTACGCACTAAATTAGATCATTCAATATTAAAAAGGCAACCACCAATTAGTTTACATAAATATATTTATATACAACAAAACAACACCCAAGGGAGATAAGGTGCTGTTTCTTTTTTGTTTTTTAGGGAGTGTTCATTTCATGAAAAAACGTATTAAATATTACCAGTTAGCCAAGCAATGATAAAGAACAATGCAAAACCAAAGAGGTAAATAAGACCAATGATTGATAGAACTTTCAACCAAGGTTTGATTTGATGTTCTTTGTTATTAACCAAAGAATAATTAAGGTAACCAAAGAATGGTGTTGTGATGAATGATGCAATCATGGCAAAGCGGAGCATTGTTGCCACATTACCAGCAAATAGATAAACAATGATAAGACCAACTGCTGCTGTCACAGTCATCCAAGCATAAAGAGCTTTTTGAGATGATTCTTCCTTACCAAGTAATAATCGAAGGGATTCGTTGTTAGCACGAGAATACCCATCAATAACTGTGATAACTGTACCGAAGATACATAGGAAGGCAATTAGGGTAATCAAGAAGCGAGCCCATTCACCAAGTACTTCAGCGTACATGTTAACGAATTGAGCGATGTAAGCTGCTGATGCACTTTGTACTTCTTCACCAGAGCCAAATTGAATTAAGGCACCAAGAGCACAGAAGATAAGTGCTAAGATTGCTGTTCCAATGTAACCAATATTAAAATCAAAAACAGCATCCTTCTCTGACATATTGACGGTTTTACGTTTTTCAACTGACCACATTGAATTGATGGCTGAGATTTCAATTGGACAAGGCATCCACCCCATTAATGAAACGATAAATGGTAAAGCTGCCATGCGCCATGGTGTTGGAGCTTCAAAGTTTGGAGCGTATTCACGGTGTTTGAATAATGCAACAACAACCGCCAAAACAGTTGCCAAAGTCAAGGCAGTCATTACCCATTTCGCAAGCGAATCAAGGAAACGATAACCACCGATCAGTAACATGGCCCAAATAATCACAATAATGATAGTAGTCAATTGTGAAATGCTCAATCCAAAGCCATTTGGGAAGACATTATATAAAATTGCTGCGCAAAGAATACCAACCCCAGCGGTATTAACGATTGCTGAGAAGACATTTAAGATGAAGAAAACAGCTAACCAACCTTTACCTTTTTCAGCATAGCCTTCAATCAAGCTTTTATTATTTTCCATTGTGTATTGGGAACCAAAACGGAAAAATGGATATTTGAAAATGTTAATCAAAATAATCAGCAAAGCCAATTGCCATCCATAGATAGCTCCTGCTTGTGTAGAAGAAACGATGTGTGAGCCGCCAACAGCAGCTGATGCCATTAGAATACCAGGGCCAAGTGCTTTAAGTTTAGTGCGCCAGGTCGACTGTTGTTCTGTGCTTTCAGTCATAAACCAGACCTCTTTCTAAATAAACTTTCAATTTTCAGATAATTCTGAATTGTGCAAGATTTATTTTACAACTCAAACTAAAGAAAGTCAACCTTTTTACGTAAATTTTCTGAAAAAACTGAAAAATATCTTTTGAAACACAAAAAAAAGACCGGTAACTAGAGCCTCGGTCTCTTTAAAAAAATACGTTTTTCTCTTTATTCTGTAAAATAATTAATATACCCTGCTACCACTCTAATCAAAATTAAGATTGCTACTACTAACTCGATGACATACAAAAAATATAAACCTTCAAAATAAATAACTGCTCCTTTTAATGCAATTGCCGTAACAATCAAAGGAAAAGTTAAAGCTGAAAACCCTGGATTGAAAGGGCTTTTTAAAATTCCTGGAACAAAATAAAGAACGATAAGGTATAACATTTGCGACAGAATAATCAATCCTAAAAGTAATGGGCGATAGATAGTTTCAAAAGCATTGAGATAAGCTACTGCCACTAAGGCTGGAGCACACAGTGTAGCTAGGTTAGCTTTTACATCGTCAGGAATTCCATGTTTCCACAATCTTAGAAAAATCGTCGGTAAAAGAACTATTAAAGCAAGTAAGAGATAAATAAAGATAGTTTTACCTAGTTGAGAGTATCCCGTCCAGGGAACAGTTAAACTAGAGATTCCTATTCCTATATATAGAACTGCCCATGATGGAAAGACGTTACTTAGCTCAAAATTCCATAGAAATCTTTTTGAAAAGATAACAATGTAACTAATCAATGCAATAAAAGACAGCCACCAAATCGTCCGGAAAACTCCCTCGGTAAATCCATACCATTCTGGAAAGACATCCTGATAGACAATCATCAGCATTCCTTGCATTAGGAGTGTCGGAAAAATTGAGGCTGTTAGCGGATTTTTAAGTGCAAGTCTATAGTTCTTAAAAGATTTTACAAATGCCGTTAGTAATAGTAAATATAAAACAAAAGCTATACCACCTAGTACATAACGCAAAAGAGTTGAATAATCTCCCAAGGTGTTTCCTAATGAAAAAAAGCTCAATCCTAAGCCACCTAATGCTAAAGGAGGTTCTTTTAATTTTCTCATCTATTCTCCTTAGTATCATGTTTCTTTATAAAAACGAAAAAATACCTCACAAAACATGAGGTATTTTTATTGTAACATAAATAAGTTAGGGTCAAAAGCTCTTTAAAAATCCAGCTTACTATTAAAACAAGTTTTTAAAGAAGTTGACAATAGCTTGCCAGATGTTAGCCAAGAAGCCTTTTCCTGATTCTAAAGCGCTTGATGAATCAAAATTCAAGTTAATACCCTTGAATGATGAACCTGCATTTGAAACAATACTGTCCTTCAAAGAAGCCAAGGCTGATTTGAAGCTACTGCTATCAATGATGTTTGATTTTGAAAGGTTGAAAGCAAAGTTAACAATCATGTTGATTTGGTTATTTGATAACACGTCTTTCAATTTATAGTTATCAAGTGTTTCATCAACGATTTTACGAACATCATCTTTTGTCACGTTAGACCCGGCATCTGCTACTGCTGATTTGATATCAGCTAAAGCAACGTTCAATTTGTCAGCGTCATAACCATCTGTACCTTGATTTTCAGCATTGATAGTAGACAAGGTATTCAATTCTTCTTGTGCTAATTGCTTACTTTCATCAGAAACTTTAGCACCATTTTCTTCAAGTGAATAATAAATTCCAGCCAAAGCCGATTCACCTGTTACAGGGATTGGTGAGGCTACAGTGATTGCGGCGTGTTCGATACCAAGTGTTACTGCAGCGTTGCGGTACATATCTGACGTTACTTTTGTGATATTTTCAGGAGTGACAATATTAACCGTTAATGTCTCTGAAGATCCCAATTTTTGAATTTTAACTGATGAGTATAATTGTAAACTTGGGTCATCAGCAACATCCATAATCTTAGCATAAGCACTTGTTGTAATCGTTTTGACGCTTGTGTCTTTTGAACTATCATAACCAAGCAATGACAAGGTTTGATTGCGTTGATCATCCGATAAAGAATAACCAAGCACATAATCTGGTTGCACATATGTTTCATCAATGACATTTTGAACTGAGTTACTTGCTGCTTGAACGTGACTAACTGTAAGAGTTGAGAATAATGCTAGCGCACAAGCCATGAGTGTCTTTTTAAATTTCATCTTAACTAATTCCTTTCACTTAGGTATTTAATTATAGCACTTCTTGTTTAAAGCGTCTGAAAAAAACTGTTATTTACTCACATTCTACTCGTGTAGTTCTAGGGGAAGGCCATCTGGGTCAAAGAAGAACGTCATTTTCTTGCCAGTATAGTCATCGTGACGGATAGGTTGCACGTAAATTCCCATATCTTCGAGCTCAGCCTTATAGGCTTCAATATTTTCAACGTAAAAAGCTAAATGACGAAGACCGCAAGCTTCCATATGGTACTCTGGTTGCCCAACACGTTTTGGTGGTGCAACATAAGCTGGATCTGATGTCTTATTCCCGAAAATTTCAAGTTCGATAGAACCACATTTCAAATCAAGCTTGTAATCGTGACGTTCTGGACGATGGTTTTCGCGGATAATTTCAAAACCAAGTTTGTTAACGTAAAAGTTACGTGATTTGTCATAATCAGAGACGATAAGTGCCACATGGTGAACAGCGTTTAATTTCATAAAAATCTCCTTGTTAATGTATGTTTAGAAAAAGCCGAGAATAAAACTTACTCTCAGCTTTTTTCTTTAAAAGGTCATTTGATTGTAAGAGTAATCAAAGGCTTTGTGAATGTCGTTTGAAGCTTGGTCATAGGCAATAGATGATTCTAAACTACCTCTAACAACAATTCGCTCAGTTGCTTGCTGATCTGTACAAGTTACTAGAGTGACCAAAGCTTGATCAGGAACATCATTTAAAACATCTGAACGGTCAGGTGTCACTAAAAATTTTTCAGTGATAACGTAGGTGTAAATTGTTGATTTATCGGTAAGGTAAATCTTCATTCCAGCCTTAGCATTCTCTAAAGGTGAAAACAACATCTTAGATGAACCAGAAATACCAAAAACGTGATGGCTAGCAAGGGCGTAATTATTCTGTCCACCCATTACTTGATCTTCTTTCATCGTTCCAGCTCCATAGGACAACTCAGTATTTCCCAAACCTTTAAAAATTGGGAGATTAATACCAAGATCTGGTATGGCAATACCGCCAATCACAGGAAGGTCAACATTAGCCGACTGAGCTTTTAACACTGATTCGACTGTTACAGGTTCAACTGCTGAGAAATCATAAGTCACTTTAGCATTTTGATTATCTTTAATCTTCTTTTTAGAGACTTTGTTGATTTGATAATGATTTGACTGATGGCCAATCAAAAAATTACAAATGGATTTATTAAAAATCAAGGCAAGTCCTAAAAGCAATAGAACTAAACAAAGTGTAATCCTAAGGAAAGTCAAAAAACGATGTGTTTTCTTCTTTTTCATTATTCTAATCTTCTACTTCTTCAGTTTCTTGTTCTTCTTCTGGTTGAACAAGAGCTAGAGTCATGATTTTCGCATCTTGGTCAAGGCGCATGATTTTAACACCCAATGTTGCACGACCAGTTTGAGAAATGTCAGCGACGCTTGTACGAATCATGACACCTGTGTCTGTGATGACCATGATATCTTCATCGCCGTTAACTGTTACAAGTCCAGCCAATTGACCATTTTTCTCAGTAATATTAGCAGTCTTGATACCTTTACCACCACGACCTTTAGTTGGATATTCAGAAGCTAGTGTACGTTTACCATAACCTTTTTCAGTAATGACAAGAACTTCTTGGTCATCTGTAATACGTGAAGCACCGATAACTTCATCGCCTTCACGAAGGTTAACACCACGAACACCAGTTGCTGAACGGCTCATGCTACGAACATCAGATTCGTTAAAGCGAACGCTGTAACCAGTCTTAGTTCCGATGATAATATCATCATTACCGTTTGTTCGGATAACGTTGATTAACTCGTCACCTTCTTTTAAGTTAAGGGCTTTAAGACCATTTTGACGGATATTGCTAAATTCAGACTCTTTGGTACGTTTTACAACACCTTGTCGTGTGACAAAGAACAAGTAATTTTCGTTATCATCACTGCCTTTTTCACTGATAATAGTTTGAACAGTTTCACCTTCATCAAGTTTTAGAAGGTTAACAATTGGCAATCCCTTAGCCGTACGACCATACTCAGGAATTTCATAACCTTTCAAGCGGTAAACACGTCCTTTATTAGTCATGAAATATACATGGTCATGGGTATTTGTAGAAACTAATTCACGAACAAAGTCATCGTCATTAACACCAGTTCCTTGAACACCTCGTCCACCACGACGTTGAGCACGGAATTCGTCTTGAGCAAGACGTTTGATGTATCCTTTATTTGAAAGAGTAATCAAGACGTCTTCTTCTTCAATCAAATCTTCGTCTTCAAGTGAAAGAACTTCACCAACCATCAATTCAGTACGACGTGGATCAGCGTATTTACGTTTAATCTCATCCATTTCTTCTTTGATGATTGTGATAACGCGTTCTGGTTTTGCCAAAATATCAGCCAAATCAGCAATCAATGCGAGAAGGTCATCGTATTCGGCTTGGATTTTTTCGCGTTCCAATCCTGTCAAACGACGAAGACGCATATCAAGGATAGCTTGACTTTGACGTTCAGATAAGTTGAATCGACTCATCAATTCGCCTTGAGCGATTACATCTGTTTCACTATTACGGATAATGCTAATAACTTCATCAAGGTGATCAAGTGCAATTAACAAACCTTCTAAGATGTGAGCACGTTTTTCAGCTTTGGCTTTATCGAACTCTGTACGACGAACAATAACTTCTTTTTGGTGTTCAATGTAATCAACAATGATTTGTTTCAAAGAAAGAATCTTCGGAACACCATTTTCAATAGCAAGCATGTTAAAGCTGAAGTTTGTTTGCAAGCTAGTAAGTTTGAATAAGTTATTTAGAATAACGTTTGCTGATGCGTCACGACGCACTTCAATGATAAATCGGATACCTTCACGGCTTGATTCATCACGAACGGCGGTAATTCCTTCGATACGTTTTTCTTGTGCTAAACGAACGATGTGTTCGTGAACTTTAGTCTTGTTAACTCCGTATGGGAATTCTGTGACAACAATACGTTCACGACCGCTCTTAGTTGTTTCGATTTCAGTACGTGAGCGAAGAACGATAGAACCTTTACCAGTTTCATAGGCTTTACGAATTCCAGATTTACCCATAACAAGCGCTCCTGTTGGGAAATCAGGACCAGGCAATACTTCCATCAACTCACGTGTTGTAACATCAGGATTATCCATAACCAGTTTAACGGCATCAATAGATTCCCCTAAGTTGTGTGGTGGAATATTAGTTGCCATACCAACGGCAATACCTGTCGCACCGTTAACGAGTAAGTTAGGAAAACGTGATGGCAAAACAAGTGGTTCACGTTCACTACCATCGTAGTTATCTTGGAAATCAACAGTATTCTTGTTAATATCACGAAGCATTTCAAGAGCGATTTTACTCATACGTGCTTCTGTATAACGTTGTGCGGCTGCGCCGTCTCCGTCCATAGAACCAAAGTTTCCGTGTCCGTCAACGAGCATGTGGCGGTAGCTCCACCATTGTGCCATACGCACCATTGCTTCATAAATTGATGAATCACCGTGTGGGTGATATTTACCCATAACATCACCGGTGATACGTGCAGATTTCTTATGAGGTTTATCTGGCGTTACACCGAGCTCATTCATCCCATACAAGATACGACGATGAACTGGTTTCAATCCATCGCGTACATCAGGAAGAGCACGAGCAACAATAACAGACATGGCGTAATCAATAAAGCTTGTCTTCATTTCTGAAGTTAGATTTACGTCAATTAAATTCTTATCCTGCATTAAGGAAAAACACTCCTTTTCTAGTGTAAAACTCAACTATATTATACCACAAAAAGTACGGTAAAACCATATCTTGACCAATCTCCTTTTACGTCTTATTAACTAAATGTAAGATTAGCTATCAAAGTTTTCCTAAGTATTTTCAAAATAATAATATGGCAAAAAATCAGTAAAATCATTGTGAAAAATTCACTAACTTTTAAGATAAAAATAGAGAGTTTTCGCCTAAAATTTTTGCTTTCTTCTTTTTTCAAATTTTTACAATAAGTTCGTGACATTTCTCACTTAACGTGTTAAAATATTATTCGTATGGGCGTCAGCCTAAAAAAATTAAGGAGATGTTTAGATAAATGACTGCAACTAAACAACACAAAAAAGTTATCCTTGTTGGTGACGGTGCCGTAGGTTCTTCTTACGCATTCGCACTTGTAAACCAAGGAATCGCTCAAGAACTTGGTATCATCGAAATCCCACAATTGTTCAACAAAGCTGTTGGGGATGCTGAAGACCTTAGCCACGCTCTTGCTTTCACTTCACCTAAAAAAATCTACGCAGCTAAATACGAAGACTGTGCAGATGCTGACCTTGTAGTTATCACTGCAGGTGCTCCACAAAAACCAGGTGAAACTCGTCTTGACCTTGTTGGTAAAAACCTTGCTATCAACAAATCAATCGTAACTGAAGTTGTTAAATCTGGATTCAAAGGAATCTTCTTGGTTGCTGCAAACCCAGTTGACGTCTTGACTTACTCTACATGGAAATTCTCTGGATTCCCTAAAGAACGCGTTATCGGTTCAGGTACTTCACTTGACTCAGCTCGTTTCCGTCAAGCATTGGCTGAAAAACTTGATGTTGATGCTCGTTCAGTTCACGCATACATCATGGGTGAACACGGTGACTCAGAATTCGCTGTTTGGTCACACGCTAACGTTGCCGGTGTAAACCTTGAAAGCTACCTTAAAGACGTTCAAAACGTTGAAGAAGCTGAATTGGTTGAACTTTTCGAAGGTGTTCGTGACGCTGCTTACTCAATCATCAACAAAAAAGGTGCTACATTCTACGGTATCGCTGTTGCGCTTGCTCGTATCACTAAAGCAATCCTTAACGATGAAAATGCAGTACTTCCACTTTCTGTATTCCAAGAAGGTCAATACGCTAACGTAACTGACTGCTACATCGGTCAACCAGCTATCGTTGGTGCACACGGTATCGTTCGTCCAGTTAACATTCCATTGAATGACGCTGAACAACAAAAAATGGAAGCTTCTGCTAAAGAATTGAAAGCTATCATCGACGAAGCTTTCTCTAAAGAAGAATTCGCTTCTGCTTGCAAAAACTAATTTCTAGTTTTTAAATAAAAAGCTATCCGTAAGGATAGCTTTTTTTGTGTCTTATTTTGCATTTAAGGCAGCCATTGTAATGTAGTTATATGGCTTATTAAAATGTGGCAAGAAGAACAAATCTGTGAGAGCTAATTTATCAATCGTAACACCTTCTTGAATGGCTAGTGAGAAAAGATGAATACCTAATGAAACATCTGCCATTGCTAGCATCTGAGCACCTAATACACGTCTACTTTCTTTGTCATAAACAATCTTTAAAGTGACTTCGAAGTTATTTTTCTCGATGAAATCTGGTTTTTGTTTATCGCTGTATTCTACTTCTTCTGCGTCAAACCCTTTAGCTTTTGCTTTTTCAAGTGTCAAACCAGTTGATAGCATATTTAAACCATAAATGGAAATACCGTTTGACCCTTGCACACCAATTCCTTTAAGATTACGTCCGCAAGCATTATGCGCAGCAACAATACCAGTTCTTACTGCATTTGAGGCTAGTGCGATATAATCTGTTTCTCGAGAAGCATTGTTATAAATGGTTGCACAATCACCAATTGCATAAACGCCAGGGAGACTTGTTTCTTGTTTTTTATCAACAAGAAAAGCACCGTTTTTGAAAAGTTCAACATTTCCAGCAGCAAGGCTTGTATTTGGTCTAAAACCAACAGCAAGGATAACCATATCAACATTATAACTTGCTTTATCCGTGATGATTTTCTCAACTTTTGTTTTGCCAACAACTTCTTTTACTGTTTCTCCGAAAGCTAACTTGATGCCGTGAGCTTGAAGATTATTTGCCATAATAGCACTTAAATCTTCATCATAATAACCTGCAAGACACGTATCTGCAACATCAATCAGAGTTACTTCCTTTCCTTTACGCTGAAAAGCTTCTGCTAATTCTACACCAATGTAACCAGCACCCACAACTGCAACACGTGAAATCTCTTTTTCCTTAAGTTTTTGAATGACATCTTGAGCGTTTTGATAGAGTTTTACAAACTGAATGTTTTCCAACTTAGCTTCAAATTCTTGGCTATCTTCTTTTAGCTCAACTCCCTTAATCGGTGGAATAATCGGTCTTGAACCTGTCGCAAAAATTAATTTATCGTAACTTTCTAGGTGAGGCTTCCCATCAACCAGAGCTGTCACTAATTTCTTGTCGTAGTCAACTGACTCTACCGGAGAATTCATGTAAATTCTTGCTCCCAACTGCTCAAGTTCTTCTTTATTTGAATAAAAAAGCCCTTCTGGTCCTGAAATTTGCTGACCAATCCATAAAGCCATACCACATCCTAAAAATGAAATATTTGAATTTTGATCAAATACCACCACTTCGTTTTCAGAACCATAGTTAGTTAACATCGTTTTTATGCAAGCTGTACCAGCGTGATTTGCTCCAATTACAACAATTTTACTCATATAGAAGTAACCTCGATTATCTTATTTATTAAGGTAACTATATCATATATTTGAAGCGCTTACAATTATTTAGCTTAAAAATAAGTTGGTATTATGCCAACTTATTTGTTTTATTTTGATTTAATGTAGTTAACACCATCTGCTTTTGGTGCAACAGCTTTACCGAAGAAGGCTGCTAAAACAACGATTGTCAATACATATGGCGCAACTTTAAGGTAAACTGATGGAATGCTTGAGAAGAATGGTAATTGTGCTCCAATAATCGCAAGAGATTGTGATAAACCGAAGAATAGACTTGAAAGCATTGCTCCGACTGGATTCCAACGACCAAAAATCATAGCAGCAAGAGCGATGAAACCTGGACCTGCAATTGTTGTAACCGCAAAGTTGTTTGAAATCGTTTGTGCATAAACAGCACCACCAATTCCTCCAAGGAAACCTGAAATCATAACACCTGCATAACGCATAAGGTAAACGTTAATACCAAGTGTATCAGCTGCTTGTGGGTGTTCACCAACTGAACGAAGACGAAGACCAAAGCGTGTCTTGAAGATGATGTACCATGAAATAAATGATACCAAGATAGCTACATATGCTACCAAAGATGTATTGTTAAAGAAGATTTTTCCGATAAATGGAATATCTTTTAAAATAGGAAATGAAAAACGACCGAATGTTTGAGTAATTGTATCTGTTTGACCTTTACCAAACAAGTGACGGCATTGGAAAACCGCAAACGATGGTGCAATCAAGTTCAATACTGTACCAGATACAACGTGGTCAGCACGTAAGTTAATAGTTGCTACTGCGTGGATAAGTGAGTACAAAAGACCAACTAAACCAGCAACAATTGAAGCAACCCAAGGTGTCGCATGTCCGAAAACATCAGCATAAGTGAGATTGAACAAGACACCTGAGAAAGCACCCATAACCATGATCCCCTCAAGACCGACGTTAACAATACCTCCACGTTCAGAGAATGTTCCACCGATACTTGTAAAAATCAAAGGTGCAGAATAAATTAGCATGGAAGAAACTAATAGGGCTAACGTTGTTGAAAAACTCATCTTACTTTCCTCCTTCTTCTTTTTTAGTTTTAATGAATTGACGAATCAAGTAATCAGCTCCGACAAAGAAAATGATAAAGGCTGACACAACATCGATAACTTCTGATGGGATACCAATCATACCTGTTTTACCGATTGAAAGAACGGCATATAAGAATGATGCAAATGGAATACCAAGAGCTGTATTAACAGCAAGTAGAGATACGGCCATTCCGTCCCATCCAATACTTAATGAGCTTGTTTGAGAATAGACATTTCCGAATGTTCCAAGACCTTCAACAGTACCACCAAGGCCAGCAAGAGCACCTGAGATAATCATTGAAACTACAATCAAATGTTTAGCTGACATACCAGCGTATTCAGCAGCATGTGGGTTAATCCCTACAGAAGTAATTTCATATCCCAATGTTGTTTTACGCATTAAGAACCATACGATAAAGACAGCAAATAAGGCGATGAAAATACCGATGTTAATACGTGAATTATCTGTTAGAGCAGATAGCCATTCTGTTTGATATGATGCATTTTCAGAAACTTTGATAGTTGCTTCTGTTGTACGCATGATTTTATCTGGGAATACATCTTGGATAAGATATTGGGTTCCGTACAAGATGATGTAGTTCATCATGATTGTAACGATAACCTCACTTGTACCAAGGAAAGCACGTAAAATACCAGGAATGGCACCAGCGATACCACCAGCAATAAGACCGACTAAGACAGTACAAATAACTGAAACTGGTTTTGGTAAATCAGGGAATGACAAAGCAAACCAAACTGACATTACCCAACCCATTAACGCTTGACCAGGAAGACCAACGTTAAAGAAACCAGCTTTTGAAGCAACTGAGAAACCAAGGGCAATCAGGATAAGTGGACCCATTGCACGGAAGATTTCACCAATATTTTTTACTGAACCAAATGCAGTGTAAAGCAAATCATTATATGCCCACAAAGGATTATATCCGAAGCAAAGCATAAGGATTGCTCCGAGTAACATTCCAAGGAATACTGCAATCAATGGAACAGCCCATTTTTGGGTTTTCTTAGACATTAACATTAGAATCCTCCTTTTCCACTTTTCCACCAGCCATCAAAATACCAAGTTCTTGTTTATTGGTTGTGGCAGCGTCTAAGATACCTTGAATTTTACCATCATGAATAACGGCAATACGGTCGGAAACATCAAGGATTTCATCTAATTCAAAACTAATAACTAAAACGGCTTTACCTTTATCACGTTCGGCAACCAAACGTTTACGAATATATTCAATCGCACCGACGTCAAGTCCACGTGTTGGTTGACTTACGATAAGCAAATCAGGATTGCGATCGATTTCACGAGCGATAACCGCTTTTTGTTGGTTACCACCTGAAAGAGCTCCACCTGATACCAATTCACTTGCGGCACGAACGTCGAATTCAGCCATCAATTGACGAGCATGTTCATTCAACTTGTGATAGTTCATGAAACCATGTTTACTGAATGGCTCTTTGTAGTAAGTTTGAAGAGCAATGTTTTCAGCAATGGTCATATCAAGGACCATACCATCACGGTGACGATCTTCTGGCACGTGTCCAACACCCAATTCAGTAATCTTACGTGGGCGTTGGTTAGTCATGTCAACACCTTTGATGAAGAAATTACCTGATTCAACTTTACGCAAACCAGTCAATGCTTCAACCAATTCTGTTTGACCATTACCATCGATACCTGCGATACCAACGATTTCACCAGCACGAACATCCAATGACAATTCTTTAACAGCTGGAACGCCTCGGTTTTCGTTAACAACTAAATCTTTGATTGAAAGAACGACATCTTTTGGATTAGCAGGAATTTTATCTGTTTTAAATGAAACAGCACGTCCAACCATCATTTCAGCCAATTCGTTACTTGTTGAATCAGCAACTGGAACTGTCTGAATTGATTTACCGTGTCGGATAACTGTAACACGGTCTGCAACGGCACGAATTTCATCAAGTTTGTGAGTGATTAAGATGATTGATTTACCTTCTTTAACCAAATTACGCATAATATCAAGCAATTCAGTGATTTCAGAAGGTGTTAAAACAGCTGTCGGTTCATCAAAGATAATGATTTCAGCTCCGCGGTAAAGTGTTTTTAAGATTTCAACACGTTGTTGCGCACCAACTGAAATATCAGAAATTTTAGCAGACGGATCAACCGCCAAACCGTATTTTTCAGATAATTCTTTGATTTCTTTACTTGCTTTTTTAAGGTCAAGAATTCTAGGACCTTTTGTTACTTCATTACCTAAGATAATGTTTTCAGCAACTGTAAAAGCTTCAACCAACATAAAGTGTTGGTGAACCATTCCGATACCCATCTTAGCTGATTTAGATGGTGAATCTAGTGTAGCCTCTTCACCTTTTACTAAGATTTGACCACTTGTTGGTTGTAGAAGACCAGCAAGCATATTCATCAAAGTCGATTTACCGGCACCATTTTCTCCGAGGAGAGCGTGGATTTCACCTTTTCTGACTTCTAAATTAATATGGTCATTTGCGACAAAATCACCAAATTTCTTGGTAATCTCACGCATTTCTATGACGTTTTCATGTGTCATGTGTGATCCCTTTCAGTCTAATAATAATTTTTAGGTCAGTTAAGCCCATTAAAAGACCTTTAATGAACTTAACTGAGATAAAAATGACTTTTTACCTCAGCCCCTGAAAAAAGGCGACCAATTTGGTCGCTTTTTTCAAAAGAGCGATTATTTGTTTACGCCATCATCAACTTTTACTTCGCCTTTGATAACTTTTTCTTTTGCAGTTTCTACAGCAGATTTGATGTTATCTGGAAGGTTTGTAGTAACAAGATCTACACCGCCATCTTTAAGACCGTATGTACGAGTTTGGTTACCACCGAATTTTTCATCTTTAAGTTGACCGTTAGCGATATCTTTAACAACTTGACCTACTTCTTTGATTGTTGAAGTCAAAACAAAGTTTGATTTCACTTTATCAGATGAAGTATAGTTACCTTCTTCAGTTTGGTCACGGTCTACACCAACAACCCAAACTTTTTTGTCGCTATCAGCTGGTAATTTTTCGTTGATTTCTTTAGCTTGTGAGAAGACACCAGTACCTGAACCACCAGCAGCATGATAAATAACATCAGCACCGCTAGCATACATTGTTGCAGCGATTGTTTTACCTTTAGCTGAATCAGAGTATGAACCAGCATATTGGACGTCAACTTTGATTGAGCTATCTACTGAAGCAACACCTTCTTTGAATCCAGTTTCAAAGCGAGTGATTGTATCAGATTCGACACCTCCTACAAAACCAACGTGTTTTGTTTTAGATTGCATTGCAGCTGCAATACCCGCAAGGTAAGCACCTTCGTTATCTGCAAACAATACACTTTCAACGTTTTTGTGGTCTGCAACGACATCATCGATAATAACATAGTTTGTATCTTCGTTTTGAGGTGCAGCTTCATCAACAGCGTCGTGAAGGTTGTAACCAATTGCAAAAACAAGGTTGTAACCATTTGAAACAGCTGAGTCTAGGTTTGTTGCATAGTCTGACTCACTATCAGATTGGAAGTAAGTGTAGTCAGTATCTTTTTTCAATTTGTTTTCTTTACCCCAAACTTGCATACCTTCCCAAGCAGATTGGTTGAATGATTTATCATCAACACCACCTGTATCAGTAACGATTGCAGCTTTTACGCTTGAGTTTGAGCTAGAGCTAGATGAATTTGAACGACTACATGCGCCAAGCGCTAATGTTGCTACTGCAGCAAGTCCAAGACCAACAATTTTCTTGTTCATGAAAAATGAACCCTCCTAAAAAACTTATAAGCAACGTTTGTTGCTAAAATCTATCAAGCCAATTGGCTTAATGAACACTCTGAAAATAGACTCCAAAAAGTCTACAAAACTGTGGCAATGTTACCACCTGACCGTCGTCACGACCGTCCACAATCAAAAATAAGTTATCGTTTGAAGTTCTTCTAATTAATGATTAGTAGCTACCTTCTGCAGCAGTTTCACCATTAACAATTGCAACACCAGAAGACGCCCCAATACGTGTTGCACCTGCATTGACAAATGCTTCAGCGTCAGCATATGAACGTGCACCACCAGCAGCTTTTACACCAATGTTAGGACCGACTGTTTTACGCATAAGAGCAACATCATGTACATTTGCTCCTGCAGTTGAGAAACCAGTAGATGTTTTAACGTAATCAGCTCCAGCGGCTACTGACAATTGACATGCTTTTTCTTTTTCTTCATCAGTTAAAAGGCATGTTTCAATGATAACTTTTACTAATTTATCTCCGCTTGCTTCAACAACAGCACGAATATCATTTTCAACAAAATCATACTCTTTTGCTTTCAAGCGACCGATATTAATTACCATATCAATCTCATCAGCACCATTTTCGATAGCATCTTTTGTTTCAAATGCTTTCACACGACTTGTGTTAGCTCCTAGAGGAAATCCGATAACAGTACATACTTTTACATCAGAATCTTTTAAGGCTTCTGCAGCATGAGAAACCCAAGTTGGGTTAACACAGACACTAGCAAAGTTGTATTCTTTAGCTTCAGCAATAAGATTATCAATTTGATCTTGAGTGCTTTCAGGTTTCAATAAAGTGTGATCAATGTATTTGTTAATTGACATTAATATAATTTCCGTTCCTTCCTGAAAATGTTATTTTCATTTCATTAATAATTACACTCCATCTATTCTACCATTTTTTTGATAGAATGTAAGTCTTTTTTGCTATTTTTTTAATAAAGAGTAAAAATGGCAAAAACCGAAAATTCATTAAAACGCTTATTTCGTTTCACTTCCATATAAAAACCTTATTATAGCAACCTTTTTGCACTAAATATGACATATGTGTCATATGTCATATTCGGTATTCCTGAACCTTTTTCTATCATTTTACTATAAACAACAAGTTTTTACGACCATAAAATCAGTGTATTTTAGCTGTGTAATCGCTTTACATTAGTGTATTTTATGATTTTTATGTGAATAATTATTCTTTAAAAAGTGACTACGATGTCATAATTATTCTATGACATTTGTCACAAAGCTTGTCGTTAAAGGAATTCAACAAAAAAATCCTTATCGAACTAGAAATAATAACTAATTCAATAAAGATTTTTTATTCACTTATTTTGTTTTTTCACTTCGTAAAATATAATAGCCTTTATCGCGTTTTAAAATCTCAACATTTCCAAAAACTTCTTCCATTTTGGCTTTTGCACTTGGTGCACCTTGTTTTTTCTGAATAACAATTGTCAAATTGCCACCAACTTTTAAATAGTTAATACTTTCAGAAATAATTGTATGGACAACTTGTTTTCCTGCACGAATTGGCGGATTACTGATGATATAATCAAATGTTCCATTGACTTTCTCGTAGATATTTGATTGGAAAATATCAGCTTCGACACCATTTTTTTGTGCATTTTGTTTCGCTAAATCAATTGCACGATTATTGATATCAACCATAGTTGGTTTAACACCTTGAACTTTTGCTAGTGAAATTCCTAAAGGACCATACCCACAACCAAGATCTAACAGTGTCTTTCCTTTTTCGAAATCTAGGGTATTTAAAAGGACTTGACTCCCATAATCTACCATTTTTTTAGAAAAAACGCCTGAATCAGTTAAAAAAGTAAACGATTGCCCAAGCAAGGTAACTTTTAATTCATGAATGTCGTGAGCACTATCAGGATTTTCTGCATAATACATTTTAGTCATTCTTCTATCACTTTCTCTTATAATGCACTTCTATTTTATCATACTCTTCTATCATATCAAGTATTGTAACTGTTTTCAACTAAAGCTTAAAATGCTATAATAAATTACATAACCTCTTTAAGGAGTTTCGTATGACTAACGAATTTATTAATTTTGATCTTATTTCTCGCGAGACTTGGCAGGAATTACATCGAAAGACTCAACCTCTTCTTACAGCAGAGGAACTTGAATCAATTAAAAGTTTAAATGATAACATCAGTATTCAAGATGTTATCGAAGTTTACCTTCCATTAATTAGCTTGATTCAAATTTACAAAAACGCTCAAGAAAATTTATCTTTTTCCAAAAGTATCTTCTTAAAAAAAGAAGCGAGTAAGCGACCTTTCATCATTGGAATCTCTGGTTCTGTAGCTGTTGGTAAATCAACCACAAGCCGTCTCCTACAACTTCTACTCTCTCGTACATTTAAAGACAGTAAAGTTGAAATGGTTACGACAGACGGATTCATTTACCCAAATAAGGTCTTGATTGAGCAAAATATCTTAGATCGCAAAGGATTTCCTGAAAGTTATAATATGGAACTTCTTTTAAACTTCCTTGATACTGTCAAAAATGGAATGACAGCTCGCATTCCTGTCTACTCACACGAAGTATACGACATCATACCAGATCAAGAGCAAGTTATCGAAGCACCCGATTTCTTAATCGTCGAAGGTATCAACGTTTTTCAGAATCAAAAAAACAAACGTATCTATATGACAGGTTACTTTGATTTTTCTATTTATATCGATGCCGAAAATGATTTAATTGAAAAATGGTACCTAGAACGTTTTGACAGCTTACTAGAACTTGCTAAGACAGACAAGACAAACTACTATAATAGATTTGTTAAAATGCCACACAAAGACGCGTTAGAGTTTGCCAAAATGGTTTGGAAAACTGTCAATCTTGTAAACCTAGAAAAATATATTGAACCCACTCGAAATCGGGCAGAATTAATTTTACACAAAACTGATAATCACAAAATCGATCACATTTACTTGAAAAAATAAGTAAATTTTCCTGAAACAGTGATTAAGACTTGCCAAAACGCAATAAATTCTATATAATAATGTAGTTAGATTAATTTGGAGGTGAAAACATTGGCAAATATTAAATCAGCTATCAAACGCGCTGAACTTAACGTTAAACAAAACGAAAAAAATTCAGCACAAAAATCAGCTATGCGTTCTGCTATCAAAGCATTTGAAGCTAACCCATCTGAAGAGCTTTTCCGTGCTGCTTCTGCAAGCATCGATAAAGCTGAATCAAAAGGTTTGATTCACAAAAACAAAGCTAGCCGCGATAAAGCACGTCTTGCTGCTAAATTGGCTAAATAATATCCAATGAAAACTCCAAATGGAGTTTTTCTTTTTCTAATGAACACTCTTACAAACTAAAAAGGATGCTTAAAGCATCCTTTTTTATTTACCAAAATTATGTCGGTTAAAACGAACTTCAAAGATAGTTCCTTTTGGATGATTATCCTTAACTTGAATATCACCTTTTAAGGCATCAACAATTTGTTTAGCTAAGGATAGACCAAGTCCAAAGCCACCTTTTTGACGTGTCCTTGCCTTATCAACGCGATAAAAGCGATCAAAAATTTTCGCTTTATCAGCGTCACTAATACCTGGCCCATTATCAGCGACGGTTAGAATAGTCTGGCGTTCTGTTGTTTTAACTGTAAATTCAATAAAACCGTCGTCATCAGTGTACTTAATCGCATTATCAAACAAGATTGTCATCAATTGTTTAAGCAAGGTGCGATCAGTTTTTATCGGACGATCCGCAGAATTATGAGCAACAAAAGTTTTACCATTTTCTTCGGCAATCATGTTGTAATTCTCAAAAATTTCATTAAAGATTGAAGGTTGGATTTCTTCTAATTCAACTTTCAATCCATCATCTCGCCTAGCAAGGTTCAAAAGATTGGTTGTTAAAATACGCATATTACGAACTTCGTCAAGACTCGCTGCAATACTTTCACTGTTATCAAGAATTGTTGCATTCGGTCGTCTAAAAAGACTTTCAAGTCGGTTTTGAAGCACCGCTAACGGCGTTCTTAATTCGTGACTAGCATTTTCAACAAAACGCTTTTGTTTTTCATAACTTTCTAAAATTGGTTTACGCATCCAATTTGCCAAGTAAATACTTGCTAAAATTGAAATCATCCAGAAAATAATCATGACTGAAACAGTTATGGTTACATAACGTTCGTTTGCCTCATCAAGCTGACTAACACTGATTAAGAAAGTCGCGTATTCAATCGTTGGATAGTCACTACTATACACTCTAACCGTTAAAACATGGTATTTTTCGGTTTGACCAAAGATAGTTGTCATTTTCTCGTCTTTAATCTCACCAATAGTGTCTTCATCAACACTAGATGCTAATGTCCCAAACTGGACAAACGCATCAATTGCATTTACGATTTTTCCATTTGTATCGTACAATAGCACACTGACATTACTTAAACTTGCCACATTTGAGCTGGGTTTTCCTTTTCCAGAATTACTAAAACTATTATTAGATTGTAAGGAATCACTACGCTCCATTGTTCGTGTGACGTAATCACTTGCGTTGTCAGCTGCATTTTTTAAAGTGGTATCTACAGAAGAATATAGACCATAACGCATAATCTGCAAGATAATCGTGGTCATAATGATGAAAATTCCTGTAAATACAATGAAGAAATGGAAAAAATTAGAAAACGTTCCTGTTGATAATTTTTTGTGTATGTTATTCAGCATCTTTTAGAATATACCCTACACTACGAAGTGTTTGTAGATTTTTAGCAAAATTTGTTCCTTTTAATTTTTTGCGAATCTTAGAAACATAAACTTCAACAACTGAAATTGTAGTATCGCTATCAAATCCCCAAATACGGTCAAAAATTTGTGATTTTGGCAAAATAACATTTTGGTTTTGCAAGAAATAAACCAATAAATCAAATTCTTTACCTAGTAACTCCACTTTTTCACCGTTAACAGTTGTTGTGTTAGTTGATGTATCAGCTGTTAATTCGTGGTAAGAAAGAGTATTATCATTGAATTTTCCAGAGCGTTTCAAAAGCGCTTGAATACGCATCTTCAACTCTTCAAGATAAAATGGTTTTGTCAAATAATCATCAGCACCAAGTTCAAAACCGTGTCCTTTATCATCAAGGCTTTCTTTGGCTGTCATAATTAAGACAGGTGTCGTAATACCTTGTTCACGTAATTCTTTCAGAACTTGGAAACCATCTTTTTCTGGCAACATCAGATCAAGCAAAATGAGGTCATAAACACCACTTTCTGCCTCATAAAGCCCTTCTTCACCATCAAAGACTTGCATAACATCTGCAAAATCATCTAAAAAATCAAAGATTGAATTTGACAAACTCAAATCATCTTCTACTAATAAAATCTTAATCATATATCTTGCTCCCTTATTCGTCTTATTATATCATGACTTAACCCTTAAGTCTAAGTATTTAATACAATAATTTCAGTTTATCAAAAGCATATCGTAAGCAGCTTAAGATTTCCTAAAAACACAAAAAGCGTCTGAGTTTTCACTCAAACGCCCTTTATATTTTCTACTATTTTACAGCTGCAAGAGCTTCTTCGACAGCAACTTTACTTGTGCTAATCAAATCAAGACGAGCAGAGATTTCTTTGATACCCATTGTGATGTTACGACTGATGGCCATATCATTTAATTGTGGTTCAAAGAACGCTTTGTATTCTTCAAGACGTTCAGTTGTCTTGAATGAGTTAGCTGGGTAGATAACGAATTTATCAAAACTCATGTCGCCACCAAGTGCAGCTTTAATCCAATCCCAGTTTTCACGAGCCCAAGTCCAAAATGCCCCTTGAGAGAATGGTTTATCAAGGAATGGTCGGTACCAGCTCATTGCTAAGTCTTGAGGTTTAACAACGTCTTTGTTCTTCAATTCAGAAAGTACACGTTCAACTGTTGCATTTTCTTTTGTATTTGACAATGCTGATGCTAATTGACGTTTGAAGTTACCATCATTAGTTTTCACGTAAGTGTCAAGGTAAAGAGATACAAGTTCTTCAGTTTCAGCGTGTTTGATTTGGTTAGCAAGAACTGACATACGAATTGAGGCTGGAATCGCTTCGATATTGTCTTTGTGTTGGTGGAAAATAGCCTCCGCTTTTGTGACAGCATCTTCGTTATCAGCATACAACATTAATGAAATAGTGTTTTGACGAACCATTTCATCTTCGTCTGATTCACCAGCTTTTGGTTCAAATCCTAGACGATCGTAGTTCTTTTGCATCAAACGGCTAATCAAGGCTTTAAATTGTGCTTGTGCTTGACTTCCTTCCTCTAAGAAGATATCCAAACCTTCAACAACTTGAGAAATAGCTTCCGCTACTAAGTATGATGTTTCATCAGAAAGTTTTGTCAAAAGTGGAACTAACTCAGCGTAAGAAATTTCACCACTTTCAGCAAGTAAACGACGTTCTTGGATAACTTGAAGTTTTGAAACAGTATCAAGTTCAGTCAATTGTTCAAGAACTGTATTTAACAAGTCACCTTTGTAGTTTGTAATATAGTGAGCTGTATTTTCTGTATTTAAACGGAAAGCACCTTCGTTTTCAGCAGCAAGCTTGCTGTAATTAGGAATTTCAAGACGAGCTTCTGTTAGAGTATCTGGAAGTCCTTTCCAATTACTATTAAGTGGAATTGGCCAAATACGGTTTTCATCAACGCTTTCACCGATGAAGAATTGTTTTTGGCTAAGAACGAGTGTATCATCAACCACTTCAGCAGTAACCACTGGATATCCTGGTTGTTCTAACCATGCATCCATGAAAGCAGCAACATCTTTTCCTGATGCTTCTGATAAAGCATCCCAAAGGTCACGACCGATTGTATTGCTATATTGGTGTTTTTCAAAGTAAATTTTAAGACCTGCACGGAAATCGTCATCTCCTAACCAACGACGAAGCATGTGCATCAAGCGGCTACCTTTGGCGTAAACGATAGCTGGATCAAACAAAGTATTGATTTCATCAGGGTGTTTGACTTCAACGTGAACTGATTGAACACCATCAGTAGCATCGCGTTTAAGAGCTAATGGAAGACCACCTGTTTGGAAATCTTCAAAGATATTCCATGATGGTTCAATAGCATCAACAGAAACATATTCCATCATGTTAGCAAATGATTCATTCAACCATAAATCATCCCACCATTTCATTGTAACAAGGTTACCAAACCATTGGTGAGCTAATTCGTGAGCAACAACAAGCGCAACGCTTTGGCGGCTCTTAACAGTTGAGTTCTCGTCAACAAGAAGATAAACTTCACGATAAGTTACCAAGCCCCAGTTTTCCATAGCTCCCGCTGAGAAGTCAGGAAGAGCAACGTGATATGACAATGGAATTGGGTATTTAACACCGAAGTACTCTTCATAAAAATCAATAACACGAACAGCGATATCAAGTGAGAAATCTAATGCTTTAAGAGCATGCGCTTTTGTTGAGAAGACTCCTACTTCTGTACCATTTTTAGTTTTAGCTGTTTTACCTTGCAAATCACCAAGAGCAAAAGCTAGCAAGTATGATGACATGCGAGGTGTTGTATCAAATGTCCAAAGACCAGTTTCTTTACGACGTTCAGCATCAACTTCAGGCATGTTTGAAAGTACGATTTCGCCTTCAGTTTGGTCAAATTTGATGCTCAAATCAAATGTTGCTTTTGCTTCTGGCTCATCGATACATGGGAATGCTTCACGCGCAAAGTGACTTTCAAATTGAGTTGAAATGACTTCTTTTTTAACACCATCAACAGTGTAATATGATGGGTAAATACCAGTCATGTTATCAGTGATATTACCTGAAAACTCAACAACAAGTGTCATTGTTCCTGTTTCTGGCAACTCAACATGAACAGCTTCATTGTCGTTATCAATCTTAAACTCAAGATTTTGATTATCTAACAAAACAGAAGCAACCGTTAAATCTTTTTGGTGGAATGAGATAACATTATCTAAAGCTTCACCACTAATGGCAACGTTACCTGAAAAAGTTTTAGCTTGACGGTTAATATCAAGAAAAATATTATAATTTTCAGGAACAAACTTTTCAATAAAATGTTCTACAGTTTTCATATAACTCCTTTAAAACGTAGAATGAGGACCAACGTATTGTTTGCCCCATATCACCTAATCTTTTAAAATTTAAGTTTGGTACCAAGTATTGTTTTCATTTTTTGCAAATGTCAGAATTGACACACAATACTTTCAAACTTCATCATTATATCACAAAATATGATATATGTCAGTTTTAAAAATCTTGTGAACAAAAGAAGGCTGCCTGTTAGTGGCAGCCTTCTTTTTGTTTATAATTCAATGATTTTTCCTGTTTTAAGGTAAATAACCCATTCACAAAGGTTACGAGCATAGTCACCGATACGTTCTAAATAAGTAATAACCTGAAGGTATTCTTTGCCCGCAAACACTGTATCTGGTTGTTGGCGGATAGATTCAACTGCCATGTTTTGAATTTCTTTAAAATAGTTATCAATCACTTCATCAGAAGCAGCAACTTCATAAGCGCGTTCTTCATCACCAGTCACGTAAACGTCAAGCGCTTCTTCGACCATGTTGCGAACAGCTTTACCCATTTTTTTGATTTCTGCCTCTACTTCTGGCAAACGTTCTTCACCTTTAACGCGAATAGTTGCTTTTGCGATAGAGGCTGCATGGTCACCCATACGTTCAACATCACTTGAAGCTTTCAAAACTGTGATAACTGTACGCAAATCTTGTGATACAGGTTGTTGAAGGGCAATAATCTCAAGAGATTTCTTTTCAAGTTTTGTTTCAAAGTTATTGACAATTTCATCACCTTCAATAACTTCTTTTGCCAATTCACGGTCATGGCTGATGAAAGCACGAACTGTTTTGTTAATTTGTGACAACACTTCAGTACCCATAGCGTAGAATTGGTTATGCAATTTTTCTAATTCATCATCAAATTTTGATCTTAACATAATATCATCTCCTTTTGAGTGTTCCCAAAACTAACCAAATTTACCAGTGATATAATCTTCGGTTTCTTTGCATTTAGGATTCATGAACATTTCATGAGTTTTTCCGTATTCAATAAGTTTACCATCTAGGAAGAATCCTGTACGGTCTGAAATACGTGAAGCTTGTTGCATTGAACGTGTTACAAGAAGCATTGTGTATTTATCTTTCAAACCATAAAGAGTATCTTCGACCTTACCAGCTGAGATTGGATCAAGAGCCGATGTTGGTTCATCAAGCAAAATGATTTTTGGACTTGTCGCTAAAACACGCGCGACACAAACACGTTGCTGCTGACCACCAGACAAGCCAAGGGCTGAATCATGCAAACGGTCTTTTACTTCATCCCAGATTGAAGCTCCAATCAAAGAACTTTCAACTGCTTCATCTAAAACTTGCTTATCTTTAATTCCTTTTAGACGTAGGCCATAAACAACATTTTCATAGATCGACATTGGAAATGGATTCGGTTGTTGGAAAACCATTCCAATTTCTTTACGAAGTTCAACCGTATCTGTTCGTGGACTATAAATGTTATGTCCATTATAAACGATTGAGCCTGTTAAAGTCACCTCTGGATTCAAATCTCCCATTCGGTTAATTGAACGTAGAAGAGTTGATTTTCCTGAACCAGATGGACCAATAAGTGCTGTGATTTCATTAGGATAGAAATCCATAGAGACATTATTGAGCGCTTTTTTCTTATTATAGTAAACAGATAAGTCTCTTACTTTTAAAATAGGTTCTGTCATGTCTTGCCTTTCTAACCAAAGTGTCCTGACACATAATCGCTAGTTGATTGCAATTTGGCATTTTGGAAAATATTATTGGTTTTATCGTATTCGATTAAATCCCCCAAATAGAAGAAGGCTGTATAATCACTAGCACGTGCAGCTTGTTGCATGTTATGAGTAACAATGATGATTGTGTAGTCTTTTTTCAAGTCAAACATCGTATCTTCCAGTTGCATTGTCGCAACTGGGTCAAGGGCTGATGCAGGTTCGTCCATTAAAAGAATATCTGGTTTCACTGCAATAGCACGAGCAATACACAAACGTTGTTGCTGACCACCTGAAAGTGTAAAGGCTGATTTGTGCAAATCATCTTTTACTTGATCCCAGAGAGCAGCTTGTTTTAGAGAAGTTTCTACAATTTCATCTAAAAATTGTTTATCTTTGATACCTGCACGTTCGTAGGCAAATGTAATATTTTTATAAATTGATTTAGCAAATGGATTTGGTCGTTGGAAAACCATTCCGATGTGCTTACGCATTTCGTAAACGTTAATGTTTTTGGCATTAACATCAATACCTTCGTACAAAATTTGTCCAGTGACTTTCGCAATGTCAATGGTATCGTTCATACGATTTAGGCTACGAAGAAAAGTTGATTTACCACATCCTGAAGGTCCGATAAGAGCAGTGATTTTATTTTTTTCAAACTGCATATCAATTCCCTTGATAGCTTCTTTTTGACCATAGTAAACATGAAGATCTTTTGTAGCTAGGGCTAATTTTTCTTCAGGAAAAGTAATAATATGTCTTTCATTCCAGTTATACTTTGTCATCTCTTCTCCTTTATTTTGCTGACGTTAATTTGGCGTGAAGTTTTTTACCGATATAACGTGCTGAGAGGTTGAAAATTAAGATGAAAATCAAGAGAACTGCAGCACTTCCTTGCGATACTTGAGTCGCATCAGGAATCGTTCCTTCACTATTAACTTTCCAAATGTGAACAGCCAAAGTTTCGGCTTGACGGAAAATTGAAATCGGACTTGTAATACTTAGCGGATTCCAGTTTGACCAATCGAGAGCTGGTGCTGATTGACCAGCTGTGTAGATAAGCGCTGCTGCTTCACCGAAAATACGACCTGAAGCAAGAACGATACCAGTCACAATACTTGGAAGGGCTTCTGGAATGACCACATGAACTACTGTTTCCCAACGTGACAAACCAAGCGCAAGACCTGCTTCACGTTGTGTGTGGTGAACATTACGAAGACCATCTTCAACATTACGTGTCATTTGAGGAAGGTTGAAAACAGTAAGTGCAAGGGCACCTGAGATAATTGAGAATCCATATTGGAATTGAACAACGAAAATCAGATAACCAAACAAACCGACAACAACAGATGGTAAAGATGAAAGAATTTCAATACATGTTCTGATGAAATTAGTAAAGCGGCCTTTTTTCGCGTATTCAGACAAATAAATTCCTGCTCCCATTGATAAAGGGATAGAAATAACCAATGTGATTACCAAAAGAAAGAGGGAGTTATACAATTGAATCCCAATACCACCACCTGCTTCATACGATGATGATTTACCAGTCAAGAATGACCAGTTAACATGAGGTAATCCATTTACCAAGATATATAGTAGTAATGATGCCAAAATCGCAACAATAATTCCAGCAATTGTATAGAGAATTCCTGTTGCTAACTTATCAAATTTCTTAGCGTGCATAGTTTCTCTTTCTTTCTCTTGTAATAAATTTAACAAGCATGTTGAATCCTAAACTCATAATGAGTAGAACCAACGCTAGTGACCAAAGAACATTATTTTGAACAGTTCCCATAACGGTATTACCGATTCCCATTGTAAGAACGGATGTTAGGGTTGCTGCTGGAGTTGTTAGAGAGGTTGGAACAACGGCTGAGTTACCAACAACCATTTGGATAGCTAAGGCTTCACCAAAGGCACGTGCCATACCAAAAATAACAGCGGTAAAAATACCAGGTCTAGCAGCATTTAAAATAACGCGCCAGATTGTTTGCCAACGAGTGGCTCCCATCGCTAAACTAGCTTCTTTATAATGTCTTGGCACTGCTTTTAAACTATCGATTGTCATGAAGGTTACCGTTGGTAAAATCATAACAAACAAAACGCAGACACCAGATAAGATACCGAACCCAGTTCCACCAAAGATAGAACGTGTAAATGGAACGATAACTTGCAAACCAATGAATCCATAAACAACAGATGGAATACCTGTTAATAATTCAATAGCTGGTTGAAGAATTTTGGCTCCATATTTTGGAGAAATTTCTGTCATAAAGACTGCCGCACCAATAGCAATCGGAGTTGCTACCAAGGCAGACAAAATAGTTACAATAAATGATCCCAAAATCATCGGAAGAGCTCCGAATGATCCTGAACTTGGATCCCATTTACTTCCAAAGAGGAATGTGATCGGATTAACACCATCGACGAAGAAAGTTGATAATCCTTTTTGGGCAACGAAGATTAAAATCATTGCCACGATGAAAACAATCAGTACTAAACAAAAGAATGTGATGCCTTTTCCGAACTTCTCAAGGCGAGAATTTTTTGAAGGCGTTGTTAACTGTTTCTCAAGATCTTGATTTCTCATAGTATCTCCTTATTTTGCTGTAACAGTGCCATCAGCTGATTTGGTAACTTTCATTTCGTTAACTGAAATGTAACCCATATGTTCAACGACACCTTTTTGAATCTCATCACTCATAACGAAATCCAAAAATTCTTTAGTCAAACCAGTTGGTTTACCTTTAGTGTACATATGTTCATATGACCAAAGTGGCCAATTATTTTTGGTTACATTTTCAACTGTTGGTTTATAACCGTTTAGACGAATTGTCTTAACAGAACTATCAACGTAAGCAAAAGCAAGATAAGAAATAGCTCCTGGAGTTTGCGATACGATTGACTTAACCATACCGTTTGAGTCTTGTTCTTGACTTTGAATAGCTGAATCACCTTTCATGATGATGCTATCAAATGTCGCACGCGACCCAGAACTTGCTGCACGGTTAATAATAGAAATAGCTAAGTCTGGTCCACCAACTTCTTTCCAGTTTGTAATTTTACCAGTGAAGATTTGGTGTAATTGCTCAGTGGTTAAATTGTTAACAGCGACTTTTTTGTTAACAATAACCGCAAGACCTGCTACTGCTACTTGGTGATCCACCAACTTATCAGCATTGATACCTTCTTTTTCTTCTGCGAAAAGATCGCTATTACCTATTTGAACAGCCCCTGACTGAACTTGTGAAAGACCTGTACCAGATCCACCACCTTGAACATTGACTGTCTTACCAATATTCGTCGATCCGAACTCATCAGCGGCAGCTTCAACAAGTGGTTGCAAAGCTGTCGATCCTACGCTGGTAATCGACTGCCCCTTGTCAATCCAGCTTGAACAACCAGATAAGACAAAGGCTACTGAGGTAGCTAGCAATAAAAAGCTAAGAATTTTCATTTTTTTCATTTGCGATTCCTACTTCTTTTTGAAAATAAAAAGTAATTGACATGAAGTGTTACAAACACCTCACATGCAAATAGTAACATATCACTGAAAGCTTGAAAAGTGGTTTTCAGGCCATCACATTCAAAAATTGTACCTATAACAGTTTAAGGATTAAAGCGAAGTCCTTTTGGAAAGTAATTTTTCAGAATATTCCCAGTAACTTTTGCAAAACCTATGCCGTTGCCGTTTACAGAAACTAAATACCAACCATTTTTTAATGGATTTTCTAAGTTTATGACATTTCCTGTAACATAAACCTTGAACTGTTCTATATCAATTTCTACAAACTGTTCTACGTCATTTGGTGAAAGGGCTAAGCCCAATGCAAAAGATGGTTCGAAACGATTTTTCTTAAATGTTCCTAGATGAAGTCCATTGCGAGCAATTTTTAATTTACCTAAATCAGGCAATCCTTCTGGCAACAAATAAAGGTTATCGCCAAAGGTTTGTAGGAGCCCATTTAGCTCAATTTTTAGATGTTTTTTGGCGAAATCTTGCCAAAGATTAAGCTGATCTTTTGTTAGATTAGATTTTATAGGTTTGACTTTACGGTGAGCTGGTTCCCTCGTATCATGTAGCTTAGCAACAAATTGTCCTTCACCTTTAAAACGGTGTGGATACATACGAGCAACTTCAGTCATGTCAATTCCTTCAGCCATTCCATTGATTTTTTCAATAGGAAGAAGCTCAAGATAATCGTATTTTGACAATAGCCAGTTAACAACGCCTTCATTTTCCTCTGGGGACCATGTACATGTTGAGTAAACAAGTGTGCCTCCAGGCGCTAGCATTTTCATTGCTTCTTCTAAGATTTCCTTTTGGAGACTGGCACATTCAGCTGGATATCCTTCATGCCAATATTGTGTCGCTGAAGGGTCTTTTCGGAACATTCCTTCTCCAGAACAAGGACCATCAAAGACAATCAAGTCAAAGTACTCTTTGAAAACTTTGGCTAATCTGTCTGAGCTTTCATTGGTTACGACAACATTTTTAGCACCAAAACGTTCCACATTCTCAACCAGAATTTTACTGCGTTTGTTGGAAATTTCATTGCTTACTAAAACACCAGTATTATTCATATAGCTAAGAAGATGGGTGGATTTTCCACCTGGTGCTGCTGCTAAATCAAGCACGCGCATGTGCTCACCCGGTGCTGCAACTTGAGCAACCATTTGAGCAGCAGGTTCTTGTGAATAGACCAGACCAGAAACATGTTCAGGTGACTTACCTGACACTTTTCCATAGTAGCCCCACGGGGTGTCAGGAATCGGTGATTCAAAAGTCTGCTGAGCATTTTTAAGAGGATTTACACGAAATCCAGAAACAGCTTCTTGATCAAAAGTTGCAAAGAAATCATCTGCTTCTTGTCCAAGAAGATTACGGTATTTTTCAATAAATTTATCAGGTAATTTCATACTTATATGATAACAATTTCACATGTTAATTACAACTTTAAGACAAGCATATGACTGATTTAATAAGCAATTTAACCAATAAAAAGCAGTTCTTATCCGAACTGCTTTGTTTGTTTATAAAAATTTTAAATCTATCTCATCGTCACAAATTCTTCGGCTCCTGTTGGATGAATGGCTACCGTATTATCAAAATCCTCTTTAGTAGCTCCCATTTTGATAGCAACTGAGAAGCCTTGAATCATTTCATCAACACCGTAGCCTATACCGTGCAAACCAATAATTTTCTCATCCTCACCTAGAGTAACCAATTTCATTTTACTTGGTTGGCGATGATTACCTAGAGCAGTATACATGGGCGTAAAAGTTGAGCGATAAACTTTAATCTTATCTGCACCAAATACTTCAGTAGCTTTTTCTTCCGAATAGCCAATAGAACCAATCGCTGGATGGCTAAAAATGACTGTGGCAACGTCTTTATAATCCATTTTTGCATTTGGTTTGTTGTTAAAAAGACGCTCTGATAATTGTCTTCCTGCCTTAACTGCTACTGGCGTTAATTCAAGTTTGCCATTAACATCTCCTAGAGCATAAATACCGTCAACAGTGGTGTTTTCATAGGCATCTGTTTTAATGAAACCTTCTTTGGTTAATTCTACTCCTGTTTTTTCAAGTCCGAATCCACTCACATTTGCTTTACGGCCAATTGCCCAAATGATAGCGTCTACCGTGTAAGATTCGCCATTTTCTAAAATTAACGTCAAAGAGTCATCGGCATTTTTTTTAACTTCTTTTGGAATTGAGTGCGTATGTAATTGTGGACCACTTTCGGCCATGTATTTAACAAGGGTTTCAACAATTTCTTTATCAAACGTACGAAGTGGTCGTTCATTACGAACAAAAAGGTCCGTCTTTGAACCGAGTGCATGTAAGACTCCGGCAAGTTCAACAGCAATGTAGCCAGCTCCAACAACAGCAACGCTATTTGGAAGACTATCTAAGGCAAAAAAGTCATCTGAAATCATGCCGTATTCAGCACCTGGAATATCAGGATAAAGAGCATGACCACCAGTCGCAATCAAAATATGCGGAGCTGTATAGTATTGACCAGCAACTTCAACCGTATGAGAATCAACAAAATTAGCATAGTCATAAACACGCTCAACACCATTGTTATCAAATCCGCGTTCATAAGAGCCATGAATACGGTCAATATAAGCCTCTCGATTAGCTTTTAAAGTTTTGAAATCAAAGGTAGTATCAGCCGTGTGAAAGCCATATTCGCTAGCGTATGTCTGAATCGTCTCAGCGACCTGAGCCCCGTACCACATCACTTTTTTAGGAACACATCCTAAATTGACACAAGTACCACCAACTTCTTTCGCTTCAAAAAGAATCACCTTAGCACCATGCATAGCTGCTCGATTAGCTGAAGCAATCCCACCAGAACCACCACCAATAACAATATAGTCATATTGCTTAACGTCCATATATTCTCCAAATCTAATTCTTGATAAAATCTAAAATTGCTTCTTCTGACAACGACGAATCACACACCACTTTAACATGACCAGCTTTGGCAACTAATAATCCTGGTACTGTTGGAACATCATATGCTGTTCTTAAGTCTTGAATATCAGAATCGGCTGCTTCACTATTTACAAAGTAAACAGTAAGTTGATTATCTTTAGCAACTTGAGTTAACTTCGGTTCAAAGCGGCGACAATATGGACAACTAGGGCGACCAATAAAGAGAATAAAACCTTCTGCTACTTCTAAACACTTTTTAGCTTCTTGTGCAGTAATTTCTGTAAAAAATGATGCAAATGATGTCATCTGAATACCTCCTGTAGAAAACTTAATAATCGATGTAATTGATAAATTAATGGCGAATAAAAGCACTGTCATCAACGTCACTATTATCTGAAATATAACGTTCAACTGTCATATGCAAATCATATTTATCGCGCAATTTCGCTAAAGTAGTCATCATTGGTGAAGCATGGTGAATATCAAGGGCTTCTTGATTTTCCCAACTATCAATCAATAAAACTGTCTCAGTTTCTTTAGCCGGAAAGAAATAGTCATAGCGTAAATTACCTTTTTCAGCACGAATAGCATCTGCTATACCAGATTTTTCCATTTCTTCTACAAATCGTCTAGCACTGCCGTTTGCACCTTTATAATACAAATTAACTGTAATTGCCATAAGATCACCTTTTTCTTTTTTTGTCCATTTTAATAAATTTTGAAAACTGTTTCAAATAATTTGCACACAAAAAAAGACTGAGGTATTTTATCTCAATCTCTTTTTTAAATATGAAGTTATTAGCCCAGCGCTACATCCATTACCATCATGATAACAAAACCAACCATTAATCCAAGAGTGGCCACGTCAGTATTTCCATTTGTCTGTGATTCAGGAATCAATTCTTCTACAACTACAAACATCATAGCACCAGCTGCATAAGCTAGGGCATACGGTATGATTTGTAGCATAATAATCACTAGAGCTGCTCCTAAAACAGCCCCAATTGGTTCAACAATGGCTGACATTGCGCCAAGAAAGAAAGCTCGAAAACGAGAACTCCCATCAGCTCGAATCGGAATTGACAAAGCAGCCCCTTCAGGAATATTTTGTAAACCAATCCCAATAGCAAGTCCTAGTGCACCAATAAGCGCAGCACTAGTCATATTACCAGAAGCAAGCGCCCCAAAAGTCACTCCAACCGCTAAACCTTCTGGGAAATTATGAATGGTAATAGCCAAAAATAGCAAAGCTGTTTTTGAGAGTTTTTTCTTTGGTTGAATCCCTTCTGCTTCAGAAACATCTAACCCTAAGTGCAAGTGAGGAACAAGGGCGTCAATCAATCGGAGACTAAAGCCACCGAGTAAAAATCCAACTGCTGCGGGTACCCAAGCAAAATTACCATAATCAGCCTTAGCATAAGAAAGTGCTGGGTCAAGCAAAGACCAAAAGGACGCTGCAATCATTACTCCGGCAGCAAATCCCATCATAATATCTAGCAATTTTCGGCTAACTTTAGTAAAGAAAAAAACAACGGCAGATCCAAGAATGGTACATCCCCAAGTAAAAAGGCCTGCCAACAAGGCTAAAAAGACAACATTTTGTGTCATTAGCCAATTCATCATAAACAAATCTCCTTTTATCAATATTATCCAATAAAAACGTTTTCTATAAATTCATTCTTATTTTACCATAGGTGTAAAAGAAAAACCTAGTAAAAATACTAGGTTTGAGATAAATAAGTTTGTATCGTTGATAATTTTGCTTTCGGAACAAACATGACTTTTTGACGATGTGTGAAATCTGGTTCTTCACCATCAATAGTCAATAAGACATAACCAAGTTTTTCTCCCATCACCTTAGCGGCTGCATAGTCCCAAGGCTGAATGTAAGAAAAGTAAGCCAATAATTGTCCAGCCATAACTGCTGCCATACTAATTCCAGCACCACCATAAACACGAACCCCTAAAGTATGCTCAATCATATCATGGAGTCCATGGTAGTTATACGCAAACATATTAGCATTGCAGCCTACCAAGAATCGGTTCATTGGTCGATCTTGAAATGGTGGTAATTTTTGATCGTTCATATAAACATCAAATTGACCTCCACCACTATACAAGGTATCATCCATCACATCATAAATCAAACCAAATTGACCGACTCCATTTTCATAATAAGCAATCATAACAGCAAAATGCGTACCTTGCGCCACAAAATTGACAGTACCATCAATCGGGTCAAGTACCCAGACATTACCATCGGCAATATCGTGGTGTACACCATTTTCTTCCGCCAAGATATGGTCACTTGGATAAGCTTGCTTAATTTTGGTGATTAGTAATTCTTGAGTTGCTTTATCTAGATTCGTTACCAAATCATCAAAACGTGTCTTTTCTTCAATTTCAAGATCCTTGACCATATTAGACTTAATAAAGTCACCTGCGTCACGAATAATGTCTTTAGCAAATTGAAACTTATTTTCCAAGGGAAATGTATCCTTTCTCCTTTGCTTTAGCAGCTTTTACGGCTTGATAAGTTGAATAGCCACTGCTTTGTTGAAATTCGCGATCAATTTGTTTTTCCTGTGCTTTACTTTTCACAATTGTCTTAAAGGTTGCGTAGCTGTCTAATAAATCGCTAACAGCAACTTTCTTTTCATATGCGGCCTCAACCTGATTCAAAAAATGAAGCACTGATGCTATCTCTTCAGTGCTCCAAGACAAATCAAGTGGATAGCTGTAATTTTTCATACAAAGATGCCCAAACTCTTAAGAAAACGAATCGTTTTCCATAGCTCAACAGACATCAACCTGTTGAAGAGTTATTCCTTTCTATCCTTCAATTTCTGCTTTTATCGTTGCGTCACGCAATTCTTGTTTACGATAATCACGTGGTAAAAATGCACGAATTTCATCTTCATTAAACCCAATTTGCATGCGTTTGTTATCCAAAATGATTGGACGACGAAGCAAACCAGGATTCTTCGCAATTAAATCAATCAATTCTGAAACAGATAACTCGTCAAGATCAATATCTAACTTTTGGAAAACTTTTGAACGAGTTGAGATAATATCTTCTGTTCCATTTTCTGTGAAGGCCAAGATAGCCATTAATTCATCGCGACTAAGAGGACTGGTAATGATATTGTGTTCTTGAAATTTAACATCGTGTTCATTAAGCCAAGCTCGTGCTTTTCGGCAGCTTGTACAACTTGGTGACAAAAATAAAGTAATCATAAAACCACCTCTCTAATCTTCTTAACTTAATTATACAAAATTTTAAAAAAGTTTTCTATTTTTTCCCCAATTTTGAGCAAATTTTTTATCAGATTTTAGCTGTTCAACTAATTCATCGGCTCCAGCGAACTTAATCATGCCTCGAATTTTATCTAACCAGATAATTTCGACCGTTTCGCCATAGATATCGTTTTCAAAATCGAAAATATTTGCTTCCAGTCGCAAATCTTGGCCACCAAAAGTCACATTTTTTCCGATACTTGTCATTGAGCGGTAGCGTTTTCCCGAAACAATAATATCTGTCACGTAAACACCATCACCTGGAAGATAAACACGGTCTAAAACGGCAAGATTTGCTGTCGGGAATCCTATCGTGCGACCTCTAGCATCACCATGAACAACAATCCCTTTAGTTGAAAATTCATAGCCCAGAAGACGATTTACCTCAGAAACATTCCCTGATAGAATCTCTTGACGAATACGTGAAGAGCTAATCTTCTCTCTATTATCCTGAACTTCAGGAACTACAATAACATCACCATCAAAAATTTCTGATAAATGAGCTGCGTCTTTTCTATCGTGTCCAAACTTATAATCAAAACCAACGACAATAGTTCTTGCTCGCAAAGCTTTGATATAAGTCCTCAAAAATTCTTCTGACGACACTTTTGAAAATGCTGATGTAAAATCAACTAAGTAAAGGTCATCAACGCCATACTCAGCAAATTTTTCGTAACGCTTTTCTGGCGCCGTTAAATTCAATAATAATTCTGGTGTAAAACGAGCAAGAGCTAGACGTGGTGATTCATTAAAAGTCAAAACAGTTAAGTCTAGCTGATTGCGTTTGGCAATTTCTCTCGCTTGATCAAACAAAGCTTTGTGGCCTTTGTGAAGACCATCAAAGTATCCCAATACTAAAACACTATCTCGAGTACGTTTGATATCTCGAGCATCTTTTATTTGTTGAATATTCATTTTTTCCATTCTATTATATAAACACTTTATTTGGTTTGTATAGGTCATCACGTGGAATTAGAATAGCAACAACTTTATCTTGATAGAAAGCAGCTAATTGTTCTTCAGTTCTATCTAAAGCAATTTTACGCCCAAATGAAATCTCTGTAACTTGATCTTCTGTCAAATCTACACGTGGCAAATCCATAACGCCATACTCAATTGGCAAAAGAAATGAAAAATCATCTTGCGCAACTTTTTCAGTGATTTCAGACAAAGTCAATGCATCTTCCAATTGAAGACCAGCTGAAGCTTGGCGCTCCAAATAAGACATATGACTGGCAAAACCAAGTGATTTTCCTAAATCGACTGACAAGGTTCTAATGTAAGTTCCTTTACTACAAGCAACTTCAAAGTCAAAATAACAACAATCATCTTTGAATTCTAACGGGCTAGTGCGTTTGAAATCATAGATTGTCACATGGCGTTCAGGTCGCTCAACTGTTTGTCCAGCACGAGCATACTCATATAAACGTTTTCCATTGACCTTAACAGCTGAGTACATTGGTGGAATCTGAGTAATTTCACCAACAAAACTCGCCATAGCTTGGTCAATGGCATCTTCTGTTAGCTCTGTTGAAACTGGAGTCTTCTCAACAACTTCACCACTGGCATCTTCAGTTGTTGTTGAAAATCCTAGGCAAATCTGCCCACGATATACTTTTCCAGCTTCTGTCATATATTCAATCACACGTGTTGCTTTTCCGACAGCAATTGGCAAGACACCAACAACGTCAGGATCGAGCGTTCCACCGTGACCAATTTTCTTTTCATGTAAAATTTTACGAAGCTTAAAGACTGCATCATGGCTAGTCATTCCAGCCTCTTTTTTCAAATTAATAATTCCGTTAATCATAATTTCTATTATAACCGTTTTCAGTAAAAAAAGACAAGCTAAAACTTTGCATTGTTTTAACTTGTTTGTGTTTTTTTAAATGTCGCGTTTGACATCACTGTCAATGTCTAAAAATTCTTGAATGTCTTGTACGTATTCTAAGACACCTTGGAATTCATCATTTTCATCACGAACGGCTGCATAAGTGACATGGATGAATTTTCCCATTTTTTCAGATTTAAACCACATGACAACTTTATCGCGTTCGCCAGAGCGAAGTAATTTAAAGACTTTTTTGACTTTATCTAACACTTTTGGTGGGTGACAAAGTTCAACGTTACGTCCAATCTGACTCGGTGTACGTTTAAACACCATTTTTTCTGGAACAGTATTGTCATTAAAGTATTGGAAAATATCGTCTTTATTAACAAAGCTTATTTCCAAAGGGAGATGATTTAAAATCAGGTTGGCTTGTTCTACTGACAAATACCCGTTACCAAATGGCTGAGCAGTTGTGCGATCAACAGCTGGCTTTTCTTTTTTAGGTGTAAAGCTAATGGTGAACTGTCCCTCTGGCGTATCGATAACTTTCGTCAATTGACTATCATTTGATTCAGCATTAGTCTGACAAAAATCATCAGAATTAACTGTTACAGAAGCAGATTCTGGTTTCTCACTGTCAAATGACTCACGTTTTGGTTGCCATTTAGCTGTTGGTTTAATAATGGCATAACCATACGCGTCACTTTCATCAGCAATGGCTAACCAATCATCTTGGGTAAGAGCTTCAAGAAGAATCATCAACAAAATGGCTTCTTCCTTGAAAATCATTTCTTCAAATTCATGAGCAAAAGTTTCAAAGGCTTGTGACACTTCAGCGATTGATATTTCTGGTAATTTACCCACTGATGCTTGTGCTTTTTTAAAGAGCTCACGAATATCATCATCCACACCCCACATGACGCGTGGCGGAGCATCATGACCATGCTGTTCCATCAATGGAAAAAAGAGCTCTTCTTTACGCTTGTAATGATTATCAAATTGTCCTAGCAGTCCCATTTGAAATTTCAAACCACGTAACAAATCATCACGAAAGTCTGCATTTTCAGGTTTCTCATAGTTTTCAATAATACGGCGAATGCGCAACATAGCTGAGCGTAAAGCTAGATTTTCTTGCTTAAATACATAAACAGGATGCCCTTCTTGTTCCGCATCTGGGACATCAACATCTGACACAGCTCCTTTAAAAAGGTTAGCGTGGACATTACACAAGCCCATAACATCCTCAAAGGTAATGCCAGTCTCATCTCCCATTAACTCATGCTCCATCATTGAAATCTCAAGCGCGGAAACACCTTTAAAGGTTTGATTGAAATCTTCCTGAACAGAATCAGCATCCGCACCGTGATGCAAACGCAACAAAATATCTTTTAGTACTTCAATACGATTTTCAGTCATTGTTGCCTCCAATCACTTCATAACCGTTAAATTCAAGTACTTTTTGAATTTTATCAAGTGAGACATTAGCCAGTTTTGCTCCTGCTTTCAGAGAAGTCACTTTGCCAACGGTATTTAGCATAGTTACTTGTGCTAAAGGTTTAAAACCTAAATCAACCAAAATAGCTTTAATCTCAGGATGTTCTTTTACAACCTCAGCTACTGGTTTGGTTAAATCTATAATATTGTTCATTATAATAACCTCTTTTATTAGGGATAGGTTCATTATAGCACAAGAATTTTAAACTGACTTCATCTGTCATAAAATCTGACATCATTTTTAATCTTTCAAGGCTTCAAATTTTGCTCGCATTGTTGGATTTTTTCGGGTTAATTTTTTGACTGAAACGTCGTCAAGTTTATTGTTAGCAAGTCGAAGTTGGTTTTCGCTTGTCGTTAAAAATCGTTTTACTTCTTCCATACGACGGATTGATTTATCAATTTCATCAATGGCTTTTTTGAAGTTATTACTTGCCGAATTGTAGTTTTTCGCAAAGGCATTTTTAAAGGTTTCAAGGTCATCTTCAAAATGCGTAATGTCAATATTTTGTTCACGAACCAAGGCTAATTCTTGTTTGTACTTAAGAGAATTAAGCGCAGCATTTCGCAAAATACCAATCAATTGGATGAATAATTGCGGACGAACCACGTACATCTTTTCATATTCATGGCTAACATCGACAATTCCTGTGTTAAAGTAATCATTGTCAGCTTCTAACATGGTAACTAAAACCGCATACTCACAATTCTTTTCGCGACGGTCTCTATCTAATTCTTTGTAAAAATCTTTGTTTTTGTGTCTGGTTTTTGTCTCATCAGCTTCATTTTTCATCTCAAACATGATAGATAGTATTTCAATACCATTTTCATCAGTTTCACGATAAATGAAGTCTCCTTTTGAGCCACGGCTTGATACTTCATTATCTTTGCCGAAGGTTGCATTTGGGAAAGCATAGGCACGCACTTTATTAAATTCTGTCTCGGCATATACTTCTAAGCTTTCACCGATTGCCTTAGTTGATTGCTGAGCTTTAAAGTTTTTGTAGAATTCAACTTGTTCATTGGCAGCTTTCAATTGAGCTTCGTAATCTCTTTTAACAGATGCAAGAGATAATTCAGCTTCTTTTTCTTGGAGAGCTAATTTTGACTTAACATCATCACGTTCTTTTTCAACGCTAGCAACTGCTTCTACCAGACTTGTTTTATTTTCAAGTGATAAACGTTCGAGTTGATTTTTAAGCTCAGCTACTTCTTTATCTTTTTCCGTTAAAGCTTTTGTTAGTTCCAAATCTTTATTTGATTGGAAATTTTCCAAGCTAGATTTTAACTCGAGAATTTCTTGGTCTTTCTTAGCTAGTTGGCGTTGATTGTCAAGCTCTAAACTTTGTTTTAGCTGCTCTAATTGCGTAGTCAAATCTGCAATTTCTTTATCTTTAGCACTAGCTTGAACTTGCAAATCATTTTTTGATTTTTCTTCTAAAAGTGCCTTTTCTTTTTCTAAACGCTCATGAATTTCTTTGTCGAATTCGCTACTTCTGACTTGAGCTAGCAATTGACTGTATTCTGTTTCATTAATGGTAAAGACTGTTCCACAATGGGGACACTTAATGTTATTCATAATTTCCTCGCTTGATTTTATAATTACTCCTATTATAACAAAAAGAAGTCTCGAAGACTTCTTTTATATATCTAGAATAGGTTCTTAGCAACATCATCACGAATATGTTGCCATTCTTGGTTTGCTCTAGTAATTTTTCGCTTGTAATCTTTCAAACCTTGTTCATATCGTTGAATGAGAAAAGCTTGTTTGAGTGGCTGAAGTTTTGGTATTTGAATACTAACAATCTTTTTCGTATTCAAATTCATCACATTTTTTCCGGTATTAGTTGTCTCAAGAAGTTCTTGACCTAATTCAGATTCTAAGAATAATTTGATATATGTCCCTGAAATGTCAGCAGTCGGTCTTAAAACAGTAATGTTAGCAGAGGCAATGATTGCCCTATCTTGCTCATGAAAAACAGCGACTTTTTTAACTGTTCCTTTTGAGGCAATTAAAACATCTCCATCTTCTAAAAGGTAACGTGAGACACTGTCTTGTTCTGCATCAATCTTTTTCAAATGGTCGTAATCAATATCAGTCTCAGTCATATCACTTAAGTTAACAACCGATACATTTCCTGTATCTCCTAATTTTGAAACAGCCTTTCCTTTAAAATGCTCTGTCACGTCACTTAAAGAAACTTTGGCAATCGGATTTGCTTCATATTTCTCAATCAATTCACTCATAGCTATCTCTCCTTACATGTTAGTATTATAATACTAATTTGAACATTAAACAAGTTAAAAGAGCAGTAGACTCACTGCTCCTTTACTATTTATTCGATTTTTTCCAAGAACTCAATCAACTGATTTCAAAGCTTCTAGCATATCAACTGTTTTTAGGATATGGTTAACAAGCCAACCTAACAAGAATAGTATTCCAATAACAACGATAATTGGAATGATGTAGATTGATAAGCCAACTTCAGTCCCAAACTTAATTGAATCTGAACCAATCATATTCATAATCAGTTGATGTAAGTATTTTCCGCCAATCAATCCTACTACAATACCAATCAATGACAAACTAATCGTTTCTCGATAAATGTACATGGTCACTTCATTATCATAAAATCCAAGAACCTTAATCGTTGATAATTCTCGAATACGTTCAGCCACATTAATATTGGTTAAGTTGTAGAGAATAACCACTGCAAGTAAAATGGATATGATGATTAGAATCGTCATTGCGCCATTAAGAGAGACAACGACTGAGTTAACATTCTTAATCAGTGAAGCATTTTGGCTAACAGCTGATACACTATCCATGGCTAATAATCTTGTAGACATATCTTCGATATTCTTACTAGAATGATTTTTAAGTGTGACAAGGTAAGCATTATCTTTAACCTCTTCATCGAAGAGTTTTTCATAAGCTTTTTGTGACATAAAAAGATAATGACCAACATTCATTTCAGCAATTGCAGAGACTTTAAGAGAATGCTTATTCCCATTTTGATCTTTAAAATCAAATGAATCACCAGCTTTTATGTGATATAAGTCAGCTAATTTTTCTGATAGGACAACACCATCATCTGTTAAGGTCAAGTCTTGTGCTGTTTTAGCATCTTTCAAATGAATAAAGTCACCAAAACTTTTACCTTGACTAACCAAAATTGAAATGTCTTGCTTATCTGTCAATCCAGAAATACTTTCTGTGACATGTGATAAATATATGCTTTGGTATTTGGATACTTTTTTAGAATCTAAAACAGACGTCAACTCTTTTTGGCTACTGCTATCATCACTAGTGACCACAATCATGTCATAAGGCATCAAACGTGAAAATTGATTATCAATGATTTTTCCTAATGACGATTGAATTCCTAGTCCAGCAAATAAAAGGGCAACCGAACCGGCAACACCAAATATGGTCATCAGCATGCGCTGCTTGTATCGGAAAATATTTCGGGCAGTAACTTTATGTGTAAATGACAAACGGCGCCAAATGAAACCGATACGTTCTAAGAAAATTTTTGAACCTTTGACTGGTGGTTTTGGCAACAAAAGCTGAGAAGGTTTCTCACTAAGCTCTTTTCTAGCAATAATAAAGGCTGGCAAGACCGCACTAACAAGAGCAAATACGATTGCAATCAAAGTATACGACCAATAGAAATAATAAGTCGTACTTCCTAAAGTTGTATCACCTGTAACAATCTCAGCAATGACTCGTGACAAAATGTAATGCCCCGCAAAAATTCCCAAGATGGTTCCTGTCATGCTAGCAACAAAACCATAGATAACAAATTTCTTAATAACGTCGCTATTGCTGTAACCAAGAGCTTTTAACACTCCTGAATTAGTACGCTCTTCATCTACAAATCGCGTCATTGTTGTGAAAGTCACTAAAGCAGCAACAACATATAATACAACAGGAAAGACATTGCCAATGCTGCCAATACTTGAGGTACTTGAAATGTAGGTTTGATAACCTCCACCACCTGGCAAGGTTGAGCGAGTATACGATGTATATGTTGGCTCTTTCATAGAATCAAGCTTCGTTTTAGCGTCACTAAGCTGCTTTTCACTCTCAGTAATTTGAGCTTGGGCTTGATTGATTGATTCTTGTGCTGCTAATTGCTGCTCATTTGGTAATTGAGTGAGCATTGCTTTTTGGGCTTCCAGTTGAGATTTAGCTGCATCGACCTTTGCTTGATTAGCATCAAGTGAAGTTTGCGTTTCTGATTTTAATTGTGCTAAACGCTGGCTAGGATTATCAGAAAGCAAATCCTCTAGCGCACTTTCTTTTTTAGCTAATTTTTCCTTATATGTTTCAGAAAATGGATTTAGTTTTTTTAAATCATCATAACGAATTCTAGCAATCGTGTAAAAATCACTGTCAAAGGCTGATTCTGGAACGACGGCATAGTATTTCAATACTCCGTTTCCAGCACTTGATGTTCCAAGGCTAGATTTTGAAAGAATCTCTGAGGAATTGACAAAGCCAACAACTTTGAATGTTGTTTTTTTCAAAATGCCTTGTTCGTCAGACTGCGTAAAGGTGATATTATCACCAAGGTGGTATTTCTTTTGCATGGTTGAAGCTAAAGCAATTTCATCAGCAGCTTTGGGATAAACACCTGAAACTAACTCATATTTTGAAATACGCTTGCTGTTTGAAAACACACGAATAGCATCATCGGTATTTTTAATTGTCACATCCGTCAGATAGCCATAATCAACTTCGCTGTCTTTGATCGTTGCTAGCTCTTTTTGATCATCATCACTAAAACCATAGCTTGCAATAACTGACAAGTCCATGGTATTTTGCTTTTTAAGATAAGCACTTGCTGTCCTTTGCATGTCAGGTCCTGTTACTTTCAAGGCGACAAAGGCAAAAGCTCCAAGCATCATCAAAAGCATGATGGATAAAAAACGACCTTTTGAACTTCCGATTGATTTTCTGATATCTTTCCAATAAGTCTTTTTTGACATAGCCACCACCTCAATATTCTAGTGTTTCGATATCTTGAGGATGCTCGTTCACTTCGATACTACTTACCGTGGCATCATGCATATGAATCACTCGGTCAGCAATTGGAGCAAGAGCTGAGTTGTGTGTAACAATAATCACGGTTGAACCTTTATGACGTGACATATCTTGCAAAATTTTTAGAACTTGTTTTCCGGTTTGATAATCAAGGGCACCAGTCGGCTCATCGCAAAGCAATAATTTGGGATTTTTGGCTACCGCACGCGCAATTGACACACGCTGCTGTTCACCACCAGATAGCTGTGCTGGGAAGTTATTAAGACGTTTTCCAAGCCCCACATCAATCAAAGTCTGCTCAGCATCTCTTGCATCGCTGACAATTTCTGATGCTAACTCCACATTTTCTTTGGCGGTCAAATTAGGTACCAAATTGTAAAATTGAAAGACAAAACCAACGTCGTTACGACGATAAGTTGTTAATTCTTTTGCATTGTATTTAGCAATATCAACACCGTCAATCAAAACTTGCCCTTCATCGTTCGTGTCCATACCACCGAGAATATTTAAGACAGTTGATTTTCCAGCTCCCGATGCCCCTAAAATAATGACCAATTCCCCTTTTTCAATGGCAAAATTAATATCATTATTAGCCACAATTTCAGTTTCACCTGCTTGATAACGTTTATAAGAATGCTTCATTTCAATATAAGCCATGAAATTCACCTCTTTATTTTTTCTTAATTAGACATCTTGTTGATTTAATTTGGACTATATTATATAATTTGATAAATTATTAAACAAGGACAAAAATAGACAATCTGTTCATTTTAGACCAGGACTAAGAAAGGAGCTGATTTTTATGGCAAAGAGACAAACAGAAACCAAGAACTATCTTAAACAAGCTTTAGCTAAACTCTTGTTGGAAAAACGATTTGAGGAGATTAGTGTCTCAGATTTAACCAAAACTGCTGGCATTAATCGCGGAACATTCTACCTTCATTATGTTGATAAATGTGACATGATGGACCAACTAAAAAATGAAACACTTGATGAGTTATTAGCTATTCTAAATGACGACTCTCTTTTTTCTGATAGTCGGACTGTTATCATCCAGTGTCTGGACTACATCCGCAAGAATTTTGAGTTTATTTATGCTATTTCAAAATCATCTTCTTCTGATTTCTCTAAAACCATCAAGGATTTTATTTACAGTTTTCTTTTGACTATCCCTGATTTCAAAGATATTCTCGTGAGCTATTATGAAATTCCTTATCAATATGCGCTTGAAGTTTATTTATCTTCTATTGAGAGTATTATCTCTCTTTGGGTAAGTAATGGTGGAATTGAAAGTTCTGAAGAAGTCACCGATATAATCCTTAAAGTTGCTTCGCTTGATAAAATGGTATGACAATACTAAGAAAATCTCACTTTAGTTTAAGTGAGATTTTTTAACTATAGTGAGTTTACGGCAGCAAGAGCCGCTTGATAATCTGGATCTGAGTTAACATTTTCCAAGTATTCAGCATAAACCAATTGATTATCCGTATTTAAAACAAGCACAGCACGAGCTAGAAGATGCCATTCTGCCATTAAAAGACCATAAGTCTTCCCAAATTCATTGTCATAGTAATCAGACAACATAACCGCTTGATCAAGACCTTCAACACCACACCAGCGTGCTTGAGCAAATGGCAAGTCTGCTGAAATCGTAATTACCACGGTATCAGACATAGCTGAAAGTTCTTTATTAAACGTACGTGTCTGTGTTGAACAAATACCTGTATCAATTGATGGCACAACGCTAATTACTTTTTTCTTTCCAGCAAAATCAGACAAGCTTTTAATACTTAAATCAGATGCTCGCAATGAAAAATCTGGTGCTGTTTCACCAATTTTTAGTTGTTTACCAATTAAAGTTACGGGATTTCCAAGAAAAGTTGTCATCGTTTATTCCTTCCATTATGAGAGTTTTTTTGTTATTTGCAAGAAAAGAAAGCCTTTTACTCTCCTTTCATTTTACCGAAAAATCTCTTTTTAAACGAAGAATATGCTTGAAAGTTAAAGATACTTGCTTGCCTCTCTAACTGAAAGTGGTGATAAGTGTTCTTTGTTTGTCATGATAAACTGTCTAACCCAAGCAGCGTTAGTTTTTGACAAATCACGTAAAGCCCAACCTATGGCTTTATTGATAAAAAATTCCTTTGAACCAAGATTCCTCAGAAGAATCTCTTGGAGTAAATCAATCTTAGTCTGATCTTTTCTACCAAGCTGGTGAAGAATGGCTAGTCTACATAGCCAGATATTATCATCATATGCCCACGCTTTCATCACCTTATCAACTCTCTCATCCGTTAATCCAATGCGACCAATAACAACGGCTAGTATGTCAATACTATCCCACCACTGTTTGCTTCTCGCAAAATATTCAAGCTTTTCAATATCATCATAAGTCAGAAATCTTTGCATCGTACGCAAGTAATCAAGAACCAAATACTGACACTCACGGTGGTCATCTTGCCAGACCTGCTTTAAAAAAGCCCAATCAAGCCTTTCTGATTTTTTCTCATTGGCTAAAAATGATTTGTAAAGCGCTCGGCGTTTTGGTGTTTGAATACCATAAAAAGAAAATCGATTTTTCATGTAGGCAGACATAACTTGCGCTTTTGCCGAATCAGCGTTTTCTTCAAATAATCGAGTCATTTCTTCAAGCTTTGACAACTTTCTTCCTCCTTAGAGTAACTAAGCTATTTTTCACTTTCATTCTACCAAAAAGCAGCCTGTTTGGCATACAGGCTGCTTGCTTTTACCCTATGAACATCAATACGATTGTTTGATTAGATTTTTTCCAAAGCTAGACGCAAATCTTCAATCAAGTCATCAGCATTTTCAAGACCAACAGATACACGAATTTGATTTCGAGTTACTCCACAAGCTTTCAAATCTTCTTCAGAAAGTTGTTGGTGAGTTGTTGTCGCTGGGTGAACAACAAGAGATTTGGCATCCGCAACGTTTGCTAAATCAGAGAAGATTTCAAGGTTATCGATAAATTTATGCGCTTCTTCTTGCCCTCCCTTGATGTGGAAAGTAAAGATTGAACCAGCACCTTTAGGGAAATATTTTTGAGCCAAGTCATAATATGGACTCGATGGCAAGCTTGGATAGTTGACTTTTTCAACTTTTGGATGATTGGCCAAAAAGTCAACGATTTTCTTAGTGTTTTCAATATGGCGGTCAATACGAAGTGACAATGTTTCAAGACCTTGCAAAAGTAAGAAAGCACTAAATGGTGACAAAGCTGCACCAGTGTCACGCAATAATTGCACACGAAGGGCTGTGATAAAAGCTGCAGCTCCGATATCACGAGTGTAGCTGATATTGTGATATGATGGGTCTTCATCTACAAATTGTGGGAATTTACCAGATGCTTCCCAATCGAAGTTTCCTGAATCCACAACTACACCTGCAATAGTTGTTCCGTGTCCACCGATAAATTTTGTTGCTGAATGAACCGCAATATCAACACCGTGTGAGAAAACATTGATTAGATATGGTGTACCAAAGGTATTATCAGTTACCAACGGAATCTTGTGAGCATGCGCAATATCAGCAATCTTTTCGATATCAGGAATATTGATAACAGGATTTCCAAGCGTTTCGATCAAAACAAGTTTTGTATTATCCTTGATAGCTGCCTCAACTTCCTCAAGATTGGCAACATCAACAAATGTTGTTGTCACGCCATAACGCGGAAGGGTTTCTTTTAGCAGATTGAATGTTCCACCGTAAAGCGTTGTTGCAGCCACCACATGGTCGCCAGCGTGAGCAAGCCCAAGAACAGCATAAGTAATTGCTGCCATACCAGATGATGTTGCGACTGCTCCAACCCCATTTTCAAGGGCAGCAATACGATTTTCAAAAACTTCTACCGTTGGATTCCCGATACGTGAATAGATATTTCCTGGTTTTTTCAAACCAAATAAATCTTCACCTTCTTGAGCATTATCAAAAACATATGATGTTGTTTGGTAAATTGGAACAGCGCGAGATTTAGTAACTGGGTCAACAGTTTGACCAGCATGCAATTGTAGAGTTTCAAAGTTATATTTTCGTGTCATGGCATGTACTCCAATCATTAAAATTTCTGAATGTACATACAATTTTACACTCTTTTAAAAATATTGACTAATACTTATTAAAAAAGACTAGGTATAGTTTCAAACTATACCCTAGTCAAATGCTCTGGCAAATCGTTGCGTATCAAGTTCAACTTCTTTGGACTGAGCAATGGCTGAAATTACAGCAACACCATCTGCTCCAGATTGCCGAATAGCAGCTACATCACCAAATGTAATGCCACCAATTGCCACAATTGGAATGTCTTTATCCAATTCACGCATTTCTCTCAGACCATTTAATCCGATTACTTGGCCAGCATCAGATTTTGAAGAAGTTGGAAAAATAGGCCCTACACCAATGTAATCAACAACATCAATAGCTGATAAATGATATTCCTTAGCATTTCCAACCGATAGACCAATCAACTTATCTGGAAACAACTTTCTAGCCTCACGAACTGGCATATCATCTTGACCTAGATGAACACCATCAACACCAATTTCTAAAGCCAAATCAATATCATCATTGATAAAAAATAAAACGTGGTACTTACGACAAAGTTCTTTAACTTTTAAAGCAAGGTCCTTTTTTTCTCGCCCAGAAAGTGCCCCTTGACCTTTTTCGCGAAACTGAAAGCAAGTTACTCCCGATTTAAAAGCTGCTTCTAAGATATCCAAAAATTTCCCTTTGGGGCAATTTGGCGTGCCACAAATAAAATAGACCTGTAATTGTTCTTTATTCACAATACACCTCAACTCTCTTCAACCGCTCAACATCTTGATTTGTGATTTTGCAAAGAGCATCTAAAAAAGATATCTGAAAACTTCCAGGTAAACCAATGCCTGATGCAGCTTCTGCTAGCTCACCTGCAATATTATAGACTGAGACTGCTTCTTCTAAGCAAGCAAGTAAGTCACCTTCTTTAGCCAGTCCGATAAATGCTGCTAGTACAGCTCCAAGTAAGCAGCCTGTTCCAGTAACAAGAGGCATTAAGGAACTGCCATTTTTAAGAAGTTTAACGTGACCATTGACTGCAATTGCATCTGTTTTTCCTGTGATGACGACAGGAATTTCAAGTTTTTGATTGGCTAACCAAGCGAGGTGTCCAATATCGTCAACATCAGCAGAATCAACGCCTTTACTTTTGACATTTTGTCCAATCAAAGCAGCAATTTCACCAGCATTTCCCCGTAAAAGTGAAACCTTGTGATGGTTTAGTAAATCAGACGCAACTTTCTTACGATAAGGGCCAGCACCAGCAGCAACTGGATCCAAAACAGTTGGCACCGAATGCTTCTCAGCAATATCTAGAGCGTCCTTGTAAAGTTGCCAACTTCCCTCGTGCAAAGTACCAATATTAACCAAAAGACCACTAGCGTTTGGTAAAAAATCTTCCAAATCTGGTTGATACTCACTCATAGCAGGGGAAGCTCCTAGAGCTAAAAGTCCGTTTGCTGAGAAATTTTTGACCACATTATTTGTCAAACAAATGGTCAAAGGATTATTTTCTCGTAAGTCATCTAAATAAGTCATTTAATCTCCTTTGTATGTGACGTGATTAACTGGACCATTTCCATGACCGAGTTCTGGAGCGGTTTTGATAGCTTCTGTAATAAATCGCTTAGCTGTTCCAACAGCTTCTTGAACAGAACGACCTTTGGCTAATTCTGCCGTGATTACTGCAGCATAGGTACAACCTGTTCCGTGTGTATGTTTGGTCGCAATGCGTTCAGAGGTAAATGTCTGCACTTGACCATTTTCTAAAAAGAGAAAGTCTTTAGCTTCATTTTGTAAATGGCCACCCTTGATGACAACATTTTTAACGCCGTATTTAGCTTGAATAGACTTTCCAGCTTTGAAAATGGCATCTTCGTCTTTTAATTCTTGTCCAAAAAGTACTTCAGCTTCTGGTAAGTTTGGTGTGATAATGGTTGCCAAAGGAAGTAATTTTTCTTTAAGAGCCTCTACTGCTTCTTGGCTAATCAAACGATCGCCACTTGTTGCTACCATGACAGGATCAAGGACGTAAGGACATGACATAGTATTCAAATACTGACTCACGCGTTCAATGGTTTCAACTTCCGCCAGCATCCCTGTCTTAATCGCATCTGGCTTAATATCAGAAAAGACACTTTTTAGCTGCTCATCAAGAATCGTTTGATCAAGATTACAAATGGCTTGAACACCTTGGGTATTTTGTGCAACTACACTGGTAACAACCGCCATACCATAAACCCCACGCGCTTGAAAGCTCTTTAAATCAGCCATGATACCCGCACCACCACTTGGATCAGTTCCAGCAATTGTTAGAGCTACTTGTAATTTAGACATTTCTTACCTCCTCTGGCCACTCTTCCTGATCAATTGCCATTTGGAAAAAATTGCGTTCATGCTGACAACTTTCCAAAAAGACACGAATCATTTCTTTTCTTTTTTCTTCTGGTAGTTGACTACTAAATCGCTTTAGTAGGTCAAAATACGTCGGTAAACAAGCTGTTGCTTCGTCAGCTGCGTAAAACTCAAACCATGCTTTAAATGGATTATCACTTGCAACCTTACCAGTCTCAAGTGCTTTTTTAGCAACCTGCTGATAAATCCACGGACATGGAAGCATGGCTGCCAAGATGTAAGCTGGATTATCTTGATAAAGTTGATAATACATGTGCTTAATGTAATGGTCAGAACTTGGATACCAAGCCTTATCAGCAATAATATTATGATAATCTCTTCCAGCTGCTTTAGCTAAAATATGGTGAGCTCCAACCTCATGATTAAAAATAAAGTCAATCTGACCTAAAAAGAAGTCTTTGCTTGCTTTATCAGGAATTTTGGCAAATAGCTGAGCATAAATATCAGCGAATTTTTCCAAATAAATAGCATCCGCTTTTAAGTAATGGCAAATTGCCTCATCAGACAAATTGCCTGCCATCATTTGCTTGATAAAATCATCTGCTAAAATCTTATCGATAAAGATTTGACTACGTTCTTTCATTTCATTAATCATTCATTTCTTCCTTTACTATTGTTGTGAATTCCTTTAAGTGACGAATGGTGCGAAATGCCTGCTCTTGATTGTCTTGTGGGTTATCAGTATTTGACAGATAGACACCTTGAATACCAAACTTTTGAGCTGTTTTTAAGTGGCGCGTGCTATCTTCCAGATAAAAAATCGTCTTGTCAAATAAGGCTTCAGTTTCAAGTACCGCTTGATAAAAATCTTCTGTTTTATCAGGAAATCCTAGCGCAATACAAGAATAACTACCAGAAAAGTATTGTAATACTCCTGCCGATTCTAAACCGATTTTGGCTAAATCATCATAATTTGATGTGACTGCATAAATCAAAAAATCTTCTTCAGCTAAATCGTCTAAGGTCTCTACAGCTTGCGGCATGAGTGAAACCTTTTGATAAGCCTCTTCTAGTAGCTGCTGAGTTTTCTTTTCTGGATAAGTCAAGTTTTCTTTGGCAAATAAAGCTGATAAATAAGCTTGCGACTCAATCATATTTAAACGCCAGAGGTGTTTTTTTATCGTTTGAGTATAGGAAATATTGGCTAAAGCCAAGACTTTCTCAATCACCTCATCCCACAAACCATAAGAATCAAAAATAACCCCGTCTAAATCAAGAAAAATAACACTTTTACTTTTGGGCAACAAGGGCAACATAGCCTCCTTTGTCATACCCCTCAATCGGTTCCTCCACAAAATCATTAGTATAGATAGGCTGAGCTGTAAGGGTTTGGAAATATCGAATATTTGTCATGCCAAGTTCATCTCTTAAAATCGCTTCTTTTTCAAGAGGAGAATGGAAAACAGCAGAGCGGACTAACTCGATTGGATAAGGAAAAGTTGGGGCAATTTTATGAAAAATTTCTTTATTATAACCACCAACATGAGCAGCAAATTTATACAAAATACCATAAGCACTCTCCACTGGAACATCCAACAAAATCAAATGACCTCCCTTTTTCAAAGCATGATGGCAATTCTGGTAAGCTGACGATAAATCTTTGATATAACTCGAACAACCGTTTAAATAAATCACATCATAGGCTTCTTTTGCAAGTGTAGCACTCTCTGCATCCCCAATCTTGACTGTCATGCCACGTTTTCTAGCAATTGTCGCCATATCATTTGACGGCTCAACACCGTATTTAACCTGAATGCCGTATTGTCTATGCAAAGCTGATTCAAAAAGACCACTGCCGCATCCAATTGATAGAATGGTTTCTTTTTCAATATCATGTAAAGCTCGGTGCAACAGTTTTAATTCACTGGCAAAGACATTACTATTTGTCATAAACCATTGATCATACGCGTCTGCGTAACCGTCAAACATTTTTGCATCTGTCATTGTAATCCATCCTCCTTGAGACTTTCCAAGGCATATAATTTTTTCAAATTCATGAAATGTGTTGAAGACTTCAAGCCACGAAGCACAGCCATTGCCAAAAAGCCCCCAATCAAAGTCGCCAAAACAAATCGTGGGGTAAAAAAGACCAAAGATTGTGCCTGACTTGCTTTTGCAAGTAACTCGTCATCCCCATGAGCTGACATGGTCCAAAACCAAACCATAACTGGTGCAGAAAGTAGCGAACCAATAATCCCTGTTCCAAGAAACTCTCCGAACCATGCCATGACAGGCTTTTTCGTTAAACGGTAAAAATAAGTGGCTAAAAAAGCTCCTGGGACAGATCCAATAATAGCTAATGGAGCTACACTAGCCACACCAGCTTGAGTTAAAATCCGCATAATAGCAACAATTAATGCCATAGCTACAGCATAAATAGGCGTCATGAAAGTTGCCGCAATGATATTCATCACACTGGACATAAATGCCATGCCTTCAATCCGAAACAGCGGTGTTAGCAAAAAATCCAAAGCAATCATGATAGCCAGAACAGTTAAACGGTGTACACGATTATTCGCCATAAAAATTCCTTTCCTGACACTAACATGCACCAAAAGCTCACAGAAATAAAAAGACTCCATTTGAAAAATCTCAAATGGAGTTTATCTATTTAAAAACTGCGAAACAGCTCTTTTGACTTTACAAAAGAACTATCTTATATCGATTTTTGCACAACAAAAAACAGATTTTTGTTGCTTACACATTTCCCTTCGTCAGTTCTAACTGCATCAGGTTCAATGGGTATAATCTCAGCTTTTACGCACCCCAAATGTCTTATTAAATTTACAGAATAACTATAACACACTGTTTTTAATTATGCAATAATATTCTGAAAATTTTTCTTTTATAAAAAGTACAGCCTTAGCTGTACTTCTCCTATTATTTCTTCTCAATTGGTGCAACGCTGGCTAGTAGTTTTTTAAGTCCAACTTCTGGGAAATTGATTTTTAGTTCTTGAGTTTTGCCTGAGCCTGTAACTGCAAGGACAGTTCCGTCACCCCATTTTCTGTGGTGAGCGATATCTCCGATTTGCCAGTCGACTGCTTCTTTTGAAGCACTAGCTGATTGACCAAAAGGTACTCCTTTGACGGCTTTTGAATATGGCTGCGCTCCACGTGATGTCGGTTGAACTTTCGCTTTGCGAGCTTGAAGAGCTTGTTGGAGGCTCATGCCTTTACCAAAGCTCATTGATTGATCGCTGCTATTGCTATAACGAACAGCAAATGAAGAATTAGCAGGTCGAGCCAAGCCTTGGTATTGCAATAACTCGTCATCAATTTCACGGATGAAGCGAGATGGACGATTATAACTTGTCTTACCAAACAAGGTACGTGTATTGGCATTTGTCACAAAGAGCAATTGCTCAGCACGCGTAATACCAACATATGCCAAACGGCGTTCTTCTTCTAATTCATCTTGATCTTCAGCAGCACGTGAAAGTGGGAAGACCCCTTCTTCCATACCAATCAAGAAGACAATTGGAAATTCCAAACCTTTGGCAGCGTGCAAGGTCATCAAAGTCACTTCTGCTGTTTCAGCATCACCATCATCAGTATCTGCAATCAAAGCCAAATCATTCAAGAAACGACTTAGTTTGTCAATACCAGATTCATCTTCTGGGGCATCGTCTTGATTTTCATCAAAGTTTTTCGTAACAGTCAAGAATTCTTCGATATTTTCGATACGTGCTTGGCTTTCAAGCGTATTTTGCACACGAAGGGCATCAAGGTATCCAGTCTTATCAAGAACAGCTTCTACCAATTCAGTAACACTGTATTTGTCCAAGTCAGCACGAAGATTCATAAGAAGGTTTGCCAAATCCCAAACAGCTTGTGCCGCTTTTCCTTTGACACCTGAAAGCATGATATTAGCTGATGCATCAAGCAAACTCATGTTTTGAAGATTAGCAAAGTCACGGATTTTCTCAAGCGTACCAGGACCAACACCGCGTTTTGGTTCGTTGACGATACGTTCATAACTAATGTTATCGGCAGTATTGGCAATAACATTCAAGTATGAAATCACGTCACGAATTTCCTTACGGCTGTAGAATTTCGTTCCACCAACCATAGTATAAGGAATGTTTGATTTCAGCAAAGCTTCTTCAATAGTACGTGATTGGGCGTTAGTACGGTAAAGAACTGCAAAATCTTTAAAGTTTTTCCCTTGTTCACGGACAATATTGTCAATCGTTGAAGCAACAAAAACAGCCTCTTCACGTTCGTCACGCGCACGGTAATAAACAATTTGTTCCCCGTCAGAGTTTTGTGTCCAAAGTTTTTTCGGACGACGATTGCGGTTGTTATTGATAACGGCATTAGCTGCTTGCAAAATTTTCTTAGTGGAACGATAGTTTTCTTCCAACATAACAACCTTGGCTTCAGGATAATCTTTCTCAAAATCAAGGATATTTTGCATATCAGCACCACGCCAACCATAGATAGATTGATCAGCATCACCGACGACACAGATATTTTTAAAACGAGATGCCAAGAGTTTAACCAACTGATACTGAGCATGGTTAGTATCTTGATACTCATCTACGTGAATATATTGGTAGCGTTGTTGATAATAAGCCAAAACATCTGGATTTTGGTCAAACAAACGAAGCGTCAACATGATAAGGTCATCAAAGTCCATAGCTTCGCTTTGACGAAGTTCCGCTTGATAAGCTTTGTAACATTTGGCAACGATTTGTGTGTACATGTCACCAGCTTGATTCTCATATGCAACCTCATCAAGCAAATCATTCTTGGCATTTGAAATGGTTCCAAGGATGGCACGTTCGTTCCATTTTTTAGGATCAAGGTTGAGGTTCTTTAAAATACGTTTCATGAGCGTACGTTGTTCACCAGGATCCACGATAGTGAAATTGCGGTTATATCCGATGTGATCAGCGTCACGACGCAAAATGCGCACACACATGCTGTGGAAGGTAGCAATCAACGTATCAGCCGTTGCTGGATTCAAGGCCATAGCACGTTCACGCATTTCACGCGCAGCTTTATTGGTGAAGGTAATCGCTAAGATATTCCACGGGTTTACAAATTTTTCATCAATCAAATAGGCAATGCGGTGTGTCAACACGCGAGTCTTCCCAGAGCCCGCACCTGCCATAATCAAAAGCGGACCTTCTGTCGTTTTAACAGCTTCAGCCTGCTTATCATTCATACCATTTAATAAAGGATTCATCGTATAAAAGACCACGGAGGCTCTGACATCAGCTCCCATCAGCCAAGAAAACCATCCGAGATTTATTCCTCTCTATATTAATTATTTCATTAAAATCAATGCTTTTCTATTGTACCATTTTTTAAAGAAATAATGTTGGCTGGTTTCACTTTGTTTGACAAATCTTCAAGAAATAAGAATGAATGCTGTCACTCTCATCAACTTCAGGATGAAAAGAAAGTCCGATTTGATTGCGATAACGAACAGCGACGATTTTGCCCTGATGTTTTGACAAAATCTCAACTTCATCTTCTACCTCACTAATGTATGGTGCTCTGATAAAAGTCGCTGGCACTTGACCTAAATCCGCAAAATCAAGTAAAGACGAAAAACTTCCTAATTGTCTACCGTAGGCATTACGCTTAACGGTGACTGGCAAAGTTCCTAAATAACGCTTTGCTTGATTTTCAACATTTTCAGCTAGTAATATCAAACCAGCGCAGGTCGCAAGAACTGGCAAACCCTGCTGAATCCTTTCTTGCAAAGGTTCTAAAAGCCCTAAATCAGCCAATAATTTTCCTTGAACCGTTGATTCACCACCTGGAAGCACCAAACCGTCTAGCGGCTTTTCCAAATCTTTTAGCTGACGAATCTCAATTGTCTGTGCACCTAATGAGGCTAACTTTGCTTTATGCTCTGCAAAATCCCCTTGCAGGGCAAGCACTCCAATTAAAACCATATCAACCTCCTTCTAAATCCCACGTTCAGCCATAAGTAATTGAATTTCTTCTTCGTTAATGCCGACCATGGCTTCGCCGAGATTTTCTGATAACTTGGCAAGTAATTTCTTATCTTGATAATTTGTCACAGCTTGAACGATAGCACGAGCACGTTTTTCAGGGTCACCTGATTTGAAAATACCAGAGCCAACAAAAACACCTTCTGCACCAAGTTGCATCATCAACGCAGCATCTGCTGGCGTAGCCACACCACCCGCCGCAAACAAAACAACTGGTAATTTTCCAGTCTCATGAACTTCTTTGACTAAATCATAAGGAACTTGCAATTCTTTTGCTGCTTGATAGAGTTCATCCTCACGAAGAGAAGTTAAACGAGCAATTTCACGGTTCATTTGGCGTAAATGACGCACAGCTTGGATAACATCACCAGTACCTGGTTCCCCTTTTGAACGAATCATACTAGCGCCTTCTGCAATACGTCGAAGAGCCTCACCAAGATTTTTAGCCCCACATACAAATGGTACGTCAAATTGAGTCTTGTCAATATGATAAAGATCATCTGCAGGTGATAGCACTTCACTTTCATCGATGTAGTCAATTTCAATGGCTTCAAGAATTTGGGCTTCTACAAAATGACCAATACGAACTTTTGCCATAACTGGAATAGAAACAGCCTCTTGAATTTCTTGAATCATCTTAGGATCACTCATGCGCGAAACACCACCAGCTGCTCGAATATCTGCTGGAATTCTTTCAAGTGCCATGACGGCACAGGCACCTGCTGCCTCAGCGATTCTCGCTTGTTCTGGTGTTGTGACATCCATGATAACACCACCTTTAAGCATTTGGGCCAATTGTTTGTTGAGTTGATAACGTTGATTTGTCATTAGAAATACCTCATTTACTTTTTTGTTGCTTTTCATTATAATAAAAACTGACATGGTATCAAGCGTCACTTAAAAACTTTTTTATAGGGTCAGATTGGAGATGTTATGCTTACATATTCATTGGATAAAAAAGGTGCTATTCCCCTTTACGAACAACTTTATCGTGCAATCAAAAAAGATATTACCATTGGGATTTTAAAAGCTGGAGAAAAATTACCATCAAAACGTAACCTTGCCAAACACCTTGGTATATCTATCGTTACGGTTGAAACCAGCTATCAACAATTAAAAGCTGAAGGCTACATTTACAGTCAAGCTAAAAAAGGATTCTTCGTTTCAGAAATCAATCCACACCATCCGCCCGTTGAAAAAACCATAAGGTTACTTTCAAATCCAGAAAGCAGGCCAGATGAAGCCAAAACTTATCTGCGACTTAGTAATAACCAGACCAATTCCGAAACCTTTCCATTTGCTACGTGGTCAAAAATTGTTCGTCAAGTTCTGAATAACTGCCAAGATGAACTTGTTCACCCCTCACCAAGTAAAGGTGTACTACTACTAAGACAAGCTATTGCTAAACACCTAAACGATTACCGTGGAATGGCTGTCGACCCTCGACAAATTATCATCGGTGCAGGAACCGAGTATTTGTATACTATTCTCATTCAATTACTTGGGCTTGATAAAACAGTTGCTTTAGAAGAGCCAAGTTATTCAAAAATCCGTAAAATTTATCAGCAATTTCAGGTCAAACAAACCTTCATTGATATGGAAAATGACGGACTTAGTATGTCACAACTAAAAGAAACAGATGCCGATATTGTCCACCTTTCTCCTTCGCACCAATTTCCTACAGGAGCTATTTTATCTATCAGCAAACGTTATGAACTTTTAAGTTGGGCAAATCAAGGCAATCGTTATATCATTGAGGATGATTACGATAGTGAATTTCGTTTTCAAGGGCTACCGATTCCTAGCCTTCAAGAGATTGATAGCCTTGGAAAAGTCATTTATATCAACACTTTTAGCAAAAGCTTGGCTTCAACTTTACGTATTAGTTATATGATTTTGCCACCGCAATTATTGGAACGCTTTGAAAAGCAACTTAGCTTTTACAATAACACTGTCTCAAACTTACAACAATACACCCTTGCTTACTTTATCAACGACGGTTATTTTGAAAAGCATTTAAATCGTATGCGACTTTTTTATCAAAAAAAACGTGACAGTCTGATTCAAAGATTATTAGACAGTCCTCTCAAAAATCACATCAGCATTCATGAAGAAGAGTCTGGTTTGCATTTTATTATGACCATTAAAAGTGACCTAGCAGAAGATGACATTTGCAGGCAAGCTCTGGCAAATGGCTTGCAAATGACAGCTATTTCTCACTATTATCAAGGGGAAAACAAGCACTTTGACAAGTCTTTCATCGTTAATTATGCTAATATTTCTAATCAAGATATCGAAAAGATCATTAATATTTTATCGCAAATTATTCTTTGATTTTTTTGTAATTTATATTTTTTCCAAACAATTCAAAAAATACTATTGACAAAGTTCGGTTTTTGCTTTAATATAGTATTCAAATCAAATAGCAAACCGAATGATGTCATTCAGGAGAAGAAAGCTTGCCTTTCGCCGAAGGAGTTACGCTCTCAGGTGTCATAGACAGGACTGGGTGATGGACGGACTTCTGGAGAGACCTAGTCATTTTTTAAATGACACTAGTGACCTTTCGTTAGTATGTTTTTAAGGACTGAGTATTGTAATACTAACATGAAAGAACTAGATAGGCGCCGAAGGGGCAAGGCTAGACACACATCTAGCTCAAACTCTCAGGCAAAAGGACAGAAGATAAGAATCGATTAACAGGTAAGGTGTATTATCTTTGTCAGTCTTCTTATCACTTTTCAGGAGTTATCACTACGATAACTCCTTTTTTCTATTCTAACTGGCATCATAGGACGCTATGTTTTATAGGAGACTTATTCGTATATGCTAAACTTTTTTACAATGCTAGATGATATTGTCTGGGGTGCCCCACTGCTTATTCTCTTGGTGGGAACAGGGATTTATTTAACTGTTCGTCTTGGCTTACTCCAGGTTTTAAAATTACCTAAAGCCTTTAAATTAATTTTCGCAGATGATAAAGGTCAAGGGGATATTTCTAGTTTTGCCGCTCTTGCTACTGCTCTTGCAGCAACAGTAGGTACTGGTAACATCGTTGGTGTGGCAACAGCTATCAAAGCTGGTGGTCCTGGAGCCCTCTTTTGGATGTGGATTGCTGCTTTCTTTGGAATGGCAACAAAATACTCTGAAGGACTTCTTGCTATCAAATACCGCACACGCGATGATAACGGCGAAGTTTCTGGTGGACCAATGTACTATATCCTAAATGGTATGGGCAAACGCTGGAAACCACTTGCAATCTTCTTTGCTGTCGCTGGTATCCTTGTTGCTTACTTTGGTATTGGTACTTTCTCACAAGTTAACTCAATTACTTCATCACTTGAAAATTCATTTGGCTTAGCGCCACAGATTGTAAGTATTGTTGTTGCTGTAATTGTTGCCATCATTATCTTCGGTGGAATCAAATCAATTTCAAAAGTTGCTGAGAAAGTTGTTCCTTTCATGGCGATTATCTACATCCTTGCAACTTTAGCTGTCATCTTTACAAACTTTGATCAAATTCTTCCAGCATTTGGTCAAATCTTCACTGGTGCTTTTACTGGTACAGCTGCTGTCGGTGGTTTTGCTGGTGCCGTTGTTAAAGAAGCCATCCAAAAAGGTATCGCGCGTGGGGTCTTCTCAAATGAATCTGGTCTAGGTTCAGCTCCAATAGCTGCTGCCGCTGCAAAAACTGAAGAGCCTGTGGAACAAGGGCTTATCTCAATGACTGGTACTTTCATTGATACAATCATCATCTGTACATTAACTGGACTTTCAATCATCGTAACTGAAAAATGGACAGTTGCAGGTCTTGAAGGTGCTCCGTTAACACAAGCTGCCTTCTCTTCTCTTTTTGGAACTCCAGGAGCACTAGCTCTGACTTTCTGTCTTGTTCTATTTGCTTTTACAACTATTCTTGGTTGGTCATATTACGGTGAACGCTGTTTTGAGTTTCTTTTTGGAACAAAGCACATTAAACTTTACCGAGTAATCTTTGTTATCATGGTTGCTCTTGGTGGTTTCTTGAAGCTTGAGCTTATCTGGATTATTGCTGATATCGTTAATGGCCTCATGGCTCTACCAAACCTTATCTCTCTGCTTGCTCTGTCACCAGTTATTATCCGTGAAACAAAAAACTATTTTGCTCGCATGAAATAAAGCAAACACTCCTGAACGATTTCAGGAGTGTTTTTTAATGTGATTCTAGGTATTGTTCAATCACTTGAAAAACACCTGATTTAGCATTCGATGGTGCTATAAAGTTTGCAGCTGCTTTCACTGTCTTGCTAGCATTTTCCATGGCATAAGAATATTTCGCTAAGCGTAACATAGCGATATCGTTATCACCGTCTCCAAATGTCATGACCTGATCAGCTGAAATGCCTTTTAAGGCCATCAGCTCTTTTATCCCTAGCGCTTTGTCAACACCAGGCAAAACCACATCAATAGCCCCAAATCCGCTTGCCATTGGCACTAAATCAGGAAATTCTTTTCTAAAATCCTGACTAACACTTTCAAACAAAGTCATTGGGAGCTGCATGGTGATTTTATTAATCTTTTCATGTGGCAAGTCAAGCATATTATCAAGTAAAATCACATTTGGAAAGCTGGCATTGTAATACTTCAGACGTTCTGCATTACCAAGATTCTGGCAGGTGTAAGCTCCTTTGGTCATATAAGAATGCTCTGGCGATGAAATCACGATATGATAGTCATCAAAATGATTCTCATAGTATTGTAAAAAGTGCTGCAATTGCTGCGCGCTTAGATTTTTCAGGTAAATCGTCTCGTCCTTAACAAGCAAATGACTACCATTACCAACAACATAGGCCAAACGATTTGCCAAATTTCCAAAAACAATCTTCATTCGTGAGATTTGATTACCAGTCGCCACGACAAATAGAATTTCTCTTTTATCCAGCTCATCCAATAGCTGATCAAAACGCTTGGCATCAAATTGACCTTTTTCATCTAAAAAAGTCCCATCCATATCCACTGCTATGAGTTTTATCATCTTTTTCACCATTTCAATTTTTTCTAATACCATGATAGCAGTTTCAAAAAACTTTAGCAAAAGTACGACGTAAAAAAAGGAAGTATAAATACTTCCTTTTCATTTTAAATATCGTTCACTTTGACAAATGGATTGCCTAAACCATTGATATCACCTGATTGGGTACTTTGTTCTCTCCAAAGCCATTCGATAGGATACCAACCGTTGTTTGCTGCATTATATGGGTCATAAACGTAAGTATTTCCATTTGAATACCCTTTAAGAACAATTTCGTGACTTGTTCCAAATCCCCAAGGTGAGAACTTATCTTGTTGAACAGCAGCCAGAACGTGGTGTCCTTCTTTTAATGCCTCTGACAATTGTGATGAACTATGAATTACCGTTGCTGTCATTCCCCAATGTTGCGCTGCAATCACGACACCTCGTCCAGTTGTTCCAGCATCACCACGATTGAATTCGACTGTATTGTTGTAAAGATAAGCACAGACAGTTGTCGGCAAAATTTCCGTTCCTGTTAATGAAGAAACAACCATAGCTACACTAGTTGGGGCACAAGCTGTTGAAGCCATTCTATAGCCTCCAAAAGTAATATTTGCCCAGCGTCCATCACGCTGATTGTAATAAGGTGTATTGAAGTTCGTACGTTTGACTGTAAATTCTGTTGATGTCAAGAAATACATTTGTCCGTTATCAGATTGGTAAACATGAATGTGATAAGTTCCTGTCCCAGAGTGATTAGCTACATTAACTAGTCCTGTGGCATTTGACCCTGATGTTGTCGCATCATACCATCTGATATCATCTTGATCATTTACATCAGACCAAACGGCATATTTTACAGTACCATTTGAGTAAACACCAGAAACATTAACACCGTAAACACCAGTTCCTTTATAAGTCGTTGAAACACTAGTGGTTACTTCCTTGTTATTAAAAGCATATTGACCAAGGTTATAACCAACAGTTTCACCATCTTTGGTCTTAACATAAACATGGACCGTATAGTCTGCAGAAATGTTATGATGATATTTTTCGTCAACCGTAATAATGACTTTTCCGTTTGAAACGTTTGAACTTGTATACCAATGAAGATTTTTCTGTGCAGAATCAGACCAAGCAGCCACTGTAACACTAGAAATGTCTTTTGAAGACTCTGTTTCCGCAATCACAACTTCTAAGCTACCTTTTGAAGCATCGTAATTTTGAACAACTACTGTTGGTTTTGTTAGTGACTCATTAAAAATTAGATCAACACCGTCTGAGCCTGAAAGGCATGTAAAGGAATGAGTGACTTCATTTGTACCATAAACATGAACATTGTAATGTCCAGACTCAAACTTATGATTTTTAGCGTAGAAAGTGTAGACATAAGAGCCATCTTCTTGCTTAGTAGCATGATACCATTTCATATCATCTTGACCATTTTTACTTGTCCAAGTTGGTAATTGAATATCATGAACATAAACTGGAACATCTGTCACCGTTACTTTTGCAGAATAGTCTGTTAACTTTTCAATTTGAACCCTTACTTCTGGTTTTGTCACGTTAATACTTGTTGCACTGATACATACCATTTTTCCCTTAACAACAGCATAGGTGTGAATAAGATATGTCCCATAATCGCCAGTATACTTAGCCGTTAGTTGACCGTTGGTTGGAACTTTGTACCAAATTAAGTCATCTTGATCATTGTTGGCTGACCAAACGGCATGGTAAACGGTCAAATCTGAGCTAACATCGCTTGGCATGCTGATTTGAATACCGTTAGTCGTTAAAGTTGGCTGAACATGAACATCACTGAAATGGTAATCAGCTTCTATGCTTGTTCCTGTTAGACAAGTTAGGGAATTCGTAACTGCATTCGTTCCATAGACATGAACATTGTATTTACCACCTTCTAGATTGTGTTCAGCAATACTGAAGATTCTTGTAAAGGTGCCATCGGCGTTCTTAGTAGTGCTATACCACTGGATGTCATCCTGACCGCCTTTTTCTGTCCAAGTTGGTAGTTGAATACTAGTGATGTATATTGGGGTATCACTAACTGTCACTTTGTAACTTGTCTCATTAATTTTAGTGATTGTCACTTTAGCACTTGGTTTTGGAACATCAATACTTGTCGCACTGATACATACCATTTTTCCCTTAACAACAGCATAGGTGTGAATAAGATATGTCCCATAATCGCCAGTATACTTAGCTATCAGTTGACCATTAGCTGGAACTTTGTACCAAATCAAATCGTCTTGGTCATTTTTGGCTGACCAAACAGCATGGTAAACGGTCATATCTGAGCTAACATCACTTGGCATGCTAATTTGAATACCATTTGCTGTCAAAGTTGGTTGAACATGAACATCACTGAAATGGTAATCAGATTGGAAGCTTGTGCCTGTTAAACAAGTCAATGAATTCGTAACTGCACTTGTCCCATAAACATGGACATTATATTTACCACTTTCTAGGTTGTGCTCAGCGATACTAAAGGTTCTTGTAAAAGTGCCGTCAGCATTTTGAGTAGTACTATACCACTGAATATCATCCTGACCACCTTTTTCTGTCCAAGTTGGTAGTTGAATACTAGTGATGTAAACTGGAATATCACTGACTGTCACTTTGTAAGTTGTGCCATTGACTTTTGTGATTGTGACCTTAGCACTTGGTTTTGGAACATCAATGGTACGACCATTTAAACCAATCATTTGACCATTGAGATTTTGGTAAGTATGGATATTGTATTTTCCGTATGAACCAGTGTATTTGGCTACGACATGTCCATTGCTATCAGCTGTGTACCAAATAAGATCATCTTGACCATTGACCTCAGACCAAACGGCAAACATGATTTTAGCACCTGCTGGAATGGTCTGGTTGTACTGAATATCAAAACCTTTGTTCGTTAAGGTCGCACTGGTTACTTCGTCTGTAGCGTTTCCTGTTGCTCTGCGTTCAGCAACAAGTTTTTGATTGTCATTAGCAGTAATTTCAAGCTTAACGTTTTGTGATTCATCCGTAAGCTGACTGTTAGCATTAGCATCAACGATTGACTCAGTTTGATTTTCAGAAAGATTGTCAACCTGCTCAGACTCAGCACCTGTGGAATTACTGCCATCAGTAACTGCTGATTTATCGTCATTTACTTCTGTTTGCTCAGTAGTTGTCGTACTTTGCTCACCATTAATTGAACTAGATGCTGACTCAGAATTAAGCTCATTTGCCTTATCATTTTCTGGCAAATCACTAGTTTCTTCAGACAAACCAGCATCAGCCTGATAATTTTCACTATTGACATCAGCTAACACGCTATTAACAGTGGCGCTCGTACTTGCTTGCACTTCATCAGCGCAAACACCACCAGCTCCAATAGCCGTCAGCAAGACACCTGATAACAAAAGTGTTCCAATAACACCGTAGGCTTTTGATTTTTTTATTGTTCCGTGACCTTTAACTCTCATAATAATCTCCAATAAACTTTTTAATCTTTAAGTTTATTCTATCACTTTTTATGAAAAAGCGCTTTCTTATTTTCCGTTTATTTCAAAAAATCCCCGCTAAAAGAGCGAGGAATTTATTTATCAGTTTTAATCTTCACTTGCTTCATCAATGGCTTTTTGGCCATTTGTTGAAAGAACTTCTTTATACCAGTAGAAACTGTCTTTTGGTGTGCGATTTAGGGTTCCATTGCCTTCATCATCCATATCAACGTAGATGAAACCATAACGTTTACGCATTTCACCTGTACCAGCTGAGACGATATCGATACAACCCCACGTAGTGTAACCAATAAGGTCAACACCGTTGTCAATAGCATTTGCCATGGCATTAATATGTGCACGGTGATAATCAATGCGATAATCATCGTGAATTGAGCCATCTTCTTCAACAGTATCAAAGGCTCCAAGACCATTTTCAACAACCATCAATGGAATTTCATAGCGGTCATAGATTTTTTCAAGATAATATTGAAGTCCCATTGGATCATGCGCCCAACCCCAATCAGAATAAGTCAAGTAAGGATTTTTAGCACCTGCTGAGAAGTTACCTGAAACTTGCTCACCACCAGTATGAGTTGTCACATTATTTGACATGTAATATGAGAAAGTATACATATCAACCGTACCACGTTTCAGATCTTCAAGGTCTTCTTCTGTAATATCCAATTCAACATTGTGTTCTTTCCAGAGACGTTTGGCATAGGTACCGTATTTTCCTTTTGCTTGCACATCACCACAGTAGTAAATGCCTGATTGCCATTTGTGTTCATTAGCAAGGATATCTGCTGGATCACATGTGCCAGGATAAAATGTAATACCACAAATCATATTACCAATCATGAAATCAGGATTGATGGCATGCCCAATTTGAACAGCTTTAGCTGATGCTACAAATTGATGGTGAAGAATTTGATAACCTTCTTGATAGTCAGCATCACTGGCTTTTGAACCAAACATATCAAGGAACATGGTTGTGTTATTGATTTCATTGAAAGTTAACCAGTATTTAACCAAGTCTTTGTATTCGTTAAAAATAACCTCACAATAACGCACATAAAAATCAATCAGCTTACGATTTTTCCAACCGCCATAATTTTCTTCAAGTGCCAATGGCGTATCAAAATGCCAAATTGAAACCAAAGGTTCAATATTGTATTTACGGCATTCTTCAAAGACTGAACGGTAGAAATCAAGCCCTGCTTGGTTAGGTTCTTTGTCATCACCATTTGGGAAAATACGAGCCCAAGAAATTGACAAACGAAAAACAGAGTAACCCATTTCAGCAAACAACTTGATGTCTTCTTTGTAACGGTGATAAAAATCAACAGCCACATGGTTTGGATAATGCTCTGTATCGAGCACGGCGTATTTAGCGCCTTCAGGAATCTTACCATTATGGCCCATAGCTGGCGCTTTACCAGGTTTACCATCTTTGTCGATATAAGTCATGTAACGTGGCGCATTGACTGACCCACCAGTTGTCACATCAGTTGCAACAAGTCCTCGACCATCTTCGTTATAAGCACCTTCGGCTTGGTTAGCAGCAATTGCTCCGCCCCAAAGGAAGTTTTTTGGAAATGCTTTTGTCATATATCTTTTCCCTCTTTCAATTAAGTACAATAATAGTATACCGTTATTTGAAAGCGCAATCTTGCATTATTATCTTGGAAAATGATACTATCCCACTACAAATACGCTGACAAAATCTCAGACACCACACGATAACCATCGACATTAAGGTGAAGGCCATCAACCGTACGATTTAGTGGCAACTCACCACTTTCATCGCACAAAGCACCATGAAGATTAAGGTATGTCACACCATCTCCTGACAAGTCAGACAACAAAGCATTTAATCGATTGATACTATCATTATTACGATGACTTGGTGTGCGGACGAATCTTGGTGACTCATTCATTGGAAAAACAGAAAGCAAGATAATCTGAGTTTCAGGCAACTTTTGTTGAATAGTAGCTATGATAGTCTCAATCGTTTCACGCACTTCTTCTGGCTGTCTGGTCTTTAAATCATTAACCCCAATCAAGAGAACAACTTTACTTGGTTTCAAATCTAAAACTTGTGTATTCAGATGTTCTAAAAGCTGCAAACTGTTGATGCCATGAACACCGCGGTTATAAAGCGGTAAATCCGACGTCAGCATTTCATGAATAGGAAAAAACTCAGTGATAGAATCTCCAGCAAAGACAACATTTGGCTGTTTTACCAGTTGATTCAAAGCGTCGTATTTTTCCCACAACTGTGCTTGTTGGTCAGCTAAGATTTGCTTACGAAATTCTATCACATCAGCTTTGTGATATAGTTCTTGAAAATCAGTCATTTTTTCTCCTTTTTGACTATTCTATCACAAATCTGACTCATTCAAGAAATGACGAGCAAGAACTTGCAAAACACCATTTTCTTGATTTGACGGAGCTTGATAGTTGGCTACGTTTTTAATTTCCTGCGGAGCATTTGCCATCGCAAAAGAATATTTAGCCAGTTTTAACATCTCAATATCATTGCCACCGTCACCAAAAACCATCAGATTTTCAGGACCATAGCCCCAGTGATTGAGCAAGAAATCAAGGCCAGTTCCTTTATGCACATGCGATGGAATGACATCAATACAACCAAAACCACTAGAGGTTGCCGTTAGTTGATAATCCGCAAATAAAGTGTTAATTTCATCTCTCACTTGGAAAGTCAATTCATCACGAACCAGTAAAGTGACTTTAAAATAATCATCCTCAGGAATTGGATGTAGATTATCAACGTATTTTAAAACAGGCAAATAATAGCTAAGCAAATCCTTGATTTTTTTCGGTGTCGACATTGGCAAGTATGACGATGCCTTTCCTGCCAAGTTAATCACCGTATCTGGATAATGTTTTTCGATATAATTAACCAAAGCAGAAATGGCTTCTACTGTTTCAAATTCTTCCTGCAAAGTTCGACCATTTTCAATGATGTGACCGCCATTTTCAGCCACAAAAGACATTAAATGTTTGTGTTTAGGAAATTGTTGGATAATCTGACGATACTGGTTACCACTTGCCACCACAAATTTGATGCCTTCTGCCATAAAACGATCAAACAAACGATCAAATAAAACCTTGTCATAAGTCTTTTTATCTGTTAAAAAGGTTCCGTCCATATCAGTTGCAATTACTTTTACTGTCATAACACCCTCCTTGTCCCCCATTATACGCTAGCTTTCTGAAAAAAGCTTTGAGTATATTCAGAAAAAATGATACTATGACACGAAAAAAGATGATTTAGTTTAAAAATCATCTTTCCATAAATATTTTAAAAATCCACTTGATCAGGATTAGGTGCACTAGACTCAACTTTTAAATTCGTTAACTTATCCATATCTTCATCTGACATAGTCACACCAAAAGCATCAAAATTACTCTCAATTCTTTTAGGAGTTACAGATTTTGGTAATGGAAGAAATCCTTGTTGAAGGCTCCAAGTTAAAACCAACTTAGCAACTGATGTCTGATATTTTTCAGCCAATTCTTTTAAGAATGGGTGATTAAAAACATCCCCTTGACCAAATGGACTCCAAGCTTCAATTAAAATGTCATTTTGATTGCAAAAATCAACTACTTCTTTTTGATAAATTCCCGGTGAAAGTCTAATTTGATTAACGCTTGGTTTAATCCTTGCTGTTTTTAAAAGGGCTTCTAAGTGATGTGGTAAGAAATTGCTGACACCTATGCTGCGAATTTTTCCTGCTGCTACTGCCTCTTCCATTGCTTTCCAAATCGAACGATTTCTTTCTTCCCAGTTTTCCCTGAAAGCAAGCGGATTTGGCCAATGAATTAAGTACAAATCAACAAAGTCAAGGCCTAACTTTTCTAATGAAGTATCAATAGCTTCCCTAGCTTCTTGATAGTTCCCAACATTATTCCAAAGTTTTGTGGTTACAAAAATCTCTTTTCTATCAATGCCACTATCTCTTATAGCCTGACCAACGCTTTCCTCGTTTCCGTAAATTGCTGCTGTATCAATATGACGGTAACCAACTTTCAACGCAGTCTTTACAGCTTGATAGGCCTCTTCTCCATTTTTAGATTGCCAAGTTCCAAAACCAAGTTTTGGAATAAGGTTTCCATCATTTAAAAGATAATTTTCCATTATGTACTCTCCCATATTCTTTTTCAATAGTTAAACTTTAATTATTACCTCATACGAATTTCCCAGACTGTATTCTCAGCCTTACAAGCATACAGAATTCCTTGAGCGACATCATCTGCTGTCTCCCAATGTGCTGCTTCTACACTTTCTTTCGTTCTTCCATAACCAACTTCAAATTCAGTCTTTGTAGCACTTGGACAAACAACACAAGTTTTAATTCCTTGTGAGCGTAATTCTTTATCAATCGCTTGTGATAATCCGCGCTGAGCAAATTTTGTCATCGTATAAATTGTTTCATCTCCATGACCAACATGACCAGTTACAGAAGATACGAAAATAATTTTACCTTGACGTTTTTTCAGCATTTCGATAGCTGCATATTTTGAAAAAATAAATGATGAAAAAACGTTAGTATCCATTATTTCGTAATAGTCATCACTAGTTGATTCAACCAAAGGAATTAATTTACCAATACCGGCATTGTTAACTAAAATATCAATCCTTCCAAAGGTTTCAATTGCTAATGAAACTGTTTGAATAGCTGTCTTTTCTTGGCAAACATCACCAACGTAATAGACAACCTTACTTCCCATTGCTTCACATTTTTCTTTCACTTCTTTTAGCCGTTCTTCACGTCTAGCTGTCAATACTAAGTGACAACCTTCAGATGCTAATGCGTAAGCTGTTGCGCGGCCAATTCCTGAACTTGCGCCAGTAATAATAGCAACTTGTCCTTTTAATTTAGTCATATCAATTCTCCACATCATTTTCAATTGTTTTTAAAAGCTTCGCTGGGACCCCTGCAACTACATAATTATCTGGAACATTTTTTGTAACCACAGCACCTGCTGCCACTACAACATTATTTCCAATAGTTACACCTGGCAAAATCGTAACATTTCCACCAATCCAAACATCATTACCAATAATTACTGGCTTGGCAATACCAAGATTGTCACGTCTGCCTTGTGGGGTTAGTGGATGATTGACCGTAGTAATCATAGTATTTGGACCAATCATAACGTGATGACCAATACGAACTTCTGCCACATCTAAAATAATGCCATTATAATTCATCAAAAAATGCTCACCAACATGGATATTTTTTCCATTATCACAATTAAAATTTGGAAAAACCGAAACATCCTCACCAACTGATCCAAATAAATCTTTTATTGCAGCTGTTCTTTTTTCTACGTCTAAAATATCGATAGCATTTAAAACTTGACATTTTCGTAAAGCCTCTTTTTTGATTTTTTCAATATCTGGATCCGTAAAACAATAAGGTAAACCAGCCTCTAATTTTTCAAGTTCTGTCATCTATGACTCCTTTCGAATGAATAGCATCAGTGAGGTGATTTGCACGGTAATCAAGTGGTTTTTCACCAGTCACTTTTTTAAATATTTTTGTAAAATAGCTCTGCGAACTGAAAGCAAGTGTTTCTGATATTTCCAGTAATGAATAATCAGATTCTAACAACATGTTCTTTGCAACTGAAATTTTTTGAGTTTGAATATAAGACTTAACAGACTGATTCATTCGTTCTTTAAACAATTTTGAAATATAATTACTTGAATAACCAGTATGCTTAGACAAATCAGATAAATGAATCACCTCATGTAAGTGCAACTCTATGTATTCTATGCAGCGTAAAATAGGTAAAGCTTTAGCTTGATCAAGCTTACTTTGCCTGACAAGTTTTGTGAAAGTCGTAAACATTTCAACTTGTAATTCAAAAATATCTGGCACATTATCAATCTTATCAACTTTTTGAATGTAAAGGTCACTGGTATTAAAAGCAACTTCTTCATCCAGTCAACCTTGGATAGCAAAGCGCGTGGCGAGCGTAACAGAAGCAACAAAAAGATATTGGTAATTTCTAACTGGATTTTCCGATAGATGCCCTGTCAAATTTGACTGGAACATTTGTTTAGTAGCTGTTAAAGCATTTTCTAAATCACCATTTTTAAGATAAATATATTGTCTCAATTCTTCATCATAACGATGATGACGTTTCTTTCTCTCACGATTTAAAAAAGCCTGATAATCTATCTCTTTTCGAGTAATCGCGTTTGACACTTCGTCACCTCCTCTTTATTCATTTCTCAATTGAATTGTACTAAAAAATTATTTTTTTTGTACACTAATCATGCTCAATTTCGTAGATTAGATTGAATTATTACCAAATTCTAGTGAAAACTACCAAAAAGAACCAGTAAGATTTCTTATAATATACACATAAAATCTAATTATTCTATCCAACCTAAATAGTATTAAAAAATCTTGATTATTTTACCCAAGACAAAAAAAGAACGGGAAAACCCGCTCTTAATTTTTATTAAGCTTCTACGCCTTCTTCTTTGAGAAGTTTCAAATCATACATTTTAAGGAATGGGAACCAAACAAAGAATGCTGCTACAGCACAAACAAGAGCTGTAATAACGGCACCGATGTTACCACCTGATCCGATGTAAGCACCAAGACCGATTGGTGTTGGCCATGGAGTTTGAATGATAGATACAGCGGCAAAACCAAGTTTGATTGACCAATATGCGATTGAAGCACTCACGATTGGTGCCAAGATGAATGGAAGGGCAAGAATTGGGTTGTATACAACTGGAAGACCAAAGATAAGTGGTTCATTGATATTGAAGATTGCAGGACCCATAGCTGCACGACCAAGCATTTTAAGTTGAGATGATTTAGCTGCTACTGCAAGCCATACACAGGCAAGAAGCATTGCACCAGAACCACCCATGATAACGTATGAGTTTGAGAATTCACCGGCAAATGCGATGTGAGCTCCATCAACGTTTTCTGCCATGTTTGACAAAAGGATTGGGTTAACAAGACCCATGACAATGTTAGCACCGTGAATACCAACAATCCACAAAGCATGAACAAGAAGGTAAATAACAACAATACCAAGCCAAGAGTTTGCGATGTGTTTAACAAATCCAAATGGAATAGCAACAACGTTGTAGATATCAGTACCAAGTGAAATGAAGATACCATTGATGATAAGAACAACAAATGCAACAACTGCTGCTGGAATCAAAGCTGAGAATGAACGAGCAACACCTGAAGGAACAGCTTCTGGCATTTTTACAACCCAATTGCGTTTAATACAAGTTTTGTAAAGTTGTACAGCAAGAAGTGCCATCAAAATAGCTGTAAACATACCTGAAGTTGACAAACGGTCTAGGCTGTTACCACCAACAGTCCAACCATTGATAGTAGCACCTTTAACGTTCAAATATTCAAATGCACCATTTTTGACAAATAGTTGTGGAATTGTCAAGAAGTATGCAAATACTGAAAGCAAAGCACCGTAAACTGGATCTACATCAAGTTCATCTTCATCAGCGAAGATCTTTGTGTATTCATAACCAATAACAATGGCAAAGTATAAAGACAAGATACCCATTGTACAGTTGTAAGCTTGCAAGTAAAGCGGTGCAATCTTATCAACTGAGTTTGCCCAAATAGTGGCTAAGGCAGGAATTGGAAAGGCTTGTGGAATAATGCTCAAGACAAGGAACATTGACCCCACGATAGTAAATGGAATACTGGCCATACCAGCGGCAACAATTGCACGGACAGGACGCCAAGCAGATACTTTAGCCATTGGCCCCATCAAGTACTTTTCTAAGAATTCAAACATTTTCTTCTCCTCCTAAAAACTGTTGAATTTTTTATAAACTAATTAATTGATGCCAAATATTGTTGAATGCGGTAATATTGTTTGTCTGCATTTCGATTGATACGTCCAAGTTTTACTAACATCCATGATGCAATCATAATCCCGAGTAAAAGCACCACAAGAAGGAAAATTTGAGTCGTACCATTTTCAGACAAGAATGGATAAAAGTATGGATATTGATTAAATAAAGTAGCAATCATTAAAATGACATTTAATGCAATAATCGTTTGGAAATAAAATTGCGTTTTAACCGCAGGCTTTTGCTCCCTTGAATACATTCGCGATTGTTCCCACATACAAATGGCACCAAAGACAGCCATAAGAACTGGAATGATAACTAAGCTGAAGTTACTAGCAGATAAGAACATCAAGATCCAGTACAGATTGATGAAAAAGAAGAAAGCAACCACATAACGAATGAGAAAATATCGCGTGTAATACATGTTTTTAATCCCATTTTCACGTCTTGTAGCATCTAATTCTCTTTTTTCTTTCTCTGTTAAAGCAGCCATAGCTATCCCCTTTCTTGCCTAACTAACCAAGTTTTTTGTACAGATTTAACATTTCAAGCGCCACTTCACGAAGTGTCATTGTTGTCATCAAATGGTCTTGGGCATGGACCATAATGATTTCAACATTAATCTCTTTACCACCTGCATATTCTTGTAACAAGTGAGTTTGTGATTGGTGTGCTTTTAGCAGTTCATCATTTGATTCTTTCAACTTTTCTTCTGCTAGCGCGTAATCTCCATCACGCATAGCATCAAATGCTTCGTGGACGATTGAACGTGCGTTACCAGAATTTAAGATAATCTCAAATGCTGCAACTTGCAATTCTTCTGAATTCATATAACTCCTACTTCCTTTTTAAATCGTTAAAAATATTTTTTTAAATTCATCAAATGATTGGCAAGCTAACATTTGTTCTTGAAGTTTTGGATTATCAACCAAATCAACAATGGCAGATGTCAACTCTGGTAGTCCATCATTATCATGAATTGACATTGACATTAAAAAGATAATTTTGATTGATGGATATTGTTTATCCCATTTCACACCATTTTTAACAATCGCTACTGCAAAATGATGTTTGCTACCGACGGCTTTCAAAGGATGAGGTACGGCAATATTTTCCCCGAATACGATGGAACTCATAGATTCCCGCTGTTTCATCATATTAAGAAGTCGTTCCTCAAATTGCTCATTTTCATTTTGTGAAATGCTCTGAGCTAGTTTTTGCAATACCTCTTCTTTTGAAGCGTCCGATAGTAGAAAGAAATAGTCTTCTGAGAAGTAATCGTCAAATACATCGCTTACACTGAGTTCTGATTGACGATCTACTAGATTTGGTAAAGACCTATTCAAATGAGAAATTCCCTGTTTAATATCCTTTAACTCTTCATCATTTAAGAAAACTGAAACCGTAAAGACTGGAATATTGAAAATCAAGTTTGACAAGTCAATAGAAGAAACGATAAAATCAATTCCTTTTAACTTTTCATCATTGATTTCATAATAGCCAATCACATCCGTAATTGAAACCAAGTTCCCGAGCTCGTTTTCAATTCGGCTCTTAAGCATTTGAGCACTGCCGTATCCCGTAGCACAGATGACCAGAACATTGTATTTACGTTGTTCTTTGTATCTTTCTTTGGCAGCCATAAAATGCAGAGCAATGTAGGCGATTTCATTTGGTGATAAAGTGTAAGCACTGAAAGTTGGCATATTAGCTACAACACGTTCAGCTAGTTGATACATGTCGCGATAATTGGCTTGAATTTCCGCTGTCAAAGGGTTTTCCATAACAACCCTGCTTTGCAAGCGAATGAACATGGTTGATAGATGAGCAAGCAAGCCCTCAATCAATTGGAAGTCATTCTTAACAGTTGGATTAATTTGGTCAATACTGTCAATCAATTCCTGACGCATTTGCTCTTGCAAAACTTCTGAAATGTGACAAGCACTCCCGTGACCTTTTGAAACCAAGTGGAGAGTAATGTAATCAACTTCTTCTGCTGGAAAATCAATGTGCGTAGATACTGAAACACGTTTTAAAATATTTTCAGCAATTTGACGTTCTGCCAAACCTCTCAGTACCAGTTCATCTTCTGACACCTTGCTAATGCGAAAACCTTCGGTAATGCGACGGATTGCTAAAGCAATGTGGATGACTAGATTTTGAATCACAAAGTCTGATAATTTAAGACCACCTTCCCGACATTCATCCAGAACAATGATGGTTAGCTCTTCAAAAGAAATCTCTTGATTAAGCAACTCATTATCAACGTATGAATGCATGGTGTTAATAAAACCAGAATCAATAAAGTAATCCATGATGAAACGACGTTTATCACGTTCTTGTCCTAAGACGTAAACCCCTTTATTGGCTTTGCTTTCAATTTTCAAATGATAAGGTTTAAATTTTTGTCTTATCTTTTTAAAATCACTAGATAATGTTGATCGACTAACAAACAACTCATCTGCTAAATCATCAAAATAAATTTCATTTTGTTCAAACAAAAGTTTGTTTAACAGATAATTGTAACGATCATTGATATCCGTAATGTTTTGGTAATTATTGTGATGGTCATTGATATGATTTTCCTCTAAGAAATCAGCATAAGCATCATCATCTACGATGTCTAGCTTATAGCCATAACCTTGCTTGGAAATCAAATCAATGCCTGAGTAAAAATCTAATTTTTCAACAAGTGTTTTATAGTAAGTTCTAATTGTTCTATCCGAACATCCCATGTGCGCTGCTAGTTCTTTACTAGTTACAAATTGTTCTTTATCTTTTGTTAGATATTGAATAATTTGCTTTTCTTTTTTGTTTAACACAGAAAAGGACACCTCCAAACAACAATAGAACTATTATATCACATTAGGCATTAGATGTTTTCTTTCACCAAAGCTGCCATTTTTTCAATTCCCATTGGAATTGGAATGTAAGCTTGTGGTGGAATTTGAACGATTGGTTTGTTTTTCTTAGCAGCAGCATCTGCTAATTGTTTGAAGTTCATTTTTGTTTGTGGGCTGACAAGATACAAATCATATTTATCAGCTTCAATACGTTTTTGACCTTCCGGAACACCAACGGCATCCATTTCGATGTCTTCACCTTTTTCTTGAAGGTATGTCATCGTTTTTTTAGCAATCATTGATGATGACATACCGCCTGCACAGATAATTAAAGCTTGTTTAGCCATAATGTGAATCTCCTTTGTTTTTTGTTTACAATGATATTATATGAAAACGCATCCATTATGTAAACGCATTCTTTTTCCTTTGCAATACGGAAAAAATTCCTACTATTGCGGAAATTACTGTAAAATCTAGCTTTTTTCCGCATTGAAAAATTCCCACTACGGAAAATACTTGTTTTTTTAGAAAAAAAGAGACAGACTAGAAAACTAGTCTGACTTCTCTAAAAGAAAGCTGGAATAAATAGTTTTGTGTAAATTACAGAAACTTGATTTTCTTGCAAACCTAACTCATTGATAATTAGCTTTTTAAGTTTTTCATCATTCACCTTAGAATATACACGATAGCCTTTAGAGTCCTTGTGAAGCAGTTGAATTGTTTCAGCAATTTTTTGATTTGTTAAAATATCTGGCTGCTTATCAAGATTTGAAAACTTGATAATATAGGGGCCTCCCATTTGTTCACCTTGATTATCATAAGTTTTTCGATATTTACTTGTTCCAAACCAAGCAGCTGCAATTGCTACTAAAAAAAGTACAAGCCATAAATTAAAGTGAAGCATTTTTACATCTCCTATCCTACATCATACCAAGTGCACCTGATAGTTGTGCTGGGCGAATAAAGACCTGCTCATCTGATAAGCGATAGTCTGCCATTAAAATCTTTTTCAATTCCACATCGTTGAGGTGTGATTGAACACTGCAAGTATCATCTGATGAGCCAACAACTCTAACTTTTCCTTTAAGGTGCGCATTACTTGCTAAATCAGGCAATGTTACCCCATCTTTCACCACCACTACGTAGTTATAACCAAAAGTTTTTGTCACCCATAGTTTTGCATGAACTGTGTAAATGGCAGCTGCAATAAAAGCAAGCATTACAATAATTCCTACTGTTTCTAACATCGTTAATCTCCTTATGCCTTTTATTCTGAAGCGTTTCTTAAAACTTCATTGACATTATAAGATATTTATACAAAAAAACAATTATTTTTTAAAACAAAATGCCATAAATATTAACTTTTTAGATACACCTATTTTTGAACTTCTTCGACAAGTACCTGAGTAGAATCTAAACCATAATCTTTCATCAAGGTTGTTTTCAGCTCAGTATCATTAATCTTTGATTGAACCATACAAGTATCATCTGTCACTGAAATAATCTTAATTTTTCCTCTGAGATTATGATTTTTTCTCAAATCTGGTAACTTCAGTCCATGATGCATGGTAATGGTGTAATGGTAACCAAAGCGTTTGGTCACGCCCATTTTGATTTGGACAACACGAACAATCGCAAAGATTAACAAAAACCCAAAAATAATTGCTAAAATTGTCACCATAATAACCCTCACCTCCTTGTTCCTAACGGAACACTCAAATTATACGATTACTATAATCCTTTTTGAAAGCCCTGTCAATTATTTTCTGTAAGGCTTCTTTTCAGAAATTAAATAGGAAGAATCCACTGGAATTCTTTTGCAAAAAAGCCTCCAAAACATTGATATCACAACATTTCAAAGACTTTTAAAAATTATTTATAAATTATTTTACAAATAAGGATAATTCCTGCTAAGGCAACTGAGATGGTATTGGCAACAATTAAAGCTGGATCTGAAACGGAAATTCCATGCGCCAACCACAATGCCATCCCAGTGACTGACATGGTATACATGCCAAGTGAAATGGATTCAACGTCTTTGGTTTTTAAAACCTTGATCATTTGTGGCAAAAAACCAAACGTTGTCAAACAAGCCGCAATATACCCAATCATAAAGACCTACTCTCTTCTTATAACCATGTAAAAACCTTCGTAGGGTAAGAGATTACACCCCCACAAAGGTTTCAAAATAATAACTTAATGAATAACTTTAGACTTCTTCACCGTTTGAAGCAATGACTTTCTTATACCAGTCAAATGACAATTTTGGTGTACGTTTGTAAGTACCGTTACCTTCGTCATCTTTATCAACATAGATGAAGCCATAACGTTTGCGCATTTCACCTGTACTTGCTGAGACAAGGTCAATACAACCCCATGGAGTGTATCCCATCAAATCAACACCGTCTTCGTCGACAGCTTTAATCATTTCTTTGATGTGAGCACCAAGGTAATCAATGCGGTAATCATCGTGAACCATGCCGTCTTCTTCTACTTGGTCAATAGCACCGAAACCATTTTCCACGATGAAAAGTGGCAAGTGGTACATATCAGTAAACCAGTTCAAGCTATAGCGAAGACCTTCTGGGTCAATTTGCCAACCCCATTCAGACGCTTTGACGTATTTATTTTTAATCAAATCTTCTGTTTCAAGGTAGTCAAAGTGTGGGTTATTTTCACGGTGAGAATCGATTGCAAATGACATGTAGTAAGAGAATCCGATGTAATCAACAGTTCCCTCTTTCAAATCTGCCAAGTCTTCTTCTGTCACATCGACATTGATACCTTTACGTTCCCAGTATTTAAGAATATGATTTGGGTAGAAGCCATGAACATGCACATCAGTGAAGTAATAACGTTTTTCCATGGCTTTTTGTGCCATTAGGATATCTTTTGGATTACATGTTGCAGGGTAAATTGGACACATGGCAATCATACAACCAATTTGGAAATCAGGGTTGATTTCACGACCAATTTTAACCGCACGCGCAGATGCTACCAATTCATAGTGAGCGGCTTGATACATAATCGCTTCGCGATCATCGCCTTCTTTGTAGACAATACCAGAGTTTGTAAATGGTGCAAAATCTTCTTGGTAGTTTGCTTGGTTATTGATTTCATTGAAAGTCATCCAATATTTAACTTTGTCTTTGTAACGACGGAAACATGTTTCAGCAAAACGAACAAAGAAATCAACCAATTTACGGTTTGTGAAACCACCATATTCTTTAACCAAGTGATATGGCAATTCAAAGTGAGACAAAGTAACAACAGGTTCAATGCCGTGTTTCAAGCATTCGTCAAACAAATCATCATAGAATTGCAAACCTGCTTCGTTTGGTTCTAATTCATCACCATTTGGGAAAATACGTGTCCATGCAATTGATGTACGGAAGCATTTGAAGCCCATTTCAGCAAACAAAGCAATATCTTCTTTATAGTGGTGATAGAAATCAATTGCTTCGTGGTTTGGATAATATTTACCTTCAACCACACCGTCAGTGATTTCACGAGGAACACCATGACGACCAGCTGTCATTACGTCAGCAACACTGAGACCTTTTCCTCCTTCTTTCCATCCACCTTCAAGTTGGTGAGCAGCAACTGCACCACCCCACAAAAAATTATCTGGTAACTTAGCCATTACATATCCTCCTTGTTTAATACATTGTCATTATAGCAAGCGGTTACAAAAATAAAAATAGAAAAAATTTCCTAAGTCATTAGGAAATTCCTTCTATCTTGTTTCATTTTTATTTTTTGAGAATCAGGACAAGGTCCCACAAAAAAAGCACAAAAGCTAAGCCAAAAAGGCCATTTGATAGGATTTCTAAGTTTTGATTAAAACTCAAAATCGTCGCACTTATCAATACGGCAAAAAAGAGCAGGCTCAAAACAAAGCGGTTAACCACACGATTAAAAAACTTAATACGGTTGGTGTAATCGTATAAATCATGGTTAACTAAAATACGTCCATTTAAGACTTGTTCCAAGAGTTGATTGAGACGACGTGGGATATTCTTACCATTTTTTAGTTGATAAAATAGCTCGATAAGCAAGGTTTCTTTGTTCAAAGCTTGCTTAAGCATGTCAGGTCCCATATTTTCTAAGAAATAATTCTTAGCAAGTGTCATGAGGTCAACTTCTGGAGCTAGCTCACGAAAAATGCCTTCAATTTGCAGAGCGGCTTTTTCTAAAATGGTAATCTGCGGTGACGCTTTGAGTCCATTTTTGACAAAGACATTTAACAAATCCTCAATCAAATCTGTGATAGATAAGACACCGATATCTAGGCTAGAATACTTAGCCAGCATGCGTTCCACGTCTTGGGCAAGAGCTGACTTGTTCATTGAGGTATCAAAACTTGTGACAGACAAAATGCCTTTCATCATGCCTTCAACGTCTTGTGCCGTAAAGCTGTAAAGAATATCATTTAAGGCTACGCGCATGCCATTATCAAGTTTTCCCATAATCCCAAAATCAATAAAATAAATCTTACCATCTGAGATAAAGAGATTGCCTGGGTGAGGGTCACCGTGGAAAAAGCCGTCTTTGAAGACTTGCTTAATAAAACTAAGCATGAGTTTTCGACCAATGTCCTCAAGGTCATAACCTGCCTTAATCAACTCATCATAGTGATTAATCGGAATACCTGAAACGTAGTCTTCAACGATTAAACGAGGCGTTGTAAACTCATCATAGACTTCTGGACTAGCAATACATTTACTTGATTGATTCAATTCAGCAAAGGTAATCATAGCTTGAGCTTCATTGCGAAAATCAATTTCACGCGTCAAGCTTTCTTTGATTTGCTGCAAAACCTCAGGTAAGTCTACCATTGGAAGAAATGCTTTTGGGATACGTCTTGAAAGGCGAATCAAAAGTGTCAAGTCTTCCTCGATAATTTCTGGCAGATTTGGGCGTTGAATTTTGATGATAACGTCTTTACCATTTAGCAAACGAGCACGGTGTGTCTGAGCAACTGAGCCACTCGCTAGTGGCTCAGGTCTGATTTCAGAAAAATAAGCGGAAACAGGACCAGTAAGCTCTGCTTCTATGGCTTCCATGACCGATTCTGTTGGCAGCGGAAGCACATTGCTTTGTAGCTTGCTCAACTCTCTAACATAAGCTTCTGGAAAAATATCACTTCTTGTCGAAAGAATCTGACCAATTTTAACAAAACTTGGACCTAATTTTTCAAAAGCTAAGCGAAGCTTACGAGGTGTTGATTTATCTTCTGCTGCTTTTCCTTTTTCGATTAAAGAGGTTAACCCTACTGAACTAAAGGCACCAATGATTTCTCTTAAGCGTCTACCTGACATAACCCACCAATAATTTCTAATTTAAGATATTTGACTTCTTCAAAAGCGCATCAATTTTGTCTTCAAGACGAGAAACATCTTCTTTGGTAGCATATTGAACAGGTTTTGTTTTAGCATTTAATTGATCTAAAAAAGCTTGTGCTTCGTCTTCACTTCGGCGTTTTAGTTCAGACTGCAATTCTTTTCCTTCGTCAACAGTGAGGCGTCCTTTTTCGACTAACTCTTTTACAAAAGCGTCAGCTTTTTCCAAAGTCATAGACGTCAAACCAATACCGGCTAAGAGAACTTTTTTCAATTCTTCCATGATTAATTCCTCCTTGAATGACTAAATTAACATTATGTTTACCCTTTCATTCTACTACTTTTGAGATAAAATATCTAAAAGAAACAGTCGTTTCATGAAAGTTTCTTATACTAGAAAACTGATAAATTAAAAAGCTCCGCAGCTAACAAAGGAGATTAATTTGTCATGCGGAGCTCTTTCAAAAAATGTAAACAATTGTGTCTCATAGACTCTAAAACCACTTGCTAGCACGATCAAAAAAGAGGTCTCGCTAAGTGATTTTATATTCCTATTATAGTCAGCTAGCAAAAATGATTCTAACACTATCCTTCTCATTTATAATACTTTTATCTGATATGGTCTTGAAAATTTTTATGAAAACCTTTTCTAGAATACGCTTCCATTTTTCGAATTATTCTGCTATAATAAAAGAGTAGTTAATACTATGTTATGATTAGAAGGGGTATTATATGAAACAAGCAGATCCAGCTCACGAAATTAAAATAGATGAAAGCAAGCACCTTCTACCTTATGATTATTACAGTACAGTGGTTGAAAACGGCCGTCCTGACGTTCTTTTCCACTGGCATCCAGAAGTTGAAATCAATTATATTTATGAAGGTTCAGCTCGTTTTCACATCGATTACGATTACTTTAATAGTCAAGCAGGTGATATTATCCTCATACGACCAAATGGGATGCACTCTATCCACCCGCTAGAAAACCAGAAACATGTCACTGATACTTTTCGCTTTCACTTAGATATGATTGGTTATTCTATTGTAGACCAAGTTAGTCTTCGTTACTTGCAACCTTTGCAGACTAGCCTTTATAAATTTGTTCCGCGCATTCAACCAGGAATGGAAGGCTATGAGGAAATCAAAGAATGTCTATTCACCATTTTTGAGCTTTCAAAAAACGAAGGACGTCATTTTGAACTGCTACTCAAATCAAAACTCAATGAATTTCTATATTTGCTCTTTTACTATCGTTACGTTCTTCGCAAGAACACTGATGATACTTATCGTAAAAATGAACAGATTCGTGAATTGATTGACTTCATCAATAACAATTATCAAAAGAATCTCTCTATTGATTACCTTTCTCAATTCATGGGATATAGTAAAACACACTTTATGGCGGTCTTTAAACAACATACTGGAAGCTCTTGTACGGAGTTCATCATTCAAGTTCGCCTGAACAAAGCTTGTGATATGTTGATTAACACCTCAAATCCAGTTCTTGAAATTGCTACGGCTGTTGGTTTTAATAACTTGTCAAATTTTAACCGACAATTTAAACGTTACTACGAATTAACACCAAGTCAATACCGCAAACAATTTAGTAAGCGAAAAGAAAGTCGTGTCTTAATCAACCCTGCAAGAAAATCTCATTAAAAGCTGACTCATCTCAGCTTTTTTCTTATGTCTAAGCACATTAAAAAGGACGCTTAAAGCGTCCTTTCTTTATTAAGCTAGTGTTGTGAGAAGATAGTCACCAATGTTAACACGTGCATCTTGTGTTGTGAGAACATCTTCAAATTCTGTCGAATTAGTAACAATCACTGGTGAGATAACTGGAAGATTAGCCTCACGAATCGTTGCCAAATCAAACTCAAGTAATTTTTGACCAGCGTCAACTTTATCACCAACTTGAACAAATGTATTGAAGCCTTTACCAGCAAGTGACACGGTATCCATACCAACGTGAATCAAGATTTCAGCACCGTTTTCAGTACGCATACCGATAGCATGTCCAGTTGGGAAGACAAGAGTAATTTCACCAGCTGCTGGGGCAACTACAGTACCGTCAGCAGGATCAATAGCAATCCCTTTTCCCATAGCACCAGACGCAAATACTTCGTCTGGAACATTTTCAAGTTTAACAACTTGACCAATCATTGGGCTTGCAATAATTTCTTGTTTTAATTCTTTAAGTTCAGCAACTGGTTCTGCCGCTTTGTCACCACCTACAGGTTTAACATCTGGTCCACCGTAAAGGTAAGGAATTTTAGTCAATTGTGTCAATACAAATCCAAGAACAAATGACATTAAAATGGCAATAAGGAAATACCAAACATTGTTTACATCTGTGTTTGCTCCTGCAGGAACATGTTTTGGAGTGAAGTATGATGGGATAGCAAAGAGTCCCATACCACCCATTGTGTAAGCAGTTGTGTTAAAGAAACCTAAGAATGCTCCTTGAATAGCTCCAGCCACACATGTCATGATAAATGGTGTGCGCATTGGAAGTGTAATACCATAAATAGCTGGTTCAGTAACCCCAAAGAGAGCTGAGATAAAAGCTGGAATAGTCAATTGTTTAACTTTATCTTCTTTTGTGCGAAGGAAAATGTTGAGAAGGGCACCTGCTTGAGCAAAACAGATAGCTGTTGATGCGACAAGTAATGTACTCCAACCTTTAGTAGAGAAGTCCAAGATTGCAATTGGAACAAGACCCCAGTGAAGACCAAACATAACAAGAACTTGCCACAAGGCACCAAGTAAAATACCAAAGACAATTGGACTAAAGCCATAAATATTAGTGAAGATAACACCGATAAGGTTAGATGCCCAGTTCATAACAGGACCAATTGCCAAATAAGCAAGTGGAACAGTGATTAAGATAACAAAGAATGGTACAACGAAGACTTTTACCACATCAGGAATGATTTTCTTGAAGAATTTTTCAATTTTTGAACCAACCCAAACTGTCAAGATAATTGGAAGAACTGTTTGAAGATAACTTGATGATGGGAAGATAACTGGAAGTCCTAAGAAATCAACATTTCCATTTGCGAAACTTGCTGCAATATTTGGATAAACCAAAGCAAAGCTTAGTGCTAAAGCAGTGAATTGTTCCATTTTGAAACGTTTTGCTGCTGTTAATGCCAAGATAACTGGCAAGAATTGGAAGAAGCCATCACCAGCGGCATTTAAAATAACATAAAGACCACTTGTTTCCTTCACTCCTACTGCTGCTAAAATAGCTACCAAACCTTTAATCATACCAGCAGCAGAAAGAGCTCCTAGCATTGGTTGGAAAAGTCCAGAAACCAAAGCGATGAATTGATCGAAGATGTTACCTTGAGGAACATCTCCTTCGTTAACATCAATACCACCATCACCTTGGATACCGGCAACTTTTAAAACAGTGTCATAGACATCTGGAACATGGTTTCCGATAACCACTTGGTATTGTCCACCTGCTTTGACTACAGTCACAATACCATCTCGTTGTTTGAGATAATCGTCATCTGCTTTACTTTCATCCTTCAAGGTGAAACGTAAGCGAGTCACACAGTGAACTAATTTGAGGATATTGTCTTTCCCACCAACGTGAGCAACAATATCTTGTGCCAATTCAGTATAATCTTTAGCCATAAGCTGGCTCCTTTCTTAATGTTCTTTCCTAACAACAGAAAAAACCTAAATAAATACTAAACAATTTTCTGCGCCCACATCTGCGGTAACGCCAAAACTATCTTGTATTTATTTAGGTTTTGCCTGCTTATCAGTAACAATCCTTTTAACAATTCTTAGTATAGCATGCGCTTACATTTTTTGCAAGCGCTTTTATGATATTTTTTTACATTTTTTAGTATTTTCATTTTGCAGTGAAAATTAACTAGATTTAAAACAGCCTCATTATCATCTTTTTCACAGTTTTTCAGATTTCTTCCAAATTAATTTTTTATAAAAAAAATCCTCTCAACAGCAGTTGAGAAGATTTTAGGCTTATTTGCTACTTGTTTCCAGTCGTTGAATGTGAATGGTGATATAGACTTGTTCATCTCGACTCATCGGAAAATTGTGTGAGCTTTCGATATAATTCTTTATTTTTTCAGAGCAAGAAAAAGCTTCTGGGTAATTCAGCTTCACTTGTTCATACAAAAAGCTGTCATTTTTACCTTGTACCACTCCATTGACGACACGTTGCGCAAAATACTGAATATGAGTCACAAAACGATTATAGCTGACAGAATCTTCATCAGAAACTTTTCCGTAAAACAAACGAACAATCCCTAAAATATCTGTCACAATCTTTGAAATTTGATAGCTTTGCTTAACCAAACCAGAGTCTTTCTGAGCATTGATAAAATGAAGCGCAATTGATGAAACCTCATCATCAGGCAGAATAACACCTAGCTTTTCAAAAACAATCTTAAGGGCATCACGACCAAGCTGATACTCCTTTGGAAAAAATTTACGAATCTCCCAAGACAAAGGATTTTGCACAATGATGTTCTCACGACTTCGCTGAAGTGTGTAATGCAAATGGTCTGCAAGAGCAATGTAGAATGCTGTGTCAAAATTAGTTTCTAATACTTCTTGACCATGCTTGATAATATCAAGAACAACCTCTGTCTCTATTGGTGACAAGTCAATATAAACACGCGTTAACTCATGTGTAGCAGAGCTATCTTGCATAACAAATGTTTTTTCAACTAAAGAAGTATCAATCTCGTCACCTGATTTCTTTTGAAAACCAAGTCCTCTCCCCATGACGATAATCTCTTCTCCCTCATCCCCCTTAGCCAAAACAACATTGTTATTATAGACTTTTTCTATCCTCATTATCTACTACTCCCTCAAAAAAATTCGGAAAGAAAAGGCAAAACTAGCGTACACAAAATGCACTGTGTTTTTACGCACAAATGCTTTCTATGCACACTAGGTTTTGCCTGCTTAACCAGTAACAATCCTCTTACTGGTATCCATTTTACCAAAAATCCCCTTAAAATGAAAGGGGATACAAAAACATTTTATTGACATATTTACATCAATAATTTGCGAATTTTTCCAATTTCTGGTTCATTAACCACCAAGAAAATTGTATCACCAGCATTTAAAACAGTGCTTCCGCAGACCACTTCTGATTTCTTGCGATGAATCTGAGTTGTAATCAAAACGTTTTTAGGAAGAGTCAAATCACGAACACGTTTGCCAGCGATTTTATCTGACACGGTTAACTCAATAAGCGTTGGTTCAATAACTTCGCGGTCTTTTGGAATAGATAAATTTGCCAACATAGCCTCATAGATTGGCTCACCTTTTAGAAGATCCATTACAATGTAAGCTACCAAAGTAACGACTGCAATAGTCATCAATTGTCGGAAATCTCCTACCATTTCTGTTACCAAAATAATGGCAGTCAGCGGAGCTTTTGAAATAGCACCAAAATAACCAGCCATACCAAGAACGAGAAAATTAACAAGGACAGATGTGCTGATAAAGCCAATTTGGTGCATGCCTAGACCAAAACCAAAACCTAATAATGACCCCAAAGTCAAAATCGGAAGGAAAATCCCACCCGGTAAACCACTGGCATAACTAAACGTACTCCAAACAAAGCGGATAAGAAAGTACAAGCAAACCACTGCAAAAGTCAAATGACTAGTTGACAATGATGTAATCAAGCCATTTCCGCCACCTAATAATTGCGGGTAGAAATAACCAATTGGCAGAATCAAGATAGCCGCAAAAATACCATAAAAATAATTGGGAACGTGACAAATTTTGCCTAAGAAGTCATAAAATAGATTCGCATTCAAGGTTACTTTTTCGTAAAGATAACCCATTATGCCTAAAAATGCCCCTAAAAGCAAAAGCATCCAATAATGATGTAAAGGCAAAATAACAAGATCGCTTGGCATGGCAAGCACAGGAGTCAAACCAAAGATATTTAACGAAATAAAATTGGCTACCAAGCTCGCAACCAGCGCTGAAATCCAAACCAAACGCGAAAATTGATGATAAATTTCTTCAACAACAAAAAGAAGACCTGCAATTGGAGCATTAAAGGCAGCAGACAAACCTGCTGCTGCACCACTAGCAATCAAGACACGTTGTTCCATGCGCTGTGCTTTCAATGATTTCGCTACACCTTTTCCAGCCATGGCCCCAAGTTGAATACTTGGACCTTCACGCCCTAGCATAAATCCCATTGAAATGGCTAGGACACCACCAATGAATTTTTTCCAAAGAACAGACCACCAATCAGGATGAAGTAAGCCTTTCAACTCTCCTTCGACGTGAGGAATCCCAGAGCCTTTAATATCTGGATCAGATTTAACCAAAAATCCGATAGCAATGACAACAATCAAACTCACTAGTAAAATCAAACCAAGTAAAGCTGGATTTTCATGCGAGAGTTGATAACACTTGACCACTTGTGCGAAAATCTTGGCAATCAAGAGTCGAAAAAGACTGACCACGCTTCCGGAAACACATCCTACAATAACACCACGCCAGACAAAGCTAAGGATTGAGGATAGCGAAAACTCGTACTCTCTACGATAACTTTCCATTTAAAACTCCTAACTAATCAAATCGAAAATACCAAATTAATTTCAACTATTTTTCAAAAAATAACTCACTATTATTTTATCAAATCTTAAAGCTGATTTCGAGTTCATTTAAAAAAGAGCTTGGAAATTCTTCCAAACTCTTTTGGTATCATTTGCGATACATTTTAAATTGTAAGTATAAATCGTTATAAATACCAAGCCATTTTTGACCAAGGTTATCATAAACTTCCAAATGGTTAAAGGTCTCTTCAGATGGATAAAAAGCTTTATTTTCTTTAATGTCATTTGGCAAAAGTTTCTTGGCTTCTATATTTGGTGTAGCATAACCAATGTATTCTGCATTTTGCGCAGCATTTTCAGGTTCTAACATGAAGTTGATAAAGGCATAAGCTTCTTTAATGTGCTTAGCTGTTTTTGGAATCACTAAGTTGTCAAACCAAAGGTTAGACCCTTCGCTAGGCACCACATAGTGAAGATGCTCATTTGAGTTAAGCATCTCACTTGCTTCACCTGAGAATGTGACTCCAATCGCAGCATCGTCATTAATCATGTAACCTTTCATCTCGTCACCGACAATAGCTTTGATATTTGGTGTTAGGTCATCAAGTTTCTTTGAAGCGGCATTTAGCTCAGTCATCGATTTGGTATTTAAGCTGTAGCCAAGAGTTCCAAGACCGATTCCCATTGCTTCACGAGCGCCATCAACTAACATGATATCATTCTTGTATTCTTGTTTCCATAAATCTGACCAATGCTCTGGCACCTTATCGACCATAGTATCATTATAGACGATACCAAGCGTTCCCCAGAAATATGGCACTGAATAATCATTATGCTTATCAAAACTCATGCCCATGAATTTTGAACCGATGTTATCTAAGCCTTTGATTTGAGATTTATCTAATTTGATGAGCAAATGTTCTTTTCTCATCTTATCAATCATGTAATCTGACGGCACGGTGATGTCGTAAGTTGTTCCACCTTGCTTAATCTTGGTATACATTGATTCATTAGAATCAAAAGTTTCGTACTGAACCTCAATTCCTGTTTCTTTGGTGAATTTTGTAATCAACTCTGGATCGATATAATCACCCCAGTTGTAAATGACTAATTTATCAGATTGACTTGATGAACTTGATGTTTTTTGCATGTAAACTGAAACACCAAATAGAATCAAGGTTACCGCAACAAGCCCTAGGAAAAACGTATATAATTTACGCATTGTTTTCTCCCTTCTTATCTTGTGAAATAAAGTAATAACCAATTACAAGCAAGATACTAAAGATGAAGACAATGGTTGAAAGAGCATTAATCTCAAGTGAGATTCCTCGTCTTGCACGCGAGTAAATTTCAACAGAAAGGGTTGAGAAGCCATTTCCTGTAACAAAGAAAGTTACCGCAAAGTCATCAAGGGAATAAGTGAATGCCATAAAGAAGCCTGAAATGATACCAGGTGTCAAATATGGCAACATGACTTCTTTCAACATTTGCCAAGGTGTTGCACCCAAATCATAGGCAGCATTAATCATATCGTCATTCATTTCCTTAAGTCGTGGCAAAACCATAAGCACTACAATCGGAATTGAAAAGGCAATATGACTAAGCAAAACTGTCATAAATCCAAGATTAAAATGGAAAATATCCGCCAAACGCGTAAAAAGAATCAAAAAGCTTGCACCAATCATAACATCAGGTGCCACCATCAAAATATTATTCATTGATAGAATGGATTGCTGGTGTTTACGACGAGCTTGGTAGATGAAAATAGCTCCAAAAGTCCCAATCACTGTCGCCAAAAGCGAACTTAAAAAGGCTAAGAAGAATGTCTGAATCAGGATAAGCATCAAGCGACTATCCGCAAACATTTCTGAATAGTGTTCTAGGGTAAATCCAGTAAAGCCATTCATATCACCGCCTTGATTAAAGGAATAGAAAATCAGATAAGCGATTGGAATGTAGAGAATAACAAAGACTAAAGCTAGATATAAATTCGCAAATTTTTTCATTTTCGTCTCTCCTTAGTCATCCACATAATCACAAGCATTGCCATGATTAAAATCACACCAATGGTTGAACCCATTCCCCAGTTTTGTGTTGTCAAGAAGTGCTGCTCAATTGCTGTCCCCAGTGTAATCACACGGTTACCGCCAATCAAACGAGTCAACATGAACAAGCTAAGACTTGGGATAAAGACTGATTGTACCCCACTTCTCACACCATTTAGTGATAAAGGAAAGACAACCTTTGTAAAGGTTTGGAAGCCATTTCCACCTAAATCATGACTCGCATTGATGAGATTGGTATCAATATCATCAAGCGCATTGAAAATCGGTAGAATCATAAATGGAATTTCAATGTAAGAAGCAACAAAGATAAATGAAAAATCTGTGAATAAAATTTGTTTTGGACCAATACCGACAAATGATAAGAAGGCGTTAACGCCACCATGTTGTCCAAAAATCCCCATAAAAGCGTAAGCTTTTAACAAGAGATTAATCCAAGTTGGTAAAACCACAAGCATCAACCACAACTGCTTATGCTTAAGCTGTGTCAAAAAATATGCTGTTGGGTAAGAAATCAACAAGGTCACAAGGGTAATGATGGCAGCATATAAAATCGAATTAAAACTCATTCGAAGATAAGTCCAAGAACTAAAGAAAGTCTTGTAATTATCCAAGGTAAAATGTCCTTGGATATCAAAGAATGACTGCCATAAAATCAAAATGACGGGAGCAATGACAAACAGTATCAACCATAAAATATATGGAATCGAGAAGAAATTATTTTTCTTCATTGCGCTCCTCCTCGATGGCATGAATCAAACCATCTTCATGCTCTTCCATTTCAACGTATTCTTCAAGACGCGCATCGAATTCTTCTTCTGTTTCATTCAAGCGCATGATATGAATATCTTCTGGTGTGAAATCAAGTCCAATGACTTCCCCTTCGATGGCTTTACGTGTTGAGTGAATCAACCATTCGTTACCAAGTTCATCGTGAGCAATGATTTCATAGTGTACCCCACGGAAAAGTTGGGTATCGACTTTCACACGTAGTTTACCTTCTTCAGGCATTGTGATTTGCAAATCTTCTGGACGGATAACCACTTCAACCGCTTCATTTGGTCGCATACCACCGTCAACCGCTTCAAAACGTTTGCCGTTAAACTCAACCAAATAGTCTTCAATCATTTTACCAGGAATGATATTAGACTCACCGATGAAGGTAGCCACAAAGTGGTTAATTGGCTCGTCATAAATATCTACTGGTGTACCTGATTGGACGATTTCGCCATCATTCATAACGAAAATCCAGTCTGACATTGCCAAAGCTTCTTCTTGGTCGTGAGTGACGAAAACAAAGGTAATACCAAGACGTTGTTGTAATTCACGAAGTTCGTATTGCATTTCTGTACGCAACTTCAAATCCAAGGCTGATAAAGGTTCATCAAGCAAAACCACGCGAGGTTCATTGATGATAGCACGCGCAATCGCGACACGCTGACGCTGCCCACCAGATAATTTTTGAATCTGGCGATTCTCAAAACCAGCCAAACGTACCATTTTAAGAGCTTCTTCCACTCGTCGTTCAATTTCTTTTTTGTCGACTTTTTTTAATTTTAGAGGAAAAGCGACATTTTCAAAGACATTCATATGAGGGAAAAGGGCGTAATTTTGAAAAACGGTGTGAACATCACGTTTATTGATTGGGATATCATTGATACGCTCTCCATCAAGGAAAACATCACCTGTGGTTGGCTGTAAAAGCCCTGCAATGATATTTAAAATCGTTGATTTACCTGAACCTGAAGCACCAAGAAGGGTGTAAAATTTTCCTTCTTCTAACTCAAAGTTAATATCCTTTAAAACAACTGTACCGTTATCTTCAAATACTTTTGATACGTTTTTAAATGCAATAATTGGATTAGTCAATTCTCATAAAACCTCCATGGAGCTTCTTTAATCTTTTTTCTCGCCGATAATGCGAACTTCGCGCTCTAAACGAACGCCTGAATTTTTCTCAACTGTGTCAATAACATAAGCAATCAAATCTTCATAATCTTGAGCTGTACCGTCAGCGACATTTACCATAAAGCCTGCGTGTTTTTTACTAACTTCAACGCCACCAATACGGTGTCCTTTAAGGTTGGCTTCTGTGATTAATTGTCCAGCAAAGTGTCCAACTGGACGTTTGAAGACTGACCCACATGATGGGTATTCAAGGGGTTGTTTTAATTCACGTAAGTGAGTTAAACGTGCCATTTCTTGCTCAATCAAAACATAATCACCTGGTTTAAGGGCGAATTTTGCTGAAATAACAATATCACCGCTATCTTGGACCGCTGAATGACGGTAACCAAACTTCATGTCACGAGCTTCAATTGTCTTAACTTTACCTTCTTTGGTAAGTACTTGAGCTGATACCAAGACATGCGAAATTTCTCCGCCATAAGCACCAGCGTTCATGAAGACAGCACCACCAACGCTACCTGGAATACCACAAGCAAATTCAAAACCAGTTAAACTGTGGTATTTGGCGATACGTGTTGTTTCAACCAAGTTAGCACCAGCTTCTGCTTCAATCACATAGCCGTTAACTGTGACTGTATTTAATTTGTCAAACATGATAACAAAACCACGGATACCACCATCACGAACAATGATGTTACTAGCATTTCCAAGCACCATCCATGGAATATCATTTTTATTAGCAAATTCAACAATACGAATCAATTCATATCGATTACGTGGAAAAGCGAGATAGTCCGCTGGACCTCCCACTTTCGTGTAAGTATATTTTTTTAAGGGTTCATTAACTCGAATATCAATCCCTTTTAGTTCATCATTTAAAAATTCTAACATTTTCTTCCAACTCTAAAACTATTAATCAAAATTGTAGTCATCATTTGATTAAAATCAACTAATACCCTTATCAATACTATTAGCTCATTTATGATCAAATGATTTTATTAGCAACTAAGCTACTAAAAAATCGGCATAAAGCCGACCTTAATTATAACAAAAAAATCAGCTTTTGACGATATTTACGACTGAAGTTTTCGCACTTCTTCAAGATTTAATGTTTTTAAATAAGATGTAATAGAATGACCACAAATTTCAAGTGACGGAGCAATCTCAAAAAGCGGTACAAGGACAAAAGCACGCTCTGTCATGTAAGGATGCGGCACCTTAAGGCTCTCTGTTGCGATATGCTCGCTACCATACAAAAGAATATCAATATCAATGGTACGAGGTCCCCAATGTTCATGGCGAACACGGTGCAAATCCTTCTCGATTTGTTGACACTCTATCAATAATTGCTGAGCAGCTAATTCTGTTTTTAATTGACAACAAATGTTCAAAAAATCATCTTGGTCCGTCTTACCCCAAGCTGCTGTTTCATAAAATGAGGAAACGGAAGCAAGCGATGTTTGAGGCAGTTGATTTAGACGTTCAAGAGCCGCTTCAAGATAGGCTTTTTTATCACCAATATTACTGCCTAAACTTAAATAAACGCTAATCATACCCTCTCCCGTTCTAACTCAATACCAACAGAATCATAATGCCCATTAATGGGTGGATTTTCCTTGGAAATTTTTAAAGTAATTGCTTGAACTGGCGGAAACTGTTCAAAAATGTCCTGGCAAATTGCCCCAGCCAGACGTTCAATCAAAATGTATTTATTTTCTTCAACTTGTTTTTTGATAGCTTCAAAAACTAAACCATAATGAACAGTATCTTCTAAACGATCAGACTGCGATGCTTTTGCCAAATCAACAGACAAGGTACAATCAACAACAAAAATTTGCCCTAATGTTTGTTCTTCTGCAAAAGCACCATGGTAACCGTAAAAACGGCATCCTTTTAAATGAATTTTATCCATATTATTGGTAACAAAGAAGAAAGTCTGAGATACTTTTCTCAAACTCTTTCTTCTCCTCTTACTCCTTTCAAACGAGTTGACTAATCACTTTAACAATGTCACGATTGAGATCAACATTATGCACGCGAACGATTTGACAACCTTTAGCAATTGCCCAAGCTGACAATGCCGCTGTTCCCATATCACGCTCAAGAGCTGCTGTCCCGCCACCTAGCAGATAATCTACTGTGCGTTTACGGGAAATACCAAAAAGAACTGGGTATCCAAGCTGACAAACAGCATCCAAGCCTTGCAAAAGTTCAATGTTTTGTGCTTCATTTTTAGCAAAACCAAATCCTGGATCAATCCAGATATTTTCTTTAGTAATACCAGCGTCCAATGCTGCTTTAGCACGTTCTACTAAAAAGTCACAAACTTCTTTGGTAATATTGTCATACTTTTCTTCTTTTTGATTGTGCATCAAAATAATTGGCACGTTTTTTTCAGCAGCAAGCGCAAGCATTTCCCCATCGTAAAGTCCTGCCCAAACATCATTTAAAATATCTGCTCCTGCTTCTAAGGCAGCACGCGCAGTTTCTGTTTTGTAGGTATCAATACTGACTAGGATATCAAATTTTTCCTTGAGAGCCTTAATAACTGGTACAACACGATTAATCTCATCAGCTGCTTCCACAAAAGTGTAACCTGGTCGTGTTGACTCGCCACCAACATCGATAATTTTCGCCCCTTCAGCAATCATTTTCTCTGCTTGCTCAAGCGCTTTCTCAATCGATGTGTAAGAACCTCCATCAGAAAAAGAATCTGGAGTGACATTTAGAACTCCCATGATACAAGCTTTGCCATCAATGTCATGTTTACCGATTTTCATTATGATCTCCTTAGCAATACAATACCTTAAGCGATTATTTTCCTAAAATCAAAGATAGGATTTCCTTACGTTCTTCGCGGTCTTCTTTAAAAATCCCTTTAGCGACAGTTGTCACCGTTTTACTTCCAGGTTTTTTAATGCCACGCATTGTCATGCACATGTGCTCTGCTTCAATCATGACAAAAATGCCTTTTGGATGAAGAGCTTCTTCCAATGCTGTAGCCACTTGGTCAGTCAAACGTTCTTGCAACTGCGGACGTTTACTTGCTACTTCAACAGCACGCGCTAATTTACTAAGACCTGTTACGCGACCATCGCTTGGCAAATAAGCAACATGAGCTTTTCCATAAAAAGGAACCAAGTGGTGCTCACACATTGAGTAAAACGGAATATCTTTAACGAGAACAACCTCATCATGATTTTCGGTAAACACAGCTGTAAATTGATCTTTAGGATCTTCATTCAAGCCTGAAAACATCTCTTGATACATTTTTGCAACACGCTTAGGCGTATCTAGTAAGCCCTCACGTTTTGGATCTTCTCCTAGAGCTTCTAAGAGTTGGTAAACTGCTGCTTCGAGTTTTTCTTGATTTGCCATTTTATTTTCCAATCTTTTTATTTTTTCTATTATAGCTTAATTTTGCTGTCTTGACAAAAGTACAGGACGCACTTGTGAAATGAAGTAAAGTGAGCCTGTAATCAGATAAAAATCATCCTGACTATCTAAATCAATCTGCTTAAGCCAATCTTGCCAATTAGCTACTTTATGGTATTGGCTTGGGTATTTTTCCAAAGGCAGTGCATTGTGATAGACAAAAGTTGTCACATCCACATCAGCTAGCTGACTAAGTAACTCAAGCATTGAATCAATTGGCTTTGTGTCAATGGCCGCAAATAAAATATGCAAATGCTTATCTTTGTACTTTTGCATAACATTAACCAGTGCTTGAACACTTTCGTTGTTGTGAGCACCGTCAATCATGACATTTGGGAAGACCAATTCTGTACGACCTACCCAGTGAGTTTTGGCTAAACCAGCTTTAATGATTTCTTTAGTCACTTTTGGATAACGTTCACGCAATTGAAGGGCTGCTGTAATAGCTAGACTAGCGTTGCTGACCTGGTGCTTTCCAGGCATAGCTAAGCAAACTTGCTCAAGCGTTTCTTTACCATGATAATCAAAACCGTTTTTATTTTCTGAAGTAGAAAAATCCTTCCCAAATTCATAAAGGCTGCTGTAGCATGCTTTTGCTTTCTCAGTGAAAACTTGACGAACATCGTCACGCTCAGTTGCAAAGATGAATGGAACTCCTTCTTTTAAAACACCCGCTTTTTGCGCAGCTATTTCCGCATAAGTCTGTCCTAAAATATTCTGATGATCTAAGCCAATTGACGGGCAAAGAACTGCCAAAGCTTTGAAAACATTGGTTGAGTCGTAAAGGCCACCCATTCCAGCTTCGATAATCGCAATGTCAACTGGGTGCATGTGACCAAAATATTCAAACATTAAAACAGTAATAACTTCAAATTCTGTGGCTGGTTCTAAGTCAGTTTCAACAGATAAACGTTCAACAACAGGGCGAACGCGTTCCACCAATTTAAGAAAATCAGTCTCAGAAATCATTTGCCCATTTAAGCTAATACGTTCACGAAAATCAACAATATATGGTGACGTAAATGTCCCAACTTCATAACCAGCTAGTGAGAAAATGTGTTGTAAATAGCTGGTAACTGATCCTTTACCATTTGTCCCAACAACGTGGACAGCGGCAAGCTTTTCCTGAGGATTGTCAAGTTCTTCAAGCATCCAAGCCATTCGTTTTAAACCAGGTTTGATTCCAAATTTTAGCTTGCCATGAATCCAATCTAAAGCTTCTTGATAATTCATTTAATGAATGTCCTACTATGACCAAAAGTTGCTGACATTAAAAATAAGATTGAGACATTTACCTCGAAATCTTTCAATGATAAGCTTTTAGCGCATATACCTTTCTCTTATAAAATTACAATAACACTTCTATTATAGCACAAGGAAAGTCGATAGAAACGATTTCTAAAAGAAGCTTTGCTATTTATTCAAAGTGATTTCATAAACGCCACGAACACTATTACAAGCATAAATGTGACTAGCTTTCTTTAAGTCATCTTTTGTCAAATATGCTTCAAACACGCGACCTTCCTTAATTAATTTTTGCCTGCAAATGCCGTCTAAAATTCCTACGTCAACTGGGGGCGTATACCATTTTCCATCGATTTCTAAAATGAGATTACCAATAGTCGTTTCCTGCAGATAACCCTTATTAGAAATAAAGATAGACTCACCAGATAAACTTTGTAAATGCGGACGATAGGTCGTCTTAAAATAAGTAAATGGACTGTCAATTGACTCACTGCGATGAACCAGCTCAGCTTTCAGATAATTTTCTGGCAGGTCTCTAAGTTCTGCTAGCTGGAACTGAATAGCACCAGTTTGCTTCACTAAAATTCGCAAACGATAGTCAGCATCATCTAACTCCTCAAGCTGCTTAGACAACTTTGCTAAAAAATCTTCTTTTGAGAACGGGTAAGCAAAATACCTTGCCGACTCTTTTAAACGCTTGATGTGTTCGTCTAAATCCACCACTTGCTTATGAGATACCCTAGCGGTTGTAAGCAAGTCAAAGTCAGGTTGATTGCGATATAAAACCGCCGACTTATCGCAAGCCTCTTTATACTCATCATCACAGGCACTCCCCCAAGTAATGCCGCCACCAGCACCATAAATAGCCTGATTACCTAGTTTTTGAATGGTACGGATACCGACATTAAAGATAGCATCTCCATTCGGCAGACAAATCCCAATCGTCCCACAATAAACGCCTCGAGGTTGCTTTTCTAGCTGATTGATAATCGCCATTGTCGCAATCTTTGGAGCTCCAGTAATTGACCCACAGGGAAAAAGGGCAGAAAAAATATCTAAAAGACTTTTATCTGATTGCAACTGACTTTCAATGGTTGAGGTCATTTGCCAAACCGTTGAGTATTGTTCAACCTCACAAAGTTTTGTTACCTTAACGCTACCGATTTCTGAAATGCGTCCCATATCATTACGTAGCAAATCAACAATCATCATGTTTTCAGCACGATTTTTACTATCATTTGCCAGCCAGATTTTATTTTCCAAATCTTCTTTAGTGCTGTAACCGCGAGTAATCGTTCCCTTCATCGGACGCGTTATCAAACGATTTCCTTTTTTCTTAAAAAACAGCTCTGGACTAACAGACAAAATAGCAAAATCATCATGTTCGATATAGCAATTGTAAGCTGCTTCTTGAGCAATGACTAAGTGATTATATAAAGTAAAAGCATCTTCCTCAAGCAGACTAGATAACTGCAAAGTGTAGTTAACTTGGTAGGTATTTCCTTGCCTGATTTCCTCTTTAATCCTAGCGATAGCTTTCTCATACTCACCTTTAGTCGTATTTGATTGCCATGATTTTGGCAATTGAATATTTTTTTGAGATTGACACGGGAAAGGCTCTTTTTTAACTTCTTGATGAACCGTAAAATAAGCCAAATACTCACCTGAGAGCGGACGAGTCTTAACTGAAAATTTCTCATCAAAGGCTTGGGCAGCTTCATAACTCACATAACCAATGACATAATATCCTTGCATTTGGTAATTCTCTACCTCTTGCAAAATGGTTTTAACATCCTTTGCTGACTTAGCAGAAAGCTCAATCAAGGGATTTTCAAAAATCAAACGTTGCCCTAATTCCTTAAAATCAACAACAGTTTTTTTGTGCATGTTAGCTCCAAACTACTTATTTTTACGCATCACAATAACTTGTCCTAAAATAAAGACAGCAATGGCAATCCAGATAAAGATAAATCCTTTTAATTGTCCTACAGCTATTGTTTCTTTAAAAATAAGAACCGCAATAATCAACTGAATCGTCGGGTTAATGTATTGGATAAACCCAATAATATTTAAAGGTGCTCGCTTAACTGCCTCTGCAAATAAAAGCAAAGGAATTGCTGTCACCACACCAGAAATTACCAACAAAACATTTTCCAGTAAAGTATAATCAATCATACTTTCCTTACTAAAAGCTACCAAATAAATGATGACAAAAGGCAAAACCAGACTACTTTCAACCAGCATAGCAACATCACTGGAGAGTCGAACATTTTTCTTAACCAAGCCATATAAGCCAAAAGATAAGGCTAAAACAATCGAAACTAGTGGTACTTGACCTGTGTCAAAAGCAAGCATTCCAACTCCAAATCCTGCAATAGCAATTGCTGAAAGCATCCATGAACTTAAACTTTCGTGCAAGAAAATCACAGCAAGTAAAATGGAAACAAGCGGCATAATATAATAACCAAAACTCGCCTGAGTTGCTTGACCATGTGCCACTGCAAAGATGTAAGTCAGCCAGTTAATAGCAATCAAAAAGCTCGCCAAAATCATCATAAATAACTTCTTCTTATCAGCTATCAAACTACCAATCTCACTCTGATACCGCTTGTGATTTCTGGATACTAGCATGTAAAGCAACATGGTAATAACTGTGAAAATGATACGATAAGAAAAGGTGTTATATGAACTAACACCTGAAAGTAATTTCCAATAAAGGGACAAAAAGCCCCACAAAATGTATGTTACTAAACCAAGTAGAAAACCTAAATTAGTCTTTTTCAACAAAAACTCCTTTAGTATCTACATGTAGAGCAACTACTTCACCGTCCAAGCCAAGTGATTGAACAGCCTCTAGAACTTTGCTTTCTTGCTCTTTTGGCGCCAAAACCATCACTGTTGGACCAGCACCAGAAAGATAAGTCGCATAAGCACCAGCTTGATGCGCTTTTTCTTTAATCTGAGCAAATTCTTTTACTAATTTTTGACGGAAACGTTCATGGAAAAGGTCAGCTTCAATCGCTTTTCCAGCTTTTTCCAAATCTCCTGTCAAAAGGGCTGCAATAGCAACATTGGCAATTGATGAGGCTGCAACAGCTTCTTTGTAAGAAAATTGAACTGGGAGCACATTACGACTATCACTTGTCTTTAATTCATAATTTGGAATAAAAGCTACAAATGATGCCTCTGGGAAAGTCGCAACAGCACTGTTAACTTTTCCATCAACATATGATGACACCACAAGATTTCCAAAAATAGCTGGTGCTACGTTATCTGGGTGACCTTCGATTTTAGTCGCTAGCGTAAGCTTTTCATCATCTGACAAGTTCAAGTCAGCCAATTGATTGGCTAACTCAATACCTGCCACAATAACTGAAGATGAAGACCCTAAACCACGTGCCAAAGGAATATCTGAAACCATCTTAATGCGATGTGGTTTTAAATCTGATTTGACTTGCAAAGCTGTCGTAATCAAAAGGTTTGTTTCATTACTTGGAACATCACCCAAATCATGCAAAACTTCCCATTTGTCAGCAGCTTCTAAAACCTCGATTGTTAAATACTTAGAAACCGCAACACCAACAGAATCAAATCCAGGTCCAACATTAGCAGAGGTTGCTGGTACTGTAATTTTCATATCACTATAATCGCTCAAAAATGAGCCTTCCTTTCACCTTTAAACTTATCGTTTCTTATTCACCCAATACTTTAAGACTATTTAAAACTTTGAAATCTTCTTCAGCTTCCAATTTTTCAGTAACCGCAGCCAATTGTGTCTTACTCATTGAGTGAGTAATGATAACCACACGTGCACGAGTACCGTTTGCTTTTTGTTGAAGCACTTGTTCAAATGAAATATTTTCAGAATTGAAGATTTCAGCTAAACGAAGCAATTGACCTTTTTTGTCAGGTGTATTAATTGCAAAATAGTAATGGCTTGTCACATCTGAAGGATTTGCCATTTTTGTTTCACGAGCAAATTCGTTGAATGATTTACCAACATTGCCATCTTTAATACGGCGGCAAATGCGGATAATGTCAGCTGTTACAGAAGTTGCTGTTGGCTTTTGACCAGCACCTGGTCCATAATACATTGATTCACCGATACCGATAGATTCAACAAAGACAGCATTCATAACGTCATTTACACTAGCAAGTGGGTGAGCTTTTGGCAAGAATGTTGGTGACACTTCTGCTGAAATACCTGATTCAACTTCACGGACGTCTCCGACAAGTTTAATCACATAACCAAGTTTTTGAGCAACCGCTACATCATCTGGTGTGATTGTTGTGATACCTTTATGAGCCACATCATCAAAATCAATTGTCATACCAAAGCCAAATTGACTCAAGATAACAGCTTTATAAGCAGCATCGATACCTTCAACATCATTTGTTGGGTCACTTTCAGCATAACCAAGTTCTTGAGCTGTCTTAAGAGCATCATCATAAGTCCAACCTTCATCAACCATCTTAGTCATCATAAAGTTTGATGTACCGTTAAGAACACCCAAAATACGAGTCACTTTATCAGAAGTAAGTGAATTTGCTAGTGTACGAAGGATTGGAATACCACCAGCTACTGCTGCTTCATAGTAAAAAGCAACACCTTTATCTTTAGCAAGCGCAATCAATTCTTTACCATGAGTAGCAATCAAATCTTTGTTGGCTGAAACAACATTTTTATCTGCTTCAAGAGCTTTTGTGATGAAAGTACGAGCTGGTTCGATACGTCCCATCAATTCAACAACAATGTCAATGCTATCATCACTTAAAATCTCATCAACGTTTGTAACAAAATTATAATCATTTCCGGCAGCCAACAAACGATTTTTTTCTTCATCGTCTTTGACAAGAACCTTAGCGATTTCAATGGTGTCATGAGCTGCTTCCGTGATTTTTGAATGATTTTCTTTCAAAAGGAAAGGAACACCACTAGCAACTGTACCAAAACCGAGCAAAGCAATTTTTATTGACATTTTATTCTCCTTAGTAAGTAATTTTCGAACGGAAAAGTGATTTTTTCAACCAGCACTTCCTAAAATAAAAACATTTTCTACATTATACCATAAAATTATTCAGAATTTACAGAAAAATAAAGAAGTCTAAAAATCTTTCCCTAATTTAAGGTAAATTCTTTATTCTGTACTAAAAAAGTAGTACAATAAAAGCAGATTTTTATCTACAGGGGAGATTTCCATGAAAACACGACACAAGCACGAGAAAAAAAGCAAAAAATCACTAATACTCGTCAATATTATTCTATTTTTAGCCTGTATCATAGCTGGCGCCATGCTCTTTTTCACATTAAAAGAGAGTCACTCGATTCTATCAGCAGAAAAAGCAGAACAAATCTCAAAAAAATCAGATCAACAAACGTCAACCACTCCTCCTACCAATCAAACTTCAGTAAATCAAGCTAGTGACAATAATAGCGAAGTTAACTGGGTTCAGCAAGATTCAGATGTTTCTCTTCCAATTCTAATGTATCACGCCATTCACGTCATGGCTCCCGAGGAAGCTTCAAACGCTAACCTTATCGTAGATCCGACAACATTCGAAAGTCACATCAAGCGACTTTCTGATGAAGGATACTATTTTTTAACTCCTGAAGAAGCTTATAAAGTTCTGACAGAAAATGTTTTACCAAATGGAAATTCAAAAATCATTTGGTTAACTTTTGACGATAGTTTATGGGATTTTTACGATAATGCCTACCCTATTTTGAAAAAATACGGTGCCAAAGCAACTAACAATGTCATTACAAGTACTGTTGGAAATCCTGCCAACCTTAGCCTTGACCAGATGCTTGAAATGAAAGAACAAGGGATGTCTTTCCAAAGTCATACTTCAACCCACCCAGACTTATCTGCTAGTGATGACAATACTCAAAAAACAGAAATGTCCGATGCCAAAAGCTACCTTGATAGCAACTTATCACAAGATACCATGACAATCGCCTATCCTGCAGGACGTTATTCTGATACCACTCTCCAACTCGCTGGTGAACTCAACTATAAACTTGGTATTACAACAAATGAAGGAATTGCTGATAAAAATGACGGTTTACTATCATTAGATCGCATTCGAATTTTACCAGAAACAACAGCAGATAGCCTTATGGCAAGTATCAATCAATAAAAAAAGAGCCTCAGTAAGGCTCTTTTTTAGTCAATTTTTCATTAATGATTTGTTTTTCGAAACATTTTGATTAAACTATAAATGATATAAGCTAAATTTCCCAAAAACAAAGCTGACCACAGATAGACAAAAAGTTTCTGATGGTGCTCAATATTGTAAAAAACGGCAACTAGATAAACCACCAAATAAACCAATGACATGATTGGAAATGTTTTCTTCTTTTGCTGCATAACTCACTCTCCCTTTAACCGTCATATCATAACACAATTTGAATACGCTGTCCATATCGCCAATGATTTTTTAATAAGTATTTACATTATAATTGAAAGGGCTATCTCATAAAATTTGATACGTTTACATTTTTGGAAAACGTTTTAGGATAAACTTCTTTTCCCCGGCATCGCAAAGAGAGTGCTATAATAACTTTAACTAATACTCAGATCCAATTCCCCATTTTGCTCAAAAAGAAAGGATTTAATTATGGTATGTGGTAAAGTTAAGCAAATAAAGGATACAAAAGACAGGCTATTTTGTTCCCTCATCTGCCTGATGAAAGGCAAAAACTACGAAGACATCAGGATTAAAGATATTCTCGAAATCTCCCAAGTCTCAAGAAGAACCTTTTATCGTCACTTCGCTAATAAACAAGAACTCTTAAATTACTATTTTGAAAAGGTAATCGATGAATATCTAAGAGAACGCCAAAACTTCGCTCAATCTGAAAGTTTCGAAGAAGTGGTGGCTGGTTCATTAGAATTTTGGTATCATAAGCGAAACGTTTTATCAATCTTAATCAAGCACCAACATTTCGATCTTTTCTTTCAAAAATTTGATAGCCGAACCAGAAAAATATTTGATAGCATTACTTTACCTTGGTTTGCTTATAGTGATGATGTCGCAAAAATCAACTATGCAGTTGAATTTATCGCTGGAGGTTATTACAATGTTCTCAGGACTTGGCTTAAAAAAGAAAATCCTGAGAAACCTGAAGAAATTACCCAAGATGTTAAACAGCTGATTATTAAATTAACTAAATTCTTTGATTTAAATCCACAAATCGAAAAACAAGAACTCTGATAATTTCAGAGTTCTTATCTTTTTTACTAATATTAAAACACTTGATGTAACATGACTAAAATGAAAATCAATACGATCAATGATAAGATTTGAATGAATTTGATTTCACTGGCTAAGAGAATCGGGTAACTTCTCAGATTAGTCTTTTTACGATACCATTTTGACCAAAGTATTCCTGCTTCACCAAGAATTAAAGTAAGAAATGGATAAATAAAAAGATTAATCCTACTTCCTTTACCATCCACTAAGCCATTATTAAAATGAAGCATAATTTCTTCTGGTGAGAGCAAAACTAAGGCGATAGTTACTAGAAAAGTAACACCATATAGCAATCTAACATATAACGAGAATCTCTTCATCTGACTTCTCCTAGCAAGTACTGTTATTCAAATTCTAATCTTCCCATTCCTAATTGTCAATTAAAAAAGCAAAAAACCACCAGTCAGATGACTAGTGGTTCTGTTTTATTAAGCTACTTGAGTAGTTACCAAACCTTAATATCGAAATCTACCAAAAAACTCTTCAAAGTGACTTGATATTATTTTCTTTAATACTCTTTGTAAATCTAGCAAACTTATCTCCTAAAGCTCAAAATCTCGAACAGTTTGTTTTTCTTCCTCATTCAATCCGAACAAATCCATGACGAGTTCATCAATCTCAGTATTTAAAGAATCAACTAAGTCTTGATCAACTTCCTCTTTTGCCATTTCTTTCATTAGTTGCTTAGCTAAGTCAGCGATTTCATTCTGTTGGTCAACAGTTGAATTAGGAATAGGGAATTGCTTGATTTGTGTTAGTCGCATTTGAGGAAATGTATTTCTTTGTAAAAAATCAAACTTTTCAATAGCATAAAAAGAAAGTATTTTTGAATTCAATACACCAATTAAATATAAAGGAGAAACTTTCAGATTGGTAATACTTTCAATACTCTGTTCATGTACAAAATTTTCATTTGTATAGGTTGCTCTAAAAGTATAGATAGATTTCACTGGAATTCTAGCAATTAAAAGTCGCTCTCCTTCAAAAAGTTTACTATCTCTAGGTGCAGCTAGGTGACTTCCATAAGATAAAAACTTTCCTGACCAGTCTAAATAGTATCTTTGTAGATCACTACCTGATAGAAACATCCGATAGGATTCATCATCTTTTTGATTAGAGAAAAACGGCTTACTAGCTTTAAACTCTTTAAATTCATCTTTGTCCTCAGGTTGTTTAGGACTTCCTTTACCTCGTTCATACGCTTTCAATCCATCTTTGACTGTACCATAATTTTTTTCTAATACCTTAGAGTTCTTCTCAATTTTTAATAATAATGACGAAACTCCTCCACTAATAGACGAAATTGTAATTACATCCTGACTAAGTAAACTTTCAGCCTTAGTTTCAGCTACTAGGTTTGTTTCACCACCTGAAATCACACCTAAAGTAACTTTAGAGGGGCGTTTCGTAAACATATCTACTATACAAACATCAATAGAAGCTTCATCAAAAATTTTATCTTTAGAATTTATAAAAGTTACTTCATCATAGTTTTTAAGAATATGGTGGCGTAGCCTCTTATATTGATTAATTGTAAAAAATGAATTGGGAATAATATATGAAATTCCACCGCCATCTCGAACTAGAGAAAAGGCTAACTCCAAAAACAAACCAAAAGTATTTGCTTGATAGTTATTCAAAGGATAAGTCCTTGAATAGTAGCTTTTCATTTCATCTGAAAAGACGTTATTTTGAGCGAAGATATAAGGTGGATTACCAATCACAAGGTCGAAGCCAACAAACTGACCGTCTTCTCCTAAAATTTCTGGAAACTCCATTCGCCACTCCATACCTCCCGCATAGAGTGGATTCTTTAGACGAGCATCCAGTTCTTTTTCTGCTTGAGCAAGTTGTTTACTTAATCTTTCAAATTCTTTACTATTCTTGTTTTCTTCATCAAAAAGACTAATTGCTCCTGCCTTATTTCGCTCAGAAATCAATTTAGTCAACTTCTTCAACTCAGGACTTGAAGCTAGGTCATCAAAGGAATATTTGAGTTTTTCAATCTTATCCCAAATAATTCCCTTGGTAGCTTTATTGTTGGTTTTCTTATAATCTCGAACAAGCTCCAAGTACTCTTTGAAATCATTGCGACGCATATCAAATTCATAGTCAAAGTCAAATTTATGAAGAAGACTATCTCCAACCTTAATATTGATATCAATATTTGGAAGTGTTGTTAATGTGTCAACACCACTCTCTTCATCTTTATAATAGTATGAAGATTTCAATAACTCAATCCAAAGACGCAAACGGCAAATATTAACTGAACTTGGGTTAATATCAACTCCAAATAGGGAACTTTCTAGGATATGTCGCTTCTGATGGAAAATCGCCTTTTGAATCTGTTCTGATTGTTGATTACCAGTCTGATAGACAAAGTTATTTCCTGCCATATCCTGAATAACTAACTCATCATTGATAACATAGCATTGAATAAGATTCCCAATGAATTTTCCCTCAGCATCAAATAGAACATTTAAATCACTTTTGAGAGCAATGATTTCATTAAGAACAGAGACAAGGAAGTGACCTGACCCAACTGCTGGGTCACAAACTTTAAGTTCATCAATAGCTTGATTGACTTTATGAGCATTTTCAATGCTGTGTCCAATCCCTATTTTAATATCTTCAATGGTTTCACAATTCCAACCAAGAGCTTCATTAACCTTATCAACCACTGCTGTACGAATCGCTTTGCGTGACATATACATCGTAATGTTACCTGGAGTGTAGAAAGAGCCATCACGATACCCGTTAATCTTTTCAAAAATCAGACCAAGAACAGAGGCATTGATGAGGTCATTCTTAGTTTTTTTATGGTGGCTAATACTAGTTGAGAAATCATAAGAATCAAGGAAGTCAAAAAGATATTCAATAATGTTAATTTGACCCTTTTTCCGTTTCTTATCTGCCCCTATTAAAGCAGTTTTAGAGAAAATCTCAATATTACCCTCAGGCAAGCGATCGATACTAATTCCATATTCAGACTTCTCCAGTTGAGTTTCTTCAAACAATGATGAATTAAGATAAGGAATATAACCAAACTTTTCTTGAATTCTTTTATTTCGATCATTTACCTTGCGAGCAAGAACACCGAAGAAAAGGCTGTAAATCTCTTCAAAGCTAGAAAGTTTATCATAAGTCAAGAAACGGTATGATTCATCACTATTGAACAAAACTAACTGAGATTCTAGCAGTTTAAGAAAAAGAATCCTATTCATCCAAACAACTGTCAACTGAATAGCATTTTCCTCTTGTTTATCTTTAGGAACATCTTTCATATCCAATTTTTCAATAATATTTTCTACGAAAGAATATTGCTGTCGTTTAGCAGGTTTCAAGCGTGAAATGATTTTTGTTGTTCCCTGTTTGCTTTCCTCTAACCCCATCAGATAAAGTAATTCATCATAAAAGTTTTTATTAAGTTTGTTAGAGTCGGTAAAAATTTCTTTATTCAGTAAGTTCTCGGCAGTGAAAAAGCGATAAAGCTGAGTAAGGTTATTCTTCTTAATTTCAATCGTCTTACTTGATTTAACCAAGGCTTGACTTAAATCAAAGTGAGCAATAACAATACCTTTTTCAATTGCTTTATCAATTTCAGGTGCAATCACCTCTGAGTATAAAAATTCAGTCTTATTGCTAGCAAGTTGATTGTTCTTGAACTTAGTCACAAGGTCAATCAATTTCTTATTCTTGAAGAAATGTTTTTCAAACTCCTTGGATTCAATTACAAACCAAGAAAAACCGTTAGTAATGATACACTTCTTAATCTCAAGATTTTTCTCAAAGAGCCTTTCGTTCAAGTAGTAAGCTACAATCTCTTGAAACCCCTTTGAATTGATTCGGTCAGTCGTCATCATCTCTGACTTATTAGTTAAACTCTTGCACTCGAAAAGAACACCTAAAGTAGAATTTGAATCCTTACCATTGTAAATAGCAAGGTCAATTCTGCTAGATGTATTTATAAAGTTATAAGGTAAAAGACTTTCTAAGAAGTCTTTTAAAAGAATTTTCTGATGCTCCTCAGATTCTGATTCTTGCCTAATCAAATTAGTCAGATAGTTGACCAATTTTTGACTGAATACTTCTTTTTCCTCATCCAACGGCATAATAGCTTGGACTGAGCGATTCATACTTTCTTTTAGCGTAATCCCCTTAATTGCCATTCACATACCTCACATTATTTATCAGCAAAAGGGAACTAATAGTTATTTAGTGTATTTTGTTAGCAATACACTAAAGGGGGTACCCCCTTTACCAAAATATTTATTTAATCACTTAATTATACCATGTTTAATTGAAACAATAAATTATAAATTGATAGCAAACAAAAACCCCGCTAGTCCTAAGACTAGCGGGGTTATTCGTTTTATTAGGCTACTTGAGTAGTTACCTTATTATTTAAGAGTAACTGAAGCTCCAGCTTCTTCAAGTTTAGCTTTGATTTCTTCAGCTTCTGCAGTTGCAACGCCTTCTTTAACGTTAGCAGGTGCACCATCAACAAGAGCTTTAGCTTCTTTAAGACCAAGACCTGTAACTTCACGTACAGCTTTGATAACAGCAACTTTTTTGTCGCCAGCTGCAGTCAATTCAACGTCAAATGAGTCTTTAGCAGCACCAGCGTCTGCAGCACCAGCAGCAGCTACAGCTACAGGAGCAGCTGCAGTTACACCAAATTCTTCTTCGATAGCTTTTACAAGATCGTTCAATTCAAGGATTGAAGCTTCTTTAATTTCAGCAATAATGTTTTCAATGTTCAATGCCATTGTAGATTCCTCCAAAAATATTAATGTTTTATTAGATAATTGTTTGTAGCCCTAGGCTACCATACGCATTAAGCAGCGTCGTCTTCTTTGTTGTCTGCAACTGCTTTGACAGCAAGTGCAACGTTGCGAACTGGCGCTTGAAGTACAGAAAGGAGCATAGAAAGAAGTCCTTCGCGGTTTGGCAATGATGCAAGAGCAGCGATTTCTTCTTTTGAAGATACAGCGCCTTCGATTGCCCCACCTTTGATTTCAAGTGCTTCAGCATCTTTAGCAAAGTCACTAAGAACTTTTGCTGGTGCAACAACATCTTCGTTAGAAAATGCTACTGCAGATGGTCCTACGAAAAGATCTTTCATTCCGTCAAGACCTGCTTTTTCAGCTGCACGAGTCAAAATTGAATTTTTGATAACTTTAAATTCAACACCGTTTTCGCGAAGATTACGACGAAGAACTGTATCTTGTTCAACTGTAAGACCACGTGAATCAACAACAACGATAGATGCAGCAGCTTTCATTTTTTCAGCAACAGCATCAACTTGTTCAGCTTTTTTAGCAATAATTGCTTCACTCATTAGTTTTACCTCCGTTATTATTTTTGGGCTAGGTACAAAAAAATTCGCACCTAAACCTAGACACGAAAGTACAAATACGTTATTTCATCATTACGTTTTGTGCCTCGGCAGGAATATTACGAGCACGGCTCCCCTGCTGTCTTAGGTCAGTTTCATTACAAAACCTTAATTATTATAACTTAGATTTTTGTAGCTGTCAACACTTTTTTACTTTTTTTGCTTAATTTTTTTATTTTTACTCTTTTCTGCTATTAAATAACACGCTAATTGACTTTTGAATTTTTCTAACAAAACCCTAAAATCATATTATAGTATTAGTTTTAAAAATATCAAACGCTTACTAGATAAAAAAATCATATTTTCTGCGCATAATTCTTTGACTTTTACTGACCAAAGGTGTATTATATCCTCAGAAGGTGATTGATAGGAACAATTGATAAATCTCTTTAAATACGACCTCTCTACTCCGATATGTAAAGACTAAAGGGATTTGACCTTCAATCTTCCAAATCATAGCATAATATCATTTGGAATTATTTTAAGAATGAAAAGAGGTAATTATACATGGCAAACAATCAATTTTACGGAAGAGATCCTTTTGGAAATATGGATGATATCTTCAACCAATTAATGGGAAACATGGGAGGATACAATTCAGAAAATAAACGTTACCTAATCAATGGTCGCGAAGTAACTCCTGAAGAATTTGCTCAATACCGTCAAACTGGTAAACTCCCAGGAAATGCTGATTATCAAGAAGGTGCTCCTACTTCTGCACCTAAAGAAGATGGTATCTTGGCTAAACTTGGAACAAACTTAACTGAACGTGCTCGTAGCAACGAACTCGATCCCGTTATCGGACGTAACAAGGAAATTCAAGAAACAGCTGAAATCTTGTCTCGTCGTACAAAGAACAACCCAGTTCTAGTCGGGGATGCTGGTGTTGGTAAAACAGCTGTCGTTGAAGGATTAGCGCAAGCTATTGTTAACGGTGACGTGCCTGCTGCTATCAAGAACAAAGAAATCATCTCAATTGATATTTCAGGCCTTGAAGCTGGTACACAATACCGTGGTGCTTTCGAAGAAAACATCCAAAACATGATTAAAGAAGTCAAAGACGCTGGTAATATCATCCTCTTCTTTGATGAAATTCATCAAATTCTTGGAGCTGGTTCAACTGGTGGTGACTCTGGTTCTAAAGGTCTAGCAGATATTCTTAAACCTGCTCTCTCTCGTGGTGAATTGACTGTTATTGGTGCTACTACTCAAGACGAATACCGCAATACCATTTTGAAAAATGCTGCGCTCGCTCGTCGTTTCAACGAAGTTAAAGTTAACGCTCCTTCTGCTCAAGACAGCTTTAACATCTTGATGGGTATTCGTGATTTGTACGAAAAACACCACAATGTTATCCTTCCAGATAACGTTTTGAAAGCTGCCGTTGACTTTTCAATCCAATACATTCCACAACGTAGTTTACCAGATAAAGCAATTGACTTAATCGATATGACTGCTGCTCACCTAGCTGCACAACATCCTGTAACTGATGTTAAATCTTTGGAAAAAGAAATTGCAGAACAAAAAGAAAAACAAGAAGCCGCTGCCGCTAAAGAGGATTACGAAGCAGCTCTTAACGCCAAAGTGCGTATCGAAGAATTGCAAAAACAAATCGATAATCACACTGAAGACAAGAAAGTTACTGCTACCGTTAATGACGTTGCTGAGTCCGTTGAACGTCTAACTGGTGTGCCTGTTTCAAACATGGGCGCAAGCGACATCGAACGTTTGAAAGAATTGGCTAGTCGTTTGAAAGGTAAAGTCATTGGTCAAGACGAAGCTGTAGATGCTGTTGCTCGTGCTATTCGCCGTAACCGTGCTGGTTTTGATGAAGGAAACCGACCAATTGGTAGCTTCCTCTTCGTAGGTCCTACTGGTGTTGGTAAGACAGAACTTGCTAAACAATTGGCTCTTGATATGTTTGGTTCAAAAGATGCAATCATCCGTCTAGACATGTCTGAGTACTCTGACCGCACAGCCGTTTCTAAGTTGATTGGTACAACTGCTGGTTATGTTGGTTACGATGACAACAATAACACACTTACTGAACGTGTTCGTCGTAATCCTTACTCAATCGTTCTTCTTGATGAAATTGAAAAAGCCGACCCACAAGTTATTACACTTCTTCTTCAAGTTTTGGACGATGGTCGTTTGACTGATGGTCAAGGTAATACAATTAACTTCAAGAACACTGTTATCATTGCTACATCTAACGCTGGCTTTGGTAATGAAGCTTTGACAGGTCAAGAAGACAAAGACATGAAGATTATGGATCGTATCGCTCCATACTTCCGTCCGGAATTCCTTAACCGTTTCAACGGTATCATCGAATTCTCTCACTTGACTAAGGATGACTTGAACGAAATCGTTGACTTGATGCTAGCTGAAGTTAGCAAGACTATCGCTAAGAAAGGTATTGATTTGGTTGTCAGCGATGAAGCTAAACAACACCTTATCGAAGAAGGCTACGATGAAGCTATGGGTGTTCGACCACTCCGCCGTGTTATCGAACAAGAAATTCGCGATAAAATCACTGATTTCTACCTTGATCACACAGATGTTAAACACCTTAAAGCTGATATGGTTGACGGAGAACTTGTTATCAGCGAAAAATAAGCCTATCAAGGCACTCCAATTTCTAAGCACTCCTAATCTCTTAAAAGCTCAACCCAACTTGTTATGGGTTGGGCTTTTTCTACCATAATATAGGACAAGTATGATTTTTCTAAAAACCCCCTAGTACCTTATCATATAAAATGTTACAATATGACTGTTGACTCTATTAGAAAGAAGGACATGGTGTGAATGATTTAGAATACATGCCTCAGAACAGTCGTTTTGAAGCTGTTTTACTCGGATTTTTAGGTGGTGCCCTAGACGTCTATTGCCAAATTCAATTTGACACACTTGTTGCCACCCAAACCGGAAATATTCTTTTTCTTATCGCTGATATTAGTCATAGTTCACTTCATCAGACACTTATCCGTTTGTACTCAGTTTTATTCTTTTCACTCGGATTTATGTTTGGATTGCGTGTACGTGCCAAAGCCAAAACAGCCTTTTGGCGTGCCTATGCTATTTTGCCTTTATTAGTTGTAACGATTGCTTTGCCACTATTACCTGAGAATCGTTTACTTTGGGTTATTCTTTTAGCGCTCGGTACTGGTTTACTAACTTTGACATTCTCTGGTAGCCAGATTGAATCGCACGCTTATTCTATTTTAATGACTTCAGGAAATTACCGTAAAATGATTACAGCATGGCACAACTACTTAACTGTTGAAGAAAAAACAGCAAAAATGAAACGACAAGCTGTGAACTATTCTTTGGTCGTTGTTAGCTTTATCATCGGTGCTATCTTTGTCGCGATTGTCCACCATTTCATTCAAGTAAGAACCATCTGGGTAGTATCGCTCACCCTGGCTGCTATCGTTTATCATTACACAAGTGTGGTTATCCGCTACCGCCTTCAAGAAACAAATCTATAATCAAAAAAACGTTTGGAAAACTCCAAACGTTTTTATTTTAATTTATCAGCCAATAATTTAATGTCTTCTGGGCGAGTTCGGCAACAGCCACCGACAATCTTTGCGCCGAGTTTGTGCCAAACTTGACTATTTTCACACAAGGTATGTGAATTGTCTGGTGATGATTTCCAAGTCTGTGTTGCCCCGTCATAGATTTCTCCAGAATTTGGATAAGTTACCAAAGGTTTTTGAGAAATTGTGCGACTAGCTTTCAACAAATCTGAAATAATCGCTGGTCGGCTACAATTAATCCCAAAAGCAAGAATTTGTTTGCTGCTGTCGCAGAGTTTTGCGACCTCAGTCATTAGCGTTCCATCAGAAATGCTCTGACTATCTTGTGCCGTAAAGGACATGTAAGCTTCCGTATCAGAAAATTCATCAGCCAGCAATTCAACCAAGGCTGTAGCTTCAGTCATATTAGGAATCGTTTCAATGGCTAGAAAATCACTTCCCGCCGCCAGCAAAGTCTGAATACGTGAACGATGAAAATCTTTGAAACTTTCTTTTGACAACTGATAATCCCCAGCATACTCAGAACCATCTGCCAAGTAAGCTGCGTAAGGTCCAACATCACCAGCAATCAAGGGATAGACACGCTTTTTCTTCTCGTCGTCTGACAAAGATTGCCAAAAATTTTGGCGAGCTTTTTTAGCCAATTCAACTGTCAAGGCAATAGTGTCAAGTGCCTCTTTCTCTGACAAACCATAATCTTCTAGCCCTTGAACCGTTGCTTGATAACTTGATGTTGTCACAATATCAGCACCCGAACGAAGATAATCTTCATGAAGTTCTTGAATAATTTGCGGATTTTCCAGCAAATATTTTGCTGACCACAATTTTCCTGACACATCATGACCACGATTTTCTAACTCAGTTCCAAGAGCCCCATCCAAAATAAGATAATCAGTTGATTCTAGTAATTCTTTAAGTTTACCCATAACTTCCCTTCTACCATTTTTTATAACGTAAGTAGTGATACACATAACACAAAGCAATAAATGGAAGTCCAAAATACAGACCTGCTCTTTGCGATGCATCCCAAGCAATTCCGACAATAGAAATTAACAACAGCACAATTGTAAAGTAAGGCAAGACTGGCGTCATTGGCGTTTTGTACGACAACTCATCTAGAGAATGATTCTTCAAAAAACTCTTTCGAAAATTAATCTGCGCAAGAGGAATTGATAGCCAGACAACAACCACAGCAAAACCAGCAATAGATACCAAAGCTAGATAAACCGTATCAGCTGCGTAAATACTTGAAAATAGAGCCAGTACTGCACCAATCATCGATAACAAGAGAGCACGCATTGGCACACCGTGTTCATTGATTTTAACAATTTTTTTCGATAGCATGCCTTCATTGGCTAGTGACCACAGCATACGACTTGAAGCATAAAGTCCGGAATTTCCAGCTGATAAAATAGCTGTTAGGATAACAAAATTCATCATGTCAGCCGCAAATGGAATTCCCATTTTGTCAAAAACATCAACAAACGGCGCCGTTGACACTCTTGCCTCTTTCATTGGCAAAAGTGATGCCAAGACGAGAATGGTCAAAACAAAGAAAATGACCAAACGTCCGATAGTTGTCTTAATCGCTTTTGGCACAGCCTCTTTTGGATTGTCTGTCTCACCAGCCGCAATCCCAATCAATTCTGTCCCAGAGAAAGCATAATTAACCGCCAACATCACTGAAACCAGAGCAGCAAAACCTTTTGGAAAGGCACCATTAGCAGTTAGATTGGTAAATAAGATTGCTTTATGTTGACCTTCAAAACTAACCAAACCAAACATAGCTCCAAGACCTAGTATGATAAAGATAATGATTGCAATAACTTTAATTGAAGCAAAAAATGACTCAGCTTCCGCAAAACTTCGAACACTTAAAGCATTAATAGCAAAAATTACCAAGGCAAAAAGTGTCGCAAAAATCCAAGTCGGAACATCTGGGAACCAACGCCCCATAAGCATTGCTGCTCCTAAGAATTCCGTTCCAAGAGCCACCGTCCAACAAATCCAGTAAAGCCAAGCTACTGTAAAACCTGTTCCTGGACTAATAAACCGTGTCGCATAAGTGTGAAATGATCCAGTAACTGGCATAGCAACAGCTAGTTCTCCCAAGGATAACATGACCAGATAAACGACAACTGCTCCAACCAGATAAGACAAAACAGCTCCTAAAGGACCTGCTTGAGCAATCGTGTAGCCAGAACTCAAAAACAAACCTGTTCCGATAACACCACCCAAAGACAACATAAACAAATGCCTGCTCGTCATCTTACGCTGGAATTGACCTTCATTTTCAAAATTATGATTTTCCATATAAGCCTCTCAATCCGTAATATATCTATCATATCACAAGATTTTCAGAAATGATAATAGACTTTAACTATCAAACACTTAGTTAAAAACTATAGCAATGAAAAAAGCCTGAAATTATCATCTCAAGCTTTCATTATTACAATTCTTCTAAGATGCTGTCCCAAGCTTCATCCAAACCAGTACGGTCGACTGATGAGAAGACAACAAACTTATCAGATTTATCAAAATTCAATTTTTTCTTGATAGCTGATTCATGCTTGTTCCATTTACCACGTGGAATTTTATCAGCTTTTGTTGCTACCACGATAACTGGAATTTCATAATACTTCAAGAATTCATACATCTGAATGTCATCAGCACTTGGGTCATGACGAAAATCTACCAAACTAACCACCGCACGCAAATTATCACGGCTAACAAGGTATTCTTCAATCATTTTGCCCCATTTAGCACGTTCAGCTTTAGATACTTTGGCATAACCATATCCTGGAACATCGACAAAACGTAACTTGTCATCGATGTTATAGAAATTCAATAATTGTGTTTTACCAGGCTTACTAGAAGTACGAGCCAAATTCTTACGTCCTAAAAGAGTATTAATAAAACTAGATTTACCAACATTTGAACGACCAGCAAGAGCGACCTCAGGGAGCTCGTCTTGTGGGTAATGTGATTTATTAGCTGCACTTAACAGAAGTGAGGCGTTATGGGTATTTAAATACTCAGTCATTCTCTCCTCCTTATGCAATCTCTAAAATTGGTTTATCTTTGCCTTCAACAGCATCTTTTGTGATACGGACTTTAGTGACTTCTTCACGACTTGGAATTTCAAACATGATATCCATCATTGTTTCTTCAATGATTGAACGAAGTCCACGTGCACCTGTCTTACGTTCGATAGCCTTATTAGCAATAGCTTGAAGGGCGTCTTCATCAAATTCCAACTCAACACCATCATATGATAGAAGTGTTTGGTATTGTTTAACCAAAGCATTACGAGGTTCTGTCAAGATTCGCACCAAATCATCTGTTGTCAATTGTTCAAGCGCAGCAACGACTGGCAAGCGCCCGATAAATTCAGGAATCAAACCAAATTTTTGAATATCTTCGGAGATGATTTCTTGCATGTAAGAAGCATCTTCATCAATCTTGCGGTTGCTTTGACCAAAACCAATAACTTTTTCACCGAGACGTTGTTTAACAATGTCTTCGATACCATCAAAAGCACCACCAACGATGAAAAGAATGTTCTTAGTATTGATTTGAATCATTTCTTGGTTAGGGTGTTTACGACCACCTTGTGGTGGAACGCTTGCTACTGTTCCTTCAATGATTTTAAGGAGAGCTTGTTGGACCCCTTCACCTGAAACATCACGAGTGATTGAAACATTTTCGCCTTTTTTGGCAATTTTATCAATTTCATCCACGTAGATGATACCACGTTCTGCACGTTCAATATTAAAATCAGCCGCTTGAATAAGTTTCAAAAGGATGTTTTCAACGTCCTCACCAACATATCCTGCTTCTGTCAATGATGTCGCGTCAGCAATCGCAAATGGAACGTTTAAACTTTTCGCCAAAGTTTGGGCAAGGAATGTTTTCCCTGAACCAGTTGGTCCGATTAATAGGATGTTAGATTTTTGTAATTCAACATCTTCTTCATCACGACTTTCGGCAAAAGAAACACGTTTGTAGTGGTTATATACAGCCACTGCGAGGGCACGTTTAGCGCGTTCTTGACCGACAACATATTCATCGAGGGTTGCTAATAATTCTTTTGGTTTTGGAACTTCAGCCAAATCTGCGAGAACTTCTTCTGCTAACTCCTCTTTAATAATCTCTTGGGATAAAGCCACACATTCATTACAGATAAATACGTTATTTCCGGCAATGATTTTTTTTACTTCGTCTTGGCTTTTTCCACAAAATGAGCAATAAACTTTTACATCATTTGTTCGATTTCCAACCATTTTTCGTTCTCTCTAACTTTATACTTTCTCTATTTATTAAAACAAGGTACCATACACGGCATGAATGGTATTTACTACATTAGTAAAGGCATTCAAAAACAAAAGGACAGCTAACCCATAACGTTTTTTTCTAAGTGCTGGGAGAGCACACAAAAAACAGATAACTGCTAGTAGAGCCGTGAACACACCAAAAATACTTCTCTGCATTCCTTTCTCCCTGTGTTATTTTTATTTTTCAAAAACTGTAATCGTAAAATCGTAGGCGTTTTTGTCATCTTTTTCGTTAAATGACTCTGAAACCTTTTTAAAGGCTTTTAAATCAAGATTTGGGAAATAAGTATCTCCTTCAAACTCACCATGAACCGTTGTCTTAACGATAGCATCACAGTATGGCAAAAAAGTTTCATAGATACTTGCCCCACCAACGATATAAAGGGTCTTGTCGTGAGTTTTAAACCAATCAAGGACTTGTTCCACATCATGAACAACAGTCACGCCGTCGGCTTCAAAACTTTTATCACGTGTCAAAATCAAGGTTTCACGACCTGGTAAAATGCGACGTTTCATACCATCAAAGGTCACACGCCCCATTAAAAGAGCTTGACCCATCGTTGTTTCTTTAAAATGCTTTAATTCTTTTGGGAGACGCCAAGGTAATCTATCATTTACCCCGATTAAGCGATTTTCATCTTCCGCCCAGATTGCAACGATTTTCTTTGTCATATTGTCCTCTCATTCATTACTTTCATTTTATCAGATTTCCTATAAAAATGCTGAGATGCGATACGAAAGCCACTGAAAAAGATTAAATAGCCAAATCAAATTTCAATTGCGGTTTAACGGGTTCGTAATCAACTAATTCAAAATCTTCTGGTTTAATATCAAAGAAATCTGTTCCATCAGGCACATTCAAAACCAAACGCGGTTGACAGTCTGTTGGTTGACGTCGCAATAGTTCTTCTGCTTGCTCAAATTGATTGTCATAGATATGAAGGTTATTTACAAAATAGAAGAATTTACCAACTTTCCATCCGAAATGTTTGGCAATCATCATTTGAAGGGCCACGTATTGCATGGCATTAATGTGATGAGAGACCAACATATCATTTGAGCGTTGGGTTAGGGTAGCATCAAGGTAAATGTCACCGTCAACGCGACGCACATCATACATAGTTTGGAAAGCACATGGTAAAAGACCGTCTGTATTTTCAAAAGCTTCGTAATCCCAAAGTGAGATAACATTGCGACGATTCCATGGGTTTTCTTCGAGTTGTTTTAAGATTTTACGAATAATATCGTGTTTTTTAACAACTGCACCATAGCGTTCGCCGATCGTACCAGTGCCATCAACTTCCCAATCATTCCAGTATTTAACATTGTATTTATCATTTAAAACTGAAAGATCATTAGTTTGATCTTGATAAATCCAGAAGATTTCTCGGATAGCACTTTTAATGGGAATAGGACGAAGGGTTGTAATCGGAAACTCACCTTTACTAAGGTCGTATTCCGCAAAAGCACCTGTTACATATTTAGAATTTGCTTGTCCACCACTTTGGTACACAGGACGTGCATTCTCTGAAAATACCCCTTCATTCATAATTTTTTTGATATTTTCTTTAAAAATAACATCTGCTTTTGTCATGCTATCCGCTCTCCTTTGATTGTATTGATTTTTTGAAAAAATCATTCCTTCCTATTTTATCTGAAAAACACTAAAAAAGCTAGTATTTTTAACGAATTTGGCTGAATTTGCTATTACTTTGAAGGATAAAACAAACGAATTTTTTATAGGGCATTTTGCCAACTTTATGTTAAAATTAATTTTGGACAATTAGTCACGCCGTAAATTTAATAAAAACGAATTTCCTATTTAAAAGGTTTTCCCCACTTTTAAAAAACTTGTTAGGCAAGTACGAATGAAGATAAAGTTCCTAACATTTATTGGAAATTCAATAAAAAGAAAGGTTTTTTCATGAAAATTGGTATTGATAAAATAGGATTTGCAACAGCGCAATACGTGCTGAATATGGACGACTTGGCCGAGAGCCGCAATGTTGATCCAGATAAATACAGCAAAGGTCTCCTATTAAATAATCTAAGTATCACGCCAGTCAATGATGATATTGTGACACTTGGTGCTTCTGCAGCAGAAAGTATTCTAAGCGAGGAAGATAAAAATACTATTGATATGATTATTGTGGCAACAGAATCATCTGTTGACCAAAGTAAAGCTGCTTCTACTTATATTCATAGTCTCTTGGGCATCCAACCTTTTGCTCGTAGCATTGAAATGAAAGAAGCTTGTTATGGTGCAACAGCAGCGCTTGATTACGCTCGTTTGCACGTTCAAAAACACCCAGAATCAAAAGTTTTAGTTATCGCTTCAGACGTTGCTCGCTATGGTGTTAACACCCCTGGTGAACCTACTCAAGGTGCTGGTAGTGTTGCTATGTTGATTTCAAAAGACCCACGAATCTTGCTACTTAATGACAACTCAGTTGCCCAAACGCGCGATATTATGGATTTCTGGCGTCCGAACTACTCTACTACCCCTTACGTTAACGGTATTTACTCTACAAAACAATACCTTGACATGTTGAAAACAACATGGGCAGAATTTCAAAAACGCTTCAACACTTCTCTTGCAGATTTTTCAGCCTTCTGTTTCCACCTTCCATTTCCTAAATTAGCCCTTAAAGGCTTTAACAAAGTCATGGATAAAAACCTACCAGAGGACTTTAAAGAAAAACTCAAGGAAAACTTTGAAAGCACTATTCTCTATAGTAAAGAAGTTGGAAATATCTACACTGGTTCACTATACTTAGGTCTTCTTTCACTTCTTGAGAATTCTAAAAATCTTGTAGCTGGTGATAAGATTGCTCTCTTCAGCTATGGTAGTGGTGCTGTCGCAGAAATCTTCTCAGCAACTTTGGTTGATGGTTTTAAAGACATGCTACAAACTAACCGTTTAGAAACGCTTAAAAACCGCATTCGTCTTTCTGTTGAAGACTACGAAAAATTATTCTTTGAGGAAGCTGCTATCGATTCAGAAGGAAATGCCAATATTCCTGAATACAAAACAGGTGCATTTACCCTCAAAGAAATTCATGAACATCAAAGAATCTATGGTAAAGTAAATGACAAATAAAGTGACTTGGGGAGGATTCTCCAAAAAAACGTTGGCTGAACGCCTTGAACATCTGGAAAAAAATGAACTCATTAGCGCAGAACGCTTAGAAAGCTTAAAAAACAATGAGCTTCTCTCACTAGAAACTGCTAATCAAATGGCCGAAAATGTCTTAGGAACTTTTTCACTTCCATTTTCACTAGCGCCAGATTTTCAAATCGATGATAAAACTTTCAATGTTCCAATGGTAACCGAAGAACCTTCTGTGGTTGCTGCTGCAAGCTTTGCAGCTAAAATCATCAAACGTTCTGGAGGTTTCAAAACTCAAGTTCACTCTCGTAAAATGATTGGGCAAGTTGCCCTTTACGACGTTCCAAATAAAAGTGCTGCTAAAAAAGCCATTGTTGAACACACAGAACAATTAATTAGCCTAGCAAATGATGCGCACCCTTCTATCGTTAAACGTGGAGGTGGTGCACGCGAATTGAGTATCGATGAAAAAGATGACTTTTTGATTGTTTACCTAACGGTTGATACTCAAGAAGCTATGGGCGCTAACATGGTTAATACTATGATGGAAGCTTTGGTGCCAAACTTAGAAGAGTTATCAGGCGGTAAAAGTTTGATGGCCATTTTGTCAAACTATGCAACAGAATCTCTTGTTACCGCTGACTGTCAAGTTGACCTTCGATACCTCAGCCGTAACAAAGAGGAAGCTCAAGAGTTAGCTAGAAAATTCCATTTAGCAAGCAAACTTGCCCAGGAAGATGTCTACCGTGCAAGTACGCATAATAAAGGTATTTTCAATGGTGTTGATGCCGTTGTTATGGCGACTGGAAATGACTGGCGTGCTATCGAAGCTGGTGCTAACACTTATGCTTGTAAAGATGCCCAATACCGCGGTTTAGCAACTTGGACCTTTGACGAAGAAGCGCAAGTTCTCCGTGGCCAATTAACCCTTCCAATGCCAATCGCAACACGTGGTGGTTCAATCGGACTGAATCCAACAGTTAAAATTGCGCACGACCTTCTTGGTCACCCTGATGCCAAACAGTTGGCACGTATCATCGTTTCTGTTGGTTTAGCACAGAACTTTGCTGCTATTAAAGCTTTGACTTCAACTGGCATTCAAGCTGGTCACATGAAATTACAAGCTAAATCACTTGCACTCCTTGCTGGTGCCAAAGATAAAGAAGTCTCTGAAGTGGTTAAAGCTTTACTAGAAGCTCCACATATGAATTTGGAAACTGCGCAGCACATCTTACTAAACTTGCGAAATTAAACAAAATATTTTAATAAGTGAGTCGTGTCTAATGGGCATGGCTCATTTTCTATTTTCAGGCTCGTGAAAAAACTGTCCATTGGACCTAACTCGCTTTCTTATTTTTAGGCTCGTGAAAAACTGTCCACTGGACAGTTTTTTTCCTTGACTTTAATTTTTGATAATTATATAATCTAGTTATTAATACTAGATGAAGAGGTGGATATAACTTTATGAAACCAAATTATCCAAAATGGTCTGAATTACCAGAGATTGATTTGTACTTAGATCAAGTACTTCTTTACGTTAATCAAGTTGGAAAAGCCAATCAACAGGATGAAAAAGGCTTGACAGCTTCTATGATAAATAATTATGTCAAACATGGTCACTTAGAAAAACCTGTTAAAAAGAAATACAATCGTAAGCAAGTGGCTAGATTGATTGTTATTACAGCATTGAAAAATGTTTTTTCTATCCAAGAAATCAGCCAAACTTTGGCACTCTTGACCGCTGATGACCAGTCACAAAAACGCTACGATGACTTTGTTGCTTGTATGAATGGTGAAAAAGTTGATAATTTACCTCCTGTGGTCGTCTCAGCTTGTCAAACGTTAAAATTGTATTTTCAAACCCATGAATTGGTTCACGCATTAGAAGGAGAATCCCATGAAAGCTAGCATGACTTTAAAACTTAGTAAACGTCTTTCTTTTGGTGAAGAGGTTGCAAATAGTGTCACTCACGCTGTCGGTGCTGTTGCAATGCTGGTACTCTTGCCGATTACAGCTATTTACAGTTATCACCACTATGGCATGCAGGCTGCTGTTGGGATGTCAATTTTTGACATTAGCCTGTTTTTGATGTTCATGTCATCAACAATCTACCATTCAATGCAATATGACTCACCACAAAAATTTGTTCTACGTATTATCGACCACAGTATGATCTACATTGCCATCGCTGGTTCTTATACTCCAGTTGCTCTTTCACTTGTTGGTGGCTGGTTAGGTTACTTAATCATTATCTTGCAGTGGGGAGCAACCATTTTTGGCATTCTTTACAAGATTTTTGCTAAAAAAATCAACGATAAATTCTCACTCTTTCTTTATTTGCTAATGGGTTGGTTAGTTGTCTTTATCATTCCAAGTATTATTAGTAAAACTGGTGTTGTCTTTTGGAGTTTGATGCTGGCTGGTGGTTTAGCTTACACAATTGGTGCGATTTTCTACGCTAGAAAACGTCCTTATGACCACATGATTTGGCATTTGTTCATCCTGCTTGCATCTATCTTACAATACATCGCAATCGTGTATTTCATGTTGTAATAAAAAAAGCACTGATTAAAATCAGTGTTTTTTTGTTGCTTCTTGTAATTTTCCGTATAAAAGGTAATCGACTTCTTTTAAGTCATCGATGGTTTTGCAATTAAGAGCACACATGATCAGACGCAAATCATCTTTCCACCCGTTAATGATATCGATAACTTTGTTAACTGGGTATTTTTCAACCAATTCTAAGACTGTTCGTGAAAGCCCAACTGCTTTAGCACCAAGTACCAAACATTTAACCATATCAAGCGGATGACGAACACCACCTGAAGCTAAAATTTCAACTTTGTCGACCATTGATTGGGCATTCAAAAGACTTTGCACGGTTGTTTGACCCCAATCATTAAGGTAAGAGCGATTATCGCCACGTTGATTTTCAATATAGGCAAAACTTGTCCCACCACGTCCTGAAATATCAAAGGTTTTAATGCCTAAGTCATAAGCCGTCTCAATGGTTTTTAAATCCATACCAAATCCGACTTCTTTTAAAATAACAGGAACTGGCATTTTTGTCGCATAATCAGCCAAATGTTTTTTCCAAGAACGAAATTCACGCTCACCTTCAGGCATCAAAAGCTCCTGCATCAAATTCACGTGAACTTGCAAGAAAATGGGTTGCATTTCCTCAATGGTTTTAAGGCCAAGTTCATATGGTTTGTCAATACCAATATTAGTTGCAAGAAGTAAATCTGGGTAATCTGCTTTACTTGGATAAGAATCATCACCTGGATTTTTCAGCGCAGCACTATATGACCCAGTTACCATGACTAAACCAGTCGCTTGTGCTACTTGAGCAAGCTTACGATTGACGGCTTTTGCTTTTTCTGAGCCACCTGTCATAGCATTGATGTAAAACGGAAAGTCAAAATCACGTCCCGCAAAATGCGTATGCAAATCAATCTCGCTCAAATCATAATCAGGAAGTGAACGATGAATCAACTCCATATCATCAAAAGAGTTATACGGTGATTGATACTTTAGTGCATACTTGATATGCTCATCCTTACGGTTCATCATGCTAATTCCTCCATGTCTAGTAGCTCAATACCAACTTCTTGCCAACGCTTGATAAGTTCTTGACTATCTTCACGATTAAATGATATTGCAATACCACAATCACCACCACCTGAACCTGATGATTTAGCAATCACATCTAGACCATCTTCGGCAGCTTTTAAGGCTAAAAGTTTGTCGTTGTAAATAGCTGAGCTTAAGCCTAGCAACAAATCGCTCACATTTTGAAGTGCCTTTTTGACACTTTCTTTGTCACCAGTTTGCAGCGCTTGTTTACAAATTTGAACCTCTTTTTCAGTTGCTGCTAAAAATTCTTGTGAAATGGCTGATTTAACGAGATTAATCATATCTTTTGAAATAGAAGGCTGCATTGTCCATCCGACCAAAAACTCACATGGCAATGCTGGTGTGATAACTTCAATTTGATAACCCCAGTCTTTATTAAGTACTTCTTGAATTGATTCCTTTTCAATCCATTTGGCAACCTTTTGTCGATTAAATGAAGTAAATGCAACTAAGTCATCGTATGCAATACAAGCAATATCCCCCATCGAACCATTGTCACCAAGTTTTAAAAGTGTGTAAGACGCCAATTTAAAAAGAAGATCAGCTGACAAGTTCAACTCATAAAAAGCTGATAGAGCTTTTAGGGTTAAAACAGTAACTGACCCGCTTGAACCAATACCAAATTTCTTACCATCTCGCTCCATTTTTCCAATGATTTTAAGAGAAAAGGCTGGCATTTCTTCAATAGATTTGCCAAGATAATCAAATAAAGTTACGATTGTTTGCTGAATCAGTACATACTTGCTATCTGGCGTCATCCCAACTGCATAATCAAACATATCTGAAAAAAGACTGATATCCTTTGCTTCTTTAACCACAGCAGTCATGTGGATAGGAATATTTTTGATAATGGCTGTTTGACCTGGTGTCAGTATCGCGTACTCACCAGCTATATACAACTTTCCACCAGTTTGAACCTTAATCATTTTCATCTTACAATTCCTTAGTTCGTGAAACGATGACACGATAGTTTTCTTCAAAACGTTTTGTCAATCGCTCCAAATCTTCTTCTAAACAAAGCACTTTAACATTTGGCCCAGCATCCATTGTGAAATAACATTTTTCACCTTCTGAACGCAACTGTTTAACGAAGTCCATTGCCTTATAACTTTCCTCTGTTAGGTAATTAAATGGTGGATTTGCATGTGTGTTTGTGTCATGCATTGCAAGTGCGTTGCGTTCAGTTAACTCTCCAACACGTTCAAAATCATTATCCTTAAGATAGGCAAGCATATCTTTGTAATCTTGTTCAGATTGTTTGACCCAATCCGCAAAAGTTGTTGACGTTTCAACACAACGTTTCATACCTTCACGGCTAGAAATTGGTTTCTTACTATCACTCAAGACAAGCATAATCATAGCAAGCTTGAGGTCTGTTTGAACAGGGTAAACTTCACCAGAATCTTTGTCCCAAGCAGCAAGTGGTCCAAAGAATGAACGCGATGAGGAACCTGAAGCAAATTTTGCTTTTTGAGCAAGTTCTGCTTGATTTAAACCAGTTTCAAAGAGTTCGTTACACGCTTTAACAAGGGCAGACAGACCGCTTGAACTTGATGAAAGTCCTGCAGCTGTTGGCATGTTGTTGCTTGTTTCAACCTTGACATATTCTGAACGCTGCCCACGGTATTGATCAATGATGGCAGAAATTTTAGCGTGTTCTTTATCATCTTGTAAAACACCATTGATGTAAAATTCATCGTGGCTGGCTAAATCTGGCAAAAAGGATATACTTGTTGTGGTAAACATATTTTCCAGTGTCAATGAAATACTGCTGGTTGCTGGAATCATCTTAGCTGCGTCAGCTTTCCCCCAGTATTTGATAATAGCGATATTGGCATATGATTTTACCGTTACAATTTTTCGATCCACGTTTGAACCGCTCCTCCTTCTGTTAATGCTTTACTAATTTTTTCTGCTTGTGCTTTGGTCTGTGCAAGGGCGATAATACATCCTCCAAGACCTCCACCACTCATTTTGGCACCTAGAGCGCCGTTTTCTAAAGAAATCTGAACTAATTGGTCAGCTTTTTCAATGCTAACGCCAATTGCTTGTAAGTGACTGTGTGCTTTTGTCATCAAGGGACCAATTTCAGAAATAGCCTTGTCTTGAATCGCTTTTTGAACCATTTCTGTCAAGTCTCCTAAAGCAGCCAAATATGGCAAATTATTTTCCTCAGCTTGTGCAACTTTTTCAACTGCTTCACGCGTATTTCCATAAATACCCGTATCTGCGATAACAAGATAAGCATCCAAGTCTAGGTCAAGTGTGCTAAAACCAATATTTCGAATAAAGGTAATTGCCTTGTCACTCAAACATGTTTTAGCATCAAGGCCACTCGGATTTGAATGTGCAATAATTTCTGCTTTATTCACCAAAATTTCAAGTGTATCCATGTCGATGCTTTGCTCAAAATAATCAAAGACTGCACGAATGGCTGCGATAGAAACCGCCGCTGATGAGCCCATGCCACGTTTTTGTGGAATTTCTGAACGAATGTCATACGAAATGGATACATCTGTATGGTTAAGGTATTCTAAAGCCGCATAAACGGCAGTTGATAGGGTATCATAATAATCGAAGTGAATTTTTTTATCAGCTGGATAGATACGACATTCTACTTCAATTCCTTGAAGAGGAATCGCAATAGCAGGATAGCCGTAAACAACTGAATGTTCACCCATCCAAATAATCTTACTATGCGCCTTTCCGACGCCAATTTTCTTAGTCATTTTCTTCTCTTATAATTTTTTAGTCTACACTCCATTTTATCATTGTTCCGAAAAAAAAGCGACTCTTACTAAAAAATGTTATAGCATTCAAATAAATCACGAAAAAATCTGAGACAATCAATCTCAGATTTCTTAATTTTTACATTGTTGATTTTTTAATCAACTTCACCACTCTCTACGACCAAGTCATCTGCTTTTGCAGCATCACCGTAAACTGGAGCTAATGTCTTGTCATAGTCTTCGTGGAAGAAGTTTTCATCACCCAAAGATTTAATTTCATCATTAATCCAATCAAGAAGCTCAGTATTTCCTTTTTGAACTGCTGGAGCAATGGTATCTGTGTCACCCAAACTTGTAATGCCAACTTCGTAACCTTTATTTTCCAAAGCCCATGCTAAAACTTCTGTATTGTCAGTTGATAGCGCGTCACCTCGACCATCTAACAGTGCTTGATATGCTTCGCTGTACTGATCAAATTTTAAAAGATTTACTTTTGGATAATGTTTTTCAAAGTATGTTTCAGCTGTCGTTCCTTTGCCAACGATCAAAGTTTTTCCTTCTAAAGCATCAACGTCAGAAATTAATTGATTACTTGGCGATACGACACCTAACGCTACTTTCATGTATGGCAAAGCAAAATCAACTTGTTTTGCACGTTCATCAGTCACTGTAAAGTTGGCAAGAATAATATCTACTTTAGCTGATGTCAAATACTCAACACGACTTGCTGGGTCTACTGAAACATATTTAACTTTAACTCCCAAATCTTTTGCTAAACGGTTTGCAAAATAAACATCATATCCTTGGTATTTTCCTTTGTCGTCAACATAACCAAACGGTTTTTTATCTGAGAAAACTCCAATTTTAATGATACCGCTCTTCTTGATTGCATCAAGAGAGCGAGCTTTGGCTGTTGACGTAGCTGAAGATGAATTTTTAGTTGTTGAGGATTTTGAAGTTGAGCATCCTGCAGCAAAAACAATTAATAAAAGACTAACAATCGCTAAAAAACGTTTTACAATTTTCATATATAACTCCTTAAAATTTTATTACCTATTTAACCAACTGTAGAAAAATCAAAGACATTCAAGAAATCACGCGCACGTTGAGTTTTTGGTTGCCTGAAAAATAATCTCGCATCACTTTCTTCTACAATTTGTCCCTTTTCAAGAAAAATCACACGATCTGCTATCGCTTTTGCAAACTGTAGCTCATGCGTCACAATAATCATTGTCCTACCTTCATGTGCAAGTTCCCCAATCAACTCTAAAACTTCTCTAACCATTTCAGGGTCAAGTGACGCTGTAACTTCATCAAATAGAAGCACTTCAGGATGTAAAAGTAAACTTCTCACAATAGCAACCCTTTGCATCTGACCGCCAGATAACTCGTGAGGATAACTCTTTTCTTTTCCTTCTAAACCAACTCGCTTAAGTAGTTTTAATGCCTCGCCCTTCACTTCCTCTACTGACCTTTTTTGAACCTTTACTGGTGCTAATAAAAGATTTTTTAGAACTGTTAAGTGTGGGAAAAGGTCGTAGGATTGAAATACCATGCCAATTTTTTGGCGAACAAGAGGAAGATTTTTAGACTCTTTTAAAATTTCCTTACCTTCAAGTTCAACTCTTCCTGCTTGAATTGGTTCCAAGCCATTGATACAACGAAGTAATGTTGATTTTCCACAACCTGACGGACCTAGAATGACTAAAACTTCACCCTCTTCAACGGAAAACGAAACTTGATTGAGAATCTTTTGCTCGCCATAAGATTTTTCAATATCTTTAAGTTCTAAAATTGTTGCCAAATGATTCACTCCTTCCAACGTTTTTCTAAATAAACTGACAATCTCGAGATTGGAAAACAAACAGCAAAATACATCATAAAGATTAAACCATAAATCCAAATTGCGGTGCTAGTTACAGTCAAACGATTAGCTTCAATAATCTCTTGACCAACTTTTACCACTTCGACAACACCAATCAAAACAATTAATGACGTTGTTTTAATCATTCGTGTCATTAGGTTAACCGCTTGGGGTAATAATTGTCGTAAAATTTGTGGCATAACAACGTAAATGAATAACTGTCGATTGTTTAATCCCAGAGCAAGACCACTTTCAATTTGGTGTTTTGGTAGTGATGTCAACGCTCCGCGAACAAGATCTCCCATCTCAGCTGTTCCCCACATTGAAAAGACAATAAGTGCTGCTACTTCACCAGATAAATTGAGATTAAAAGTTCTAGCTAAACCAAAATAAACAAGAAAGAGCAAGACTAATTGTGGCATGATTCGAATAAATTCTAGATAGATTTGTGAAATAAAGCGAATCACTCTAAAGCGTGAAACCATTATAAAACCAAACAAGAATCCTAAAACCACTGAAATAAGAATGGACACTAGGGAAATATTAATCGTAACTAACAGTCCTTTAAGGAGTCGCAAAAAATTATTTCCCTGAAACAGCACCTGGAGTCCTGAAACCTGCATGATGCAACCTCCTTTCTAGTACCCTTGCTAATAGTGAAATCGGTAAAAGAACAATCAAGTAAGCAACTACCAACATTAACAACGCCTCATCGGTCTCATAATACAGTCCAATCAAATCCTTAGCTACGTACATCAAATCAGCAAGTGCAACGATTGAAAAGACAGACGTCTCTTTGACAAGAAAGATGATATTAGCAACCAACGACGGAAGTGCAACTGCGATTGCTTGAGGAAGGATGACATAAAAAACATTCTGAAGATGTGATAATCCGATGCTCAAACCAACTTCATACTGTCTTTTGGACACTGCTTCCAACCCTGAACGAAATGACTCCGCCATGTAAGAACCACCTAAAAAGATTAGACCAACAATCGCACAAAGCTCCGATGGTAAAACCACTCCAACTTTAGGCAAGCCATAATAGAGAAAATAAAGCTGTATCAAAAGCGGCGTGTTACGAGACAATTCAATATAAATCTGGCAAATTTGACTTAAAATAGCTACATTGTAGTACTTAATCAAACTAATGAAAAAGCCTAAAATAATCGCTCCCAAGATGCCAAATAGAGCCAAACGAATCGTAAGCACCAAAGCTTGTTGATACAAGGGAATATTCTCATAAACAAAGCCCCAATCTAACATAATATCCCTCCAAACGTTATAAAGGTATTATAAAGAATTCTTCTATAGTCGTGTACTCTAAATATTTTATGCTGTGCCATAAATATTTTTTATAGCACAACACTTAAAAAGAAGCTGAAATGTATCAGCCTCCTTTTGTTTAGGTAATTAGTTCAGTTGATAAAACCAGTCATAACATAGTTTTTTACTTCTTCTTTTTCAATAATCTCATAAGAGCCATCTATATTACTGGGTCAATATTTAATTCTGGAATAATTCGTGTCAAGAATTGCTTGGTACGCTCTTCTTTTGGTCGTGTGAAGAATTCTTTCGGGTCACCTTCTTCGATGATATGCCCACCTTCCATAAAAATAACGTGCGTTGCGACATCACGCGCAAAACTCATTTCGTGAGTAACTACCACCATTGTCACACCCTCTTTAGCAAGTTCTTTCATGACATCAAGAACATCACCGATTAATTCTGGATCGAGTGCAGACGTTGGTTCGTCAAAAAGAATAACCTCTGGTTTTACCGCAATAGCACGCGCGATTCCAATACGTTGTTGTTGACCACCTGATAACTGACTTGGATAATAATCTCTTTTATCAAGAAGTCCTACTTTTTTTAGGGCATTTTCAGCAATAGGAATTGCCTTTTCCTTTGGAACTTTTCTGGCAATCACTAAGCCTTCTAAAATATTTTCAAGCGCTGTTTTATTAGCAAATAGATTATAATTTTGAAAAACAAAAGCAGTCTTTTTACGAATCTCTAGCACATCTTTGCGGTTGATTTTAGCTAAATCATAAGTCTTTCCATCCAGTTCTAATTCACCCGAATCAGCATGTTCTAGGTAATTTAATGACCTTAAAAAGGTTGTTTTTCCTGATCCCGATGGTCCCAAAATAACGACAACATCTCCTTGATTAACCGTCAAACTAATACCATCTAAAACTTTCTTATCTCCAAATGATTTTTCAATATTCTTTACTGTTAGCATAAATTTCTCCTCACATTATCCCACCAGTTGGCTTTGTTTTTCCAGAAATTTAAAGATGTACTGAATCACTCCACATATAACAATGTAGATAATGAAAATAACAAAATAAGATTCAAAATAATGATAACCATAAGCCGCCTCCACTTTCGCTATCGCTGTAATATCTTTCACTGTCATCACAAAAACAAGAGAGGTACCTTTGACAAGATTAATCACCAGATTACAGAGATTTGGCAATGCCTGACGAATGGCTTGGGGAAAGACAATTCTCAGATAAGCCTGCTTTGCCGTCAAACCGATCGCAAGAGCTGCCTCTAACTGCCCCTTATTAACCGTCAAAATTGCAGAGCGAATAATTTCTGAAAGACTCCCAGTTGTCATAAGTCCAAAGATAACATAGGCATAATAAATCGGATTTAACTCAAAAATATTGATACCAAGAGCTTTTAAAAATTGGTTTAATAAACTAGGAAATAAACTATAAAAGAATAAAATTAATAAAATAGCTGGCGTTGAGCGAATAAAAGCAAGGTAAATCACTGAAAATGTTGTCACCCCTTTGACCCTGTAAATACGCCCCAAAGCCAAGAAAAGTGCTGGGAAAAAACTCAAAAGAATAGAAACGACCATAATTCCCAACGTCACCGGAATACCAGCGAGAGTTTTCACAAATGTTTCTAAAATATAAGAAAAATCCATAATCTCCTCCTTAACCCTCTCTAGTATCCAAATCATTTTCAATCACATGAGTAACAACAGACAAAATCAGTGCAATAACCCAGTAAATAATGGCAACTGCGGTATAAGTTTCCAAAGAATAATTGCCCATATTGCGCGAAATGATAAGATTGCCTTCACCCATCAAATCCACCAAACCAATCGTATAGGCAAGAGCAATATCTTTTAATAAATTAATCACCGCACTAGTGATGTTAGGAAGAGCAATTCTGAAAGCTTGTGGCAAAAGAATACGCACAAAGGTCTGCAGCTCACTTAATCCAATGCTAAGCCCTGCTTCTAATTGCCCTTTTGGAAGGGCTAAATAAGAAGATTTGAACACTTCAGAAATACTAGCCGCAAAGAGCAAAGTCATTGCTAAAATCACAAATATCGAACGTGACCAGCCATTTACATCAATCCCTAACCACCATTCTAAAAAACGAGGTAAACCATAAAAAACAAGGAAGATAAGAACAATTGGTGGTGTACATCTTAGTATAAAGACATAGCCTCTAGCTAAAATGGAAAAGCCCTGTTCGTCTGATAGTTGTGCATAAGCTAACAAGAAACCTAATAAACTTCCTAACAAAACAGTTAATGCCAAGACCCACAAGGTAAGAGGTAGAGCTGACAAGATATCTGGAATAACTCTTATCACACGAGACGGTTCATAAGAAACCATAGCTACCTCCTAATCTGTTACATAACTAAAGACATCTTCTCCAAAGTATTTTTCTGAAAGTTTAGCGATTGTACCATCTTTTTGCAATTCTTTAATGGCTTTATCGTATTCTTTTGCAAATGCTTTATTAGTATCATTTTTATGAATCAATGGGTAAGTTTCAATTCCCTTATATGGGAACCATGTCAATTGGTCAGCGTATTGATGATAAGCACCATCTTCTTTTTGGACGGCTTCTTCAAATGACAATTTAATTGAGAAGTAAGCATCGTAACGACCTTCAAGAACCCAAGCATAGGCATCAGCAACTGAGAAGCTTTCAGATTCTTTGAGTTCAATCGGGTGTTTAGCTTTTTTGTTGTATTCTTGAATAACATTATACTGTGCGTTTTGTGGTGAGATTGGAACTAATTTACCACCTGCTTTAGCAAAAGAATCAATATCTTTATATTTGTTTTCGTCAGATTTTCGAACGGCAAAGCCAATCACACTAGCTCCGATAGCTTGGTCAGGAATAACAAATTTTTGGGCGCGTTCTTCAGTGTACCAAGCCCCTTTGACTCCGATGTCGTACTTACCAGATTCAAGTCCGATTAACAAATCTTCATCACTTGTCCCAGTGTATTCAAATTTATAATTTTTTAATTTATCATCTACGGCTTTTAAGACCGCAACTTCAAATCCATCACTTTCCCCTTTATCATTAACAAAGTCATAAGGGACATAGTTTTGCGTGTGAGCGACTTGTAAGGTCGTCACTTTATCAGAACTTGATTGTGAACTGTCTGCACTTGCTGATGTCTTACCTGTTAATTGACGTCCCACAACTGTCGCTGCCACAATCGCTAAAACAACTCCACCTGAAATAATCCATTTTTTCTTGCTCATATAACCCACTCCTTTTTTTACCTAAAACTTTTCCCTAATTCCTAAAAACTTTTAAAATCCGACAGCTTCTTTAAGGACCACTTCATCGTAAGTAGCAACAGCTTCTTTCACCCAAGCAATGCGCTCTGATGCAATGTCACTTGGTACCGTGCAATCAGCTCCGATAACCACGCCTTGATGTCCAGTTTCATTAAGCAATTCTCTGACTCTTGCTTGAATGGCTTCTTTACTACCTTTATACAAAAGACCCGACTCTGTATTGTTAAAACCACCAAGAACAGTTTTGCCACCAAATAGCTGACGCCCTTTTGCTAGACTAACACCTTCCAATTCAACCGCCCAGTTAATGACATCTGCTGGATAATCTGTATAGTAAGAAATATCATTGGTTGCTCCTTCATAACCGCAGATATGAAGAATATTTGTTCCACCTGCTGAAATAGCACGATGCAAAATGTGGAGTTCACTCGGTTTAATCACATGATCATATTCGTCATGACTCAAACGTGAATCTTGCAAATTCTGAACACTGAGATAAATGCCATCAACCCCAGCTTCTTCAATTAAGCGTTTTGTCAGAAGTCCAATATCAAAAGCAATCACATCCAAAACTTGTTTTGTCAATTCAGCATCTTCTTTGATGAAATCTTCAATAACGTGATCACCGTTACCACCTTTACCAGCCAAATGCCATTTAAGATAAGTCGCTGGAGCAAAGATATTATAAAAAGAAGCAATGTCTTCAGGAAAATCCTCACGAATCTTTTTAGCCAGTTCAACTTGTTTATTAATCCAAGGATGATTTTTGCCAATAGACTTAATCCCCTCAAGGTCTCTAATTGAGGTAATCCCTTCACGAATGAAATCATTTGGATAAGTGAAGAAACCATCGCTCATGATTTTTACAAAATCAGGATTGACGTCTGAAATAAATTTTTGGTGTCCTGCAATGTTTTTATTAAAGATAACAGGATTGAAACCATCGCTTCGTTCATCATCAGTTGTGAAATGATACCAAAATCCGACTGGAACCTTGTCAACTGTTTCATTTTTAAATGCTTTTAAAACCCATTCTCTCTTTGTTGTCATAAGCGTAATCTCCTTTTCATTTGGTATGGCAATTATACTATCACGCTTTAGAAGTCTTGAAAAATCTATTTTATTTATGCTCAGCCATAAAAATGAGTTATGATACCAAAAAGTAAAAAAAGAAGGCTGAGAAACTTTTCTCAGCTTTCTTTTTACTCATAAGGTAAATGTGTCAAACTCTTTAGACTATTAATGCGAATAATGTCTTCCTTTCGAATTTGAGATGATTCTTTATTAGTTTGATAGGCTTTGAAGGAAGAAAATTTTAAAAAAATAAGAAGAGATATGACAAGAATAATTGTAACAGCAATTGAGCTATTTCTTAAGTGCTTTTCTGTTAAGAGCATTGACACCTCACCTCCGAGTAGCTTTCTAAGCTTATTGTAACAGCTTATGCTACTTTAGAAAAATCTATTCTTTTTATCGCTAGCCATAAAATCAAGTAATGATTAAGGTCATTTATCACCCGCTATAGGATTTTTTTATCAAGGCTTTAGATATTCTTATCAGAATTTTGCTGATTTTTTAATCTTTTTAAACTATAATAAGTAACAATTATTACAAGAAGGGATGATGTTTTATGAATTTCCAACAATGTCGTTATGTCGAAGTCGTCGCTCGTGTAGGCTCATTTAGCCAAGCTGCTAAGGAATTATACATGACTCAGCCCAACTTGTCTTGCTCCATCAAAGATTTAGAAAATGAATTAGGTGTTCAACTCTTCACGCGCTCTAATACAGGAGCTCGTTTAACTGAAGACGGTCATGATTTTTTGAAATATGCTAAGCGCATTATCGGCGAATTGGATTTGTTACAGCAACGCTATCATGATGAATTCAAAAAAAGTTTTACAGTTGCCTCACACCACTATGATTTTCTCTCGATTCCTCTTGCCAAAGTGGCGCAAGAATTCAAGCAGGATTATCAGGAATTTCAAACCATTGAAACGACCACTAAAAAAATCTTAGACAGCGTCGCTTCTTTTGAAGCTGACCTTGGGATTATTTACCTAGATGATGAGAATGAACATATTTTAACATCAGCTTTGCAATATCATGATTTGGAATTTACCTCGCTTGGCGAATTTCCAACGCGTGTCTTTTTACGCCGTGACCATCCATTGGCTCACAAATCTGTCATTTCAGAAACAGACTTAAAAGGCTATAATCAAATACGCTTTCGTCAAGAACAGTCTGGACTGAATTTTGATGAAGATGCTCTTGATATTCATGACCAACAACGCATTCTCTACAGCAATGACCGTGGAACTGTCATGAATTTACTCTGTGCAACAGACGCTTACGCTTCAGGTCTTGGCATTGTTAATAGTTTTGTCAAAGACCAGATTGTTCTCATACCTTTGCAAAATAGTCCTAAACACACACTAGGTTATGTGACCAATCGTAAGAAAAAACTCTCTGAGATCGGAGCAAGTTTCATCAATGAAATCAAACTCAGCTTAGAAGAATTCTCAGACAAGAGTCAACTTTTCTAGTTCAAGTCATATCTTTTAAGCTTGTAAGTCTTTTATGCTAGAATAAAGAAAAAAAGGAGGACGCTTATGGAATTTAAAACCTTAAACAACGGTGTTCAAATCCCTAAACTCGGCTTTGGTGTTTGGCAAATGTTTGACCAAGATGAATGCCAAAAAGCCGTGGAAAACGCTCTTGAAGTAGGCTATCGCCTGATTGACACAGCTGCGCTCTATCGTAATGAAGAGGCTGTCGGAAGTGCCATTAAAGCTTCAGGTATCAAACGAGAAGAGATTTTCATCACTACAAAAGCTTGGATTAATCAGCTTGGCTATGACGAAACCAAAAAAGCTTTTGAAGAAAGCCTTAAAAAACTCGGTACTGATTACCTTGACCTCTATCTCATTCACCAACCATATGGGGATACACACGGTGCCTGGCGTGCCATGGCTGACCTTTATAAAGAAGGTCGCATTCGAGCAATTGGTGTTTCCAATTTCTCAACTGGACGTATTGCTGATTTTGCCTTAAATACTGAAATTGTTCCAGCCCTCAACCAGATTGAGCTTCATCCTTACAAACAACAAAACTTACTTCGCAAGGCTAATGCAGAATTTGGCATAACAACACAAGCGTGGAGTCCATTTAACCAAGGAAAAGATGACATCTTCAACGACGTTACCCTAAACAGCATTGCTGAAAAATATGGTAAAACCGTTGCTCAAGTCATTCTTCGCTGGCAACTTCAAAATGATATTTTGACCATTCCAAAATCTGTTCACCTAGATCGTATCAGACAAAACTTCAAAGTTTTTGATTTTGAACTCAGCCAAAATGACCTTGATACCATCGCAAAACTCGACCGTTTCCCAAACAACTACGGACCAAATGAAAGCATCGAACAAGTCAAACGCCTATCAGGTTATAAAGCATAAAAAATTAAGGCAGCAAGATTGCTGCCTTTTTTGTTTGTCATTATTTACAAACTAACCACAAATGTGATGGTATCGTCTTTATAATTTACAGAGATATTGCCCTTGAAAAGTTTGACCATAGTTTGTGCCATTGATAAACCAATGCCATAACCCGAAGTCTTGTTATTGTGCGACTCATCTTCTCGGTAAAATCGCTCAAAGAATTTCGTATAATCAACGTCTTTTCCTTTGGTGTAAGTATTAGAGATTTCAAGTTTGGCTTTTGACAATCTGTTCTTGCTTAGGGTCACCGAAACCTTGCCAGCTGGGTCACAATATTTATTGGCATTATCAACCAAAAGCGTAACAAGTTCAAACAACGATTTTTCTTCAGCCTTAACATGAATATTTGGCTGAATGTCCATGACAAATTCTTTGCCATCCTTGATAACTGGTCCTTTAAAGTCTTCGGCAGCATCTCTAGCAATGTCTGAAAAATTCACATTAGTAAGGACCAACTCAGGCTGTTCTTCCAAGCGTGCCATGGCAACTAAGCTATTAATCAAACCAGTCATTCGTTCCACTTGATCATTAGTGCTTTTAGTCCACTCTGACTCACCATTCATCAACTCAACCAGTTCATTGTTAGCTGAAATGATAGCAAGAGGCGTCTTCAATTCATGCCCTGCATTGGTGATAAAACGACGTTGCCGCTCATAATTGCGAATAAATGGCTTAATCACCTTGCCAGACACAATCGAAATCACCAAGACAAAGAAAATAAAACTAATCCCTGACATCCAAATCGACAAATGCACCAGAGTCATATTATCTCTAAATTGATTAGTCGAATCTAGTACCACGATTAAATCGCTACGACGACTAGTCTCAGACACCATGTAAGAATAAGTGTGGTGGTGATAAGAAAAATCCCCTCTCGTATCCTTAGAATGATTGATTCTTTCCAAAAATTCTTTGACTTCTTGGTCCGTCAAATCAGAAATATTACTAGAATTTAAGGAGATGATATTGCCGTCGTGGTCCATTTTAGCACTAAAATAACGGTATTGAAAAAGAGTGTCTACTGATACAGTGTCACCAAGCTCACTTGTTGTCTTTGAAATGCTAGGAAAACTTCCACCATTATCAGAAAGGAGAGTCAAAATTTTATTAATCTCATCAACAGTTTGAACATGGCGAGCTGAATTCAAAACCCCAACAACAGAAAACAGCACAATTAGAATCGCTAAAGAGGCAATAGCAATAAAACGTAGACGAAGTTTACGAAACATAGCGCCACCTATAATTCTTTCAATTCATAATCACCCATGTCTTCTCCTTCAATCACAAGATTGGCTCCAACAGATTGAAGTTTTTGGCGAAGATAGGAAACGTAAATAAAAACATAACCTTCATCAATATCAGGATCGTCTTTATCATTTGCCCAGACGTGATTGAAAAGCTGCTCCGTTGAGAGTTTCTTGCCAGGATTTAACATAAAAAACTCAAGCATCTTAGCTTCTTTTCCTGCTAAGCGAATGGTATTTTGACTAGCTAGTTCTTGCTCACCAACATTTAGAGTAACGCTTCCCAGTTTTAAAATATTCGATGTAAAGTTGGTATCCACTCGACGTGACATCGAGCGAAGGCGCGCAAGCAATTCTTTTAGCGAAAATGGTTTAGTAAGATAATCATCCGCTCCTGCATCAAGCCCTGTCACACGGTCATCAATTTCAGCCATAGCTGTTAGCATAATGATGTGAGCTTGATTACCAGTTTGACGGATTTCTTGCACAGCCTGAATCCCTGTTTTTCTTGGCATCATAATGTCCATGACCATAACATCGTAGGCATTTTCCTTAGCTTTATCAATCGCTGCTTGCCCATCAAAAACCGAATCAACTTCATAGCCTTCATGCGTAAGAGCGGTTGTCAACACACGGTTCATCTGAACTTCGTCTTCTGCTATAAGTACTCTCATAATTAGTCGTCTCCTTCAACCTGAGAACTTTCCTGAATCAAATTGCTAATGGTTTGCATAGTCAAATCGCAGGAAGCCAATTCATCAGCACAGCGTTTTAACTCACGCACAATACGTTTTGGGTCTTTGATGTCATGCTTGTATTTCATCTGATGTTCCAAACTCGCCCAGGAATCCATGGCAATGGTGCGAAGCTGAACCTCGATAAAGTATGAGCCCTGCTCATTTCCAAGACAATCTGGATAAGGGGTTTCAACCTCAACAATCATGTGATAAGAGCGATAACCATTTGGTTTGGCATGTTTAATGTAATCTTTTTCCTCAATCACGTGACAATTATCAAAAGAATGAATCACATCTACCAAACGGTAAATATCATCAACAAAGCCACAAACAATACGTAAACCGATACTGTCACGAATTTGTCGTAGAGCTGACTCCGTTGAGACTTCAAAACCTTTTCGTTGACATTTTTCAACCATGCTTTCTTGTGTCTTAATTCGTGATATAAAATGCTCAAATAACTTATAACCTGTCTCTTTCTTGGTCAGGTCATTTTTTTCTTGAATACGCTGGCTAAAGTCTTCTAAAATCAAAGGAAGATAAACAGCGTATTTTCCATAAATCGTTTCTGTCATATCTTTTCCTAACTGTATGTTACTGTCATTATAGCAAATTATCTTAAAATAAGGATAAATCAAACTTCCTATCAAAAAAGAGACCATTAGGTCTCTTTTTTTAGGCTACTTCAAATTGTGAATTGTAAAGGTCAGCATAGAAGCCACCTTCTGTCATCAATTCATCATGACTACCTTGTTCAATGATGTTACCATCTTTCATGACAAGGATTAAATCAGCATTCTTGATCGTTGATAAACGGTGGGCAATCACAAATGATGTGCGACCTTCCATCAATTTATCCATGGCTTTTTGAATCAACTCTTCTGTACGTGTATCGACTGATGATGTTGCTTCATCTAGAATAAGAAGCGGAGCATCTTTCAAGAGGGCACGCGCAATGGTCAAGAGTTGTTTTTGACCGATTGAAAGAGTAACAGAATCATCAAGATAGGTGTCATAGCCATCAGGAAGCGTCATGATAAAGTGGTGAACACCAACTGCTTTAGCTGCTGCCACTACTTGGTCATCAGTGATATTTTCTTGGTTGTAAATCAAGTTTTCTTTGATTGTTCCTTCAAAGAGCCAAGTGTCCTGAAGCACCATTGAGAATTGGTCATGGACTTCTTCTCGTGACATCAAACGTGTGTCAACACCATCGATAGCAATTTGACCTTTATCAATTTCATAGAATTTCATAAGAAGGTTAACAATAGTTGTCTTACCAGCACCTGTTGGACCAACGATAGCAACCTTTTGACCAGGTTTTGCAACTGCAGAGAAATCATGGATAATGGTTTTATCTTTAGAATAACCAAAGAAGACATTATCAAATGTAACTTCACCTTTAACATCTGTCAATTGGCGTTCTTTATCAGAATCGTCTTCCATTTCATCTTCTTCAAGGAATTCAAAGACACGACTCATGGCAGCTGTAGCTGATTGCATTTGTGTGAAGGCTTGGGCAATTTGTGATAATGGTTGTGAGAAAATACGCACGTAAGTCATAAAGGCAACCACATCACCCATGGTAATATCGCCATTAATCACCTTAACTGCACCAACCACACAGACCATAACATAACCAAAGTTACCAATGAAAATCATGAGCGGCATCATAATACCTGATAAGAATTGTGATTGCCACATTGATTTGTAAAGATTTGTGTTAAGTGTTTTAAATGCTTGACTAGTTTCTTCAGATGCGTTGTAGCTTGTTACCACATTATGACCAGAATAAATTTCTTCAACATAACCGTTAACAGCTGCCAAGTTATTTTGTTGGCGTTTGAACAAGGGTTGAGATGACCCCATAATCACAACAACTAGCAAGAAACCGATAAAGACTGACCCAATTGCTGTTAGCGCCATGCTGACATTTGAATGGAACATCATGAAAATCGAACCAATCAAAAGCACTACTGAAGTGACCAATGTTCCCAAACTTTGGTTAAGAGATTGACCAAGTAAATCCACGTCATTTGTTACACGAGAAAGGGTATCCCCTTGTGAATGACTGTCAAAATAATTTAGCGGCACACGGTCAATTTTAACTTGGATAGCTGCACGCAAACGTTGAGAGAAACGTTGAACAATGGTAGCTACTGTAAAGTTTTGAATGTAACCAACAACTGCAGAAATCACATATAAAATGGCAAGGGTTAAAGCAATTTGTCCAACCTTATCTAGGTTAACACCAGGGATAGTCCCCATTTTAGTTGGTGTCAAGCCTTTCATAATGGTATTTGTAATTTCTTTTAATTTATCAGGACCGATAACAGTAACAGTCGCTGAGATTATGGCTCCAATTACCGCAAGGATAAATGGAAATTGGAAACCTTTAATGTATGGCTTCATTCTGCCATAGAAGGATACTTTTTTCTTATTTTCCATTTTCTAATTCCTCCTTAGATAATTGTGAGTAGGCAATTTCACGATAAACTTCATTATTTGCAAGCAATTCTTCGTGAGTACCTTGACCAACTACTTTTCCTTCATCCAAGACTAAGATTTGATCGGCATCCATGATTGTTGAAATACGTTGGGCAACAATCAACTTAGTCATGTCAGCTGTACGTTCTTTCAATTGAGAACGAAGGATTCGGTCAGTCTTATAATCAAGCGCTGAGAATGAATCATCAAAGATGATAATTTCAGGTTTACGGGCAAGTGCACGCGCAATTGCCAAACGTTGTTTTTGACCACCTGAGAAGTTTTGACCACCTTGAGAGACTTGGGCTTTCAATTGACCTTCTTTACTTTCAACGAAGTCTTTACCTTGTGCCAAATCAAGTGCTTCCCACATCTTGTCATCATCAAGCGGTGAACTATTGCTGTCACCCATGTCCATATTTGAAGCAATGTCTCCACTAAAGAGCACAGCTTTTTGCGGAATGTAACCAATAATCTTGTGAAGGGTGTCATGATCGTAATCACGAACGTCAACACCGTCAACTTTGATTGTTCCTTCACTTGCATCATAAAAACGAGGAATCAAGTTTACCAATGTTGATTTACCTGAACCAGTTGATCCGATAAAGGCAACCGTATCACCTGCTTTAGCTTTAAAGGAAACATGTTCCAAAACAGCTTCCGAATGATCGCTATATCGGAAAGACACATCATCAAATTCTACAGAACCTTTTTCGACCGGCTGAACTTTACTTTCTTCAGGATAAATAACAGATGGTTTTGTATCTAAAACTTCATTGATACGACCAGCAGCAACAACTGCACGGGGAAGAATGAAGAAGACAATAATCATCATCATAAATCCAATGACCACCTGCATGGCATATGATGAATAAACCACCATATCTGAGAAGATATTAACTTTATCTTGCATAGCACCAGCGATTTTAGTTGGATCTTTTGGAATAGCAATATCCTCAATCAAGAAGGCACCGATCCAATAAATGGCCAAAGTCATCCCGCTTGAAATACTTGTCATAACTGGCGACATCAAAGCCATTGAACGGTTGATAAAGAGGTTAAAGTTTGTCACGTTATCATTAGCTTTAGCAAATTTACCATCTTGATAACTTTCAGCATTGTAAGCACGAACAACACGAATACCTGTCAATGACTCACGTGTAATACTGTTCAATTTATCTGTTAATTTTTGAATCATGCGTTGTTTTGGCATTACCATCATCAACAAGAAAATCAACATCAAAATCATGACAGCCACTGCTACAACCAGCACCATCAACCACTCATGGTTTTTATCAGCAATCTTCGTGATTGCCCAGATTGCCATAATGGGTCCTTTGGTAATAACTTGAAGTCCCATGGTAAAGACCAACTGAATTTGAGTAATGTCATTTGTTGTACGTGTCAAAAGACTTGGAATTGAAAATTTCTTGATTTCCGCATCCGAAAAGTCCAAAACACTATGGAAAATATCATCACGCAAACGCGTACTGAAACTTGCTGCGATGCGTGCGGCTAAGAATCCGACAACTACAGAGGCTGCAAAACTTCCTAAAGAAAGCAAGACCATACGCATACCTGGGGCATCTAGATTCCAAGCAAAAATATCTTTTGCTTTTGTTCCTTGAGTTGAGAGCAAGGATGTGATGTCAGACATGTAATCTGGAATTTTCAAATCCAAGAAAACATTCAAACACACAAATAAGACGGCAATAATCATCATGATGATTTCTTTTGCCGTTAAACGTTTAAAAATTTTTAACATGCGTTACTCCTTGTTTTCTAAGTTTTTCAAAATGCGATCAAAGACACGACCAGAAATTTCTAGTTCTTCACGGCTAATACCATCAAAAATTTGTTTATGAATAGCAGTATGAAAAGCATCGATGTCTTTGGATTTTGCTTTGCCCAGCTCAGTCAAGACGACACGCTTATAACGCTTATCAACCTCTGACGGAACCACCTCAATAAAGCCATTCTTCTCCATTCGCTTAATCAAATTACTGGTCACAGATTTTGAAATCTTAAGCTTACGCTCAATGTCCTTGATGAAAACTTCCTTGTCTTCATTTTCACGTAAATAAAGAACTGCAAAACCCTGCGGACCAGCGAGATTTTCAACACCATGCTGCTCACCGAGCTCATGTACCCGATTCTCCATCAAATTAATAAAGTATCTAAATTGTGAAAACGGATCTTTGTCTCGCATTTTTTCCTCACTTTCTGAAATTTTTCAAGATTTATTCTTGTAAAATACATTGTAGTTCTTATGAGAACTAATGTCAAGAAAAAAGTTCTCATGGTAATTATTTTTTAACCAGTAAAAAAAGAAAAGCTGCACTAACAACTTTTCTAGATGATAATACCTTCTAAGTGGTCTAGTTCATGCTGACAGATTTGTGCTGCTAAACCAGTTAATGTTAAGCTTTGTTTATTCCAATTCTTGTCCATAAAAGTAACATCGATTTTTTGGTAACGTCGTGTTGGACGAGACCCTAAAAGTGATAGACAAGACTCTTCAGTGTCAAAAGGAAGAGATTTGTTCGTCAGAACTGGATTAAACATCACCAAATCTGCCAAGCCCATATTGACAATAATCACGCGTTTTTTAACACCAATCATATTCGCTGCCATTCCAATGCAATTAGCACGATTCGCATTTAAGGTATCCTGCAAATCTTGGGCTAGATACAAATCCTCTTTTGTAGCTTCTTGCGATTTTTGCGCCAAGAAAAAGGTATCTTTTACAATTTCTTTAATCATGATTTCTCCAAAAATAATTCCATAATGTCAAAATCGATAGACTTGCCATCAATTTCCATAAAGCCTTCAAAGGTTCCAATCCTACGAAAACCTAAACTTTCATAGAGGTGAATAGCTCCCTTATTATCCGTACGAACCTCAAGTGAGAGAATTTTAAGACCTGATTGTCGACTAAGATCGATTAAGCGTGTTAAGAGTTTACGCCCAATGCCTTTATTCCAATAGGCTTTTTTAACTGCAATTCCAATTTCTGCACGGTGTGACAAACGTTTTTTTCGAAAACTTCTACAATTACAACTTCCAACAATTTGACCGTTTTCTTCTGCTAATAAAAAATATGACATCTTGTCATTTTGAAATTTTGCTAAGATTTTCTCTTCCTCAGCAACAGAAAGTCCCATCCCTTCACTGCCATAAGAAAGATTATCTGTCTCTGAACCAACCTGATTACAAAATTCAAGCAGATTTTTAGCATCTTTAACAGTTACTTCTCTCACTTCAATCATAAGAAGACCTCTCTTTCGATAGAAATATTATAGCAAATTTTTCAAGCAACCAAAAGAGCCCACCTAGGTGAGCTCGATTCGGTTATTTGATATTAGAGAATTAATTTAAGACAAAATGGCTTGTTGAATCCGTCTGTACGGTTCTAAGGTAATATGTTAAACAATACCTTGTGCTGACATTGCTTCAGCAACTTTAAGGAATCCAGCAATATTGGCACCAACAACAAGGTTACCTTCTGCATCAAATTCTTTGGCTGCAGCTGCTGCATTTTCGTAAATGCCTTTCATGATGTTGTAAAGTTTAGCATCTACTTCTTCGAATGTCCAAGGTGTACGTTGGCTATTTTGAGCCATTTCAAGGGCTGAGACAGCTACACCACCAGCGTTGGCTGCTTTGGCAGGACCAAATGAAACACCAGCTTTTTGGAAGACTTCGATAGCTTCCAATGTTGAAGGCATGTTTGCTCCTTCAGTAACAGCAATGACACCATTGTCAACAAGCATTTTAGCTTGTTCAGCATTGATTTCATTTTGTGTAGCACATGGGAAAGCAAGGTCTGCTTTGATTGACCAGATAGTCCCTTCGTTAGCAGGTGTGAAAGTTGCACTTGGACGAGCTTCAGCGTATTTCACGATACGAGCACGTTCAACTTCTTTCAATTGTTTAAGAAGTGGAACATCGATACCTTCTGGGTCATAAACGTAACCTGATGAGTCTGAAACAGCAACAACTTTAGCACCAAGTGATTGAAGTTTTTCAGTTGCGTAAATAGCAACGTTACCTGAACCTGATACAAGAGCTACTTTGCCAGCGAAATCTTCGCCGCGAGCTTTAAGCATTTGTTCAGCAAAGTAAACAGCACCGTAACCAGTTGCTTCTGTACGTGCAAGAGAACCACCGTAAGTAAGTCCTTTACCAGTAAGAACTCCTGTGTATTCATTGCGAAGACGTTTGTATTGACCGTAAAGGTAACCAATTTCGCGTCCACCAACACCGATATCACCAGCTGGAACGTCAGTGTCAGCACCAATGTGTTTGCTCAACTCAGTCATAAAGCTTTGACAGAAACGCATGATTTCGTTATCTGATTTACCTTTAGGATCAAAGTTAGAACCACCTTTACCACCACCGATTGGTTGACCAGTAAGTGAGTTTTTAAAGATTTGTTCAAATCCAAGGAATTTGATGATTGATTGGTTTACTGATGGGTGGAAACGAAGACCACCTTTGTAAGGACCAATCGCAGATGAGAACTGAACACGGAAACCACGGTTCACTTGAACTTGACCTTTGTCATCAACCCAAGGAACACGGAAAGAAACAATGCGTTCAGGTTCTACCAAACGTTCAAGAATATTTTCTTCAACGTATTTAGGATATTTATCAAACACTGGAACCAGTGATTCAAACACTTCATCTACAGCTTGTAGAAATTCGGGCTCATGAGCATTAAGAGCTTTCACCTTTTCAAAGACGCCAGCTACATACTCTTTACCTGTTGTCATATATATGTCCTCCATAAACGAGATTGTAATTTTGTATTACATTAAATATTATAAATTTTCTGAATATTTCTGTCAAGCATTTACTGTAACTTTTTGAAAATTTTTCCATTTTGATGTTATAAAACATTACATCTTATGTTACTTAGGTTTTTCTAACTCTCTAAGCTATAACTTCTAACAATCTTTTTTTCGTGATTTATGGTATGATTAAGGTGACAATATAGGAGGTAGCATTATGAAAGGTTTATCACTTTGGTCAGGGATTATCGCCCTACTTATCGGACTTTTTCTCTTTATTCATCCCTTCACGACTACAGCCATGATTGGTTGGATTATCGCCATTATTATTTTCTTGTCTGGCTTCACAAGTCTCTTTATGTATTCAAGTAGCGTTAATCGTTCGCTTTGGTACTTGCTACAAGGTATCTTGTCCATTGTTTTTGGAATCATCCTGCTATCAAGCTCTGTTATGTCTCTATCAAGTGCAGTCATGACCATCGCTGCTTATTGGATTTTAATTAGTGGTATCTTACGTTTGATTGGTGGTTTTCAAATGAAAAAAGCTGGATTCTTTGATGCCAATCGTTTCTTAAGTTCAGCAGTTCTCGCCATTCTTCTGGGATTATTCCTCCTATTTAATCCAACTTTGTCAGCTATCTTTGTCGGTCGTTTGGCTGGTCTTCTTCTAATGGCTGTCGGCGTTTCCGGTATTAGTTTTTCATTTAAATTATAATCAACAAAACCCTCGGAAAAATCCGAGGGTTATTTTTTAACGATTATCAATGGTTTCTGGATACAAATCATGGTTCATCAAGCGATAATCTGCCATTTTTTCATACTTGGTACCAGGTTTGCCGTAGTTAAAATACGGATCAATTGATAAGCCACCACGTGGAGTGAATTTTCCCCAAACCTCAAGATAACGTGGTTGAAGTAAATTAATCAAGTCTTTACCAATGGTATTGATACAATTTTCATGAAAATCACCGTGATTACGGTAGCTAAATAGATAAAGTTTCAATGATTTTGATTCGACACACAGTTTATCAGGAATATATGAGAGATAAATTGTTGCAAAATCTGGCTGACCTGTAATCGGACATAGTGAGGTAAACTCAGGACAATTGAATTTAATAAAGTAATCATTATCGATATGACGGTTATCAAATGATTCAAGAATACTTGGATCATAATCATATTTATACTTGGTATTTTGATTTCCCAGCAGGGTCAAATCTTTCATTTCATCTGTTCTTGTCATTAAAATCTCCTTTTTAATTCCATTTTATTATCAAATATCAGTGTAATTGTGACAAAGGCTGTCCGCTTTGCCACTTGAATCGGTTATAGTGCTCTCCCAAAATCAGCGCAAGCAATTAAGCTGCGCTTTATTCATTTAAATCTCCATTTTAAACGCCACGTTTATTGTCATAAAGTAATGTATGCAGTTGTGGCAAAACTCGCACACTTTTCCATTCTGAATCAGCTGCCACTGTTTCCCAAAGCTGACGCAGACGATTAAGCTGTGCTTCTACAATATTTCCAGAAGCATGTGGTTCAGGATTTCCAGCCGATAAATACAAAACATCAGGCTGATAACGTTTTTGAATCATTTTAGCAAATGTTAAATCCTCATCATTAAAGACAGGAATTTTAAAAGTGACTTGGCCTTTATCCAACTGAGACACAATAAAATCAAGTGTTTCAAAATTCACACTCATCTGACTTGATGGTGGTTTGGGACTAAGCGTCACCTGATCAATATCTTTTAGCCAAGTCTGCCAACGAGACCCTTGTGTTTCAATCCCCAGTGTCACACCACGCGTTTTTAACTTAGCAACCAATTCCCCCATATTAGCTCCTAAAAGACAGGGATTACCACCTGACAAAGTTACATAGTCATAAGCTCCCAACTTATCTAGCTCTGCAATAATTTCATCAGCGGTCATACGTTTTGGCTTTTCTGAACCATCCCAAGTAAAGGCCGAGTCACACCAAGCACAGTGATAATCACAACCAGCCGTTCTGACAAACATGGTCTTTTGACCAATGGCACGTCCTTCTCCTTGAAAAGTTGGTCCAAAAATTTCTAGCACAGGAATCATTAGTGGGCGTTTAGTCATCTAAAAGCCACTCCCTTCTGAACTCAGCATATGAACTTGGTGTCTCATACAAACGGACATATTCTACTCTAATTTCACGTTCCTTTGGCAAATGCTTCGCTACCTGCTCAAAAATCCAATAAACCATATTTTCAGCCGTTGTATTCATATAAGGCAAGCTTTCATTAAGGTAACGATGGTCCAAATGCGGCTCCAAATGTTCTTTATAAATCTGCTTAATATCTCCAAAATCAACTGCCATTGCGCGATCATCAAGCATGCCAGAAACAGCAATCTGCAAACGATAAGTGTGCCCGTGAAGTGCTTTACATTTACCATCATAATTAAACAAATGATGAGCAGCATCAAAAGTAAATTCTTTTGAAACCATAACACGACGATGACAATAAACTAAAGACTCACCTGTTGGTTTTTTTAGTTCTTTTGGTACTGAAAACATTATTTCCCTCTTCTAGCTAAATATTTTTCCAGACCAGCTTGACGAAGTTTACAAGCAGGACACTCTCCACAACCGCTCCCTTTAATGCCATTATAGCAAGTCAAAGTATTTTCACGAACATAATCAAATTTTCCAAGTTGATCGGCCAACTCCCAAGTTTCAGACTTATCAAGCCACATCAATGGTGTATGAATCACAAAATTGTAATCCATAGCAAGATTTAAAGTGACATTTAGTGATTTGACAAAAGCGTCCCGACAATCAGGATATCCTGAGAAGTCTGTTTCACACACCCCAGTAATAATATCTGTAATACCAAGACGTTTTGCTAGCACCGCAGCAAATGATAAGAACAAATGATTGCGTCCATCAACAAAAGTATTTGGCAAATCATCATCAGGATTTTCAATCTTAATATCACGTGTCAATGCATTTTCAGTTAATTGACCTAGCAATGACATATCAAGCAAGTGATTTTTAACACCTTGCTCAGCAGCAATATTTTTGGCAACTTCGATTTCAAGACTGTGACGTTGACCATAATTAAAAGTCACTGTTTCGACATGTTCATAATGCTCTAAAGCCCAAAATAGGCAAGTTGTGGAATCTTGTCCGCCACTAAAGACGACAAGTGCTGATTGACGTTTCATTTCAATATCTCTTTTCTAAGATATCTGGGCAAAGAAAAAGCCCCTATGGGAATCCACAGGGGCGCTAATTTCAGTCATTAGGCTGGTTTTTTTTAGCGATGGCTTTTCCCAAACATCGTTATTATTACTTAATAATCATATCATCTTTATGAAAGATATTCAATGGCTAATTGTTTTTAGCAAATTGACTATTATATAAATCGTAATAGAAACCTTTAGCGGCTAGAAGGCTTTCATGGTTTCCTTGCTCAACAATCTGACCATTGTTAAGCACCAAGATTTTATCAGCATCTTGAATGGTTGACAAGCGGTGCGCAATCACAAAGCTTGTGCGACCTTCCATCAATTTCTCCATAGCCTTTTGAATCAAGAGTTCTAGACGTGTATCAACGGATGAAGTTGCTTCATCCAAAATCAAGATCTTAGGATCAGCTAACAAAGCACGTGCAATGGTCAAGAGTTGTTTTTGACCAAGTGAGACATTACTTGATTCTTGGTTCATTTCCATGTTGTAGCCGCCTGGAAGAGTGCGGATAAAGTGATCAACATTAGCAGCTTTTGCTGCTGCCACAATTTCCTCATCTGTCGCATCCAAATTCCCAAAACGAAGGTTTTCTTTGATACTTGCTTCATAAAGCCAAGCATCTTGTAAGACCATTCCAAATTGTTTGCGATAATCTTGGCGTGACAAATTACGAATATCGTGACCATCGACCTTAATGCAACCATCCGTTACATCGTAAAATCGCATCAAAAGATTAATCAGCGTTGTCTTACCAGCACCGGTTGGTCCAACAATGGCAACCATTTCACCAGGTTTAACCTCTAAGTTAAAGTTACGAATCAATGGTTTATCAGCAACATATTGGAAAGAAACATTTTCAAAGGTTACTTGACCAGACAAGTCATGTTCTAGTTTTTCAGTTACTTGTGCTGCTTCTTCTGGCTCATCAAGAACTTCAAAAATACGGTCAAGTGATGATTTAGCACTTTGAAGCACACTAGCCAATTGAGTAATAGTTTGAACCGGTTGACTCACTTGCCATACGTATTGAACAAAAGCTTGCATATTACCAACAGTCAGTTGACCTGAAAGAACTTGTAAAGCACCCAAAACCGCAATAATCAAGTAAGCCATATCCGAAATCGCACTTAAAACTGGCATCATAATCCCAGAAATAAAGCTTGCTTTAAATCCAACTTCTTGCAAATTTTGAGTAATCTCACGGAACTCTTGGCTAGAAATGTCTTCACGACCATAAAGTTTAATGACATTAAAACCAGATAGATTTTCTTGAACAAAACCATTCATATCCCCAAGAGCGTCAGCTTGTTCCTTAAAGTAAGGTTGCGATTTGCCCAAGATAAATTTGGCACTGAAGTAAGTGATTGGAATAATCGCAATCACGACCAAAGCAAGTCGCCAATTAAGATAAAGCACCATGCAAATAACCAAAGTAATGGTTGTGAAAGCTTCAATGATTCGAAGGAAACTTTGTTGAAGCGCATTTGACACTGTTTCAACATCTGATGTAAAACGTCCCAAGACGTTCCCAAATTGCTGACTGTCGAAGTAAGAAACTGGAATCTTATTAATTTTTTCACTTAAATCACGACGCAAATCATGAATAGTCTTTTGCACCGCTTTGGTAATGAAAAAGTTTGAACCATAACTACTTAGCTCATAACCCATTCCGCGAACAAAGTAAAGCACCAAAATAATGGCAATATAAGAAATATTAATGTGTGCCCCAGCCACACCATGAGCCATATCCAAAAGATTCGACGTCAATTCAGTGATAGCAAGACCAAGCACAAATGGTTCAAGTACACTCATGACACTGCTAAAGATTTTTAGAAAAATAGCTAAGAAAAGCGCACCTTTATATTGTCGGAGATAATCCCATAAACGTAGAAAAACATTTCGTTTTGACATTCTTATTCTCCTTTCATTTCTTCTGCTTTATTCAATTGTGAGTTGGCAATTTCACGATAGATGTCATTTGTTTGCATCAATTCATCATGTGTGCCACGTCCAACAATTTCACCTTTATCAAGCACAATGATTTGATCGGCATCCATGATTGTTCCCACACGTTGCGCCACAATCAAAACGGTTGCTTCTTGCGTCACTTCTTTCAATCGAGCACGCAGTTGAGCATCTGTCTTATAATCAAGTGCTGAGAAAGAATCATCAAAAATGTAGATATCAGGTTTCTTAACCACCGCACGCGCAATTGAGAGACGTTGTTTTTGACCACCTGACAAATTGCTTCCGCCTTCTGCTAGATGTGTTTGATAACGGTCATCACGACTTTCGATAAATTCTTTAGCCTGAGCAATATCTGCTGCTTCTTGCAATTCTTCACTTGTCGCATCAGACTTACCATACTTCAAGTTTTCTTCGATGGTTCCGGTAAATAGCAAAGCTTTTTGCGGAATGAAGCCAATCTTTTGACGAAGAGCTTTCAGTTGATAATCTCGAACATCAACACCATCAACCAAAATCTTACCAAGCGTCACGTCATAAAAACGTGGAATTAAGTTTACGAGTGATGACTTACCAGAACCCGTAGAGCCGATAAAGGCAATGGTTTCACCAGGTTTTGCTTTGAAGGAAATGTCTTTTAAGACAGGGCTTTCCGTCTCACCTGGATAAGCAAAGGTTACCTTGTCAAATTCCAAATAACCTTTTGTCGCTGTCTCAGTCACACCGTCATCATTAGGGTCAATGGAAATTGGCATCGCCATAACTTCCGAAATACGTTCACTTGAAACCACCATACGAGGATACATGGTAAAGAAATTGGCAAACAAAAGAAATGAGAATAAAGCATGGAAACTATATTCAATAAAGGCTACCAAATTACCGATTTGTAACTCACCATGTGCAAGTGGATTAAGGGCGAACCAGACAATAGCCACAATCATTGAGATAATGATTAGAACAAAGAGTGGTTCAGTCAAACCAGTTAAAATAAACAAGCGGCTTGATAAGTCTTTATATTCATCATTTTTACTACCAAAACGTTTTTCTTGAAAATCTTCTCTCGCAAAGGCACGAATGACACGTAGACCAGTTAAATTTTCACGAACATATTGGTTGATTTTATCAAGAGTTGATTGTTGCTTTTCTGATAAAGGACGCGTACGAGTTGCCACATAGTAAACAACCAGAACCAAAAATGGAATAGCAACTGCTACAATCCAAGCAAGTGATGGACTTGTTACTAAAATCATTACCACACTAGAAATCATCATCAAAGGTGTAATGACTCCCATACGTAACGTCTGCTCAGCAAACTGCATCAAGATAAAAGCATCACTGGTCATCCGTGTTACCAAGGAAGACACACCGATTTGTTCATATTCTTGATGTGAATATTGCTGTAACTTATCATACATGTCATTACGCATATCCTTAATCATGTTTGTGGTAATTTTTCCTGCTGCATAAGCAAGAATCACACGTCCAATCATCCCCAAGATGATGACAACCAGCATAACCAGTGCCCAGAAATAAACCTTATCCTTATTTCCAACTGTAACCCCTTGGTCAATCATTCGAGCAAGAGCTGTTGGTAAGCCTAAGTTAACCACTACAAAGGTAAGCGCCCCAATAACATCGAGCACTAGCCATTTGGGGTATCTTTTCAAATAAGTCCAAATGAGTTTCATGGTCTTTCCTTTCTAATGTTTATATGAAAGAAGTGACCTTGCTTATTCTGCTAAGTCACTTAGGTATTCATATCTTTCGTATTTTTCAAGTAAGTTTTCATTGGCTTCATCCAATGAACGTTGAAGTTCAGCTAGTTTGCCATAATCACTAGCATTTTCTTGCATTTGAGCTTCAATAGCTTCGATGTCTTCTTCAAGTTTGGCAATTTCATCTTCGATGACTTCCCATTCTTGTTTTTCAAAGTAAGACATGCGTTTTTTCTTAGTTTTTTCTTTTTCAGTCTTTTGTTGCGCTTCTTTTTTAACTTGAACAGCAGCATTTTCTTCAAATGCTTTTTCATCAAGATAATCTGTATAGTTACCGAAGAATTCTCTCACATGACCATTTTCAAATGCCAAAATTTTATTGGCTACTTTATCAAGGAAATAACGGTCGTGACTAACAGTGATAACAGGTCCTCGGAAAGTTTGTAAAAAGCTTTCAAGAACAGTCAAAGTCGCAATATCAAGGTCGTTTGTCGGTTCGTCGAGTAAAAGAACATTTGGTTTTTCAATCAAAATTTTCAAGAGATAAAGACGTTTCTTCTCACCACCAGAAAGTTTTGAAATCAAAGTTCCATGCGTTGAACGTGGGAAAAGGAATTGCTCTAACAAATCCGTAACACTTGTTGCTCCGACACTTGTCTTAACTTCATCTGCCACTTCTTGCAAATAATTGATGACACGTTTGTCTTCGTCCATGTCTTTTGGCAACTGAGAAAAATAACCAATGCGAACAGTCTCTCCAATTTCAAGTTTTCCGCTTGTTGGTTGCAAATCACCATTAATCAAATTCAGAAGGGTTGATTTTCCGACACCATTATCACCAACGATACCAATTCGGTCTTTATTTTGCACCAATAAATCGAAATCTGTTAAGATTTGTTTATCAGGAAAAGCAAATGAGACATCTTCAAAATTGATAACTTTTTTCCCGATACGGCTTGTTTCAAAGTTAATTTCAAGCTCAGTCGACTGAGTCGTACCAGACAAGTCAGCTTTCAAATCATTAAAACGATTGATACGTGCTTGTTGTTTTGTCGCACGAGCTTGTGGTTGCGTACGCATCCAAGCCAGCTCTTGCTTGTAAAGTTGTTTTTTCTTGTGAAGCGTTGCTGCATCACGTTCATCTTGTTCTGCACGCAAACGAACGTAATCCTGATAATTTCCTTGATATTCTGTCAATTGACTATTAGCCAACTCAAAGATACGGGTTGCCACATTATCCAAGAAATATCGGTCGTGAGTGATGAAAAGAACTGTCTTTTTAGAAGTTTTCAAGTAATTTGTTAACCAAGCAATGGTATCAATATCCAAATGGTTTGTCGGTTCGTCAAGCAAGAGTAAGTCCGCATCGTTCAACAAAACTTGCGCTAACTGAACACGACGACGAAGCCCACCAGACAAGTCACCAACTTTTTGTGACAAATCTTCTAGACCTAGTTTTGTCAAAACTGTCTTCACTTCACTCTCAATCGCCCAAGCATCAAGCGAATCCATTTCTGCCATGACTTTTTCAAGCTTATCTTGATTGGCTTCATCATAATTAGCCATCAAAGTTTCATAAGTCTTAATCAAAGTCATTTCACGCAAATCAGAAGACAAAACAGTATCTAAAATCGTCTTGTTATCATCAAACTCAGGTTCTTGCGTCAAATAGGCAATTTTATATCCATTCTTAGCTGAAAATGGCGACACATCACCATCAAAACCAAGACGTCCCGAAATAACATCTAAAAGGGTTGTCTTACCAGTTCCGTTAACCCCGATAATCCCAATGCGGTCAAAATCATGAATAATAAAGGAAATATCACGAAATACTGTCTTGTCACCAACGGATTTCGTTAAGTGTTCTACGATAAAATCGCTCATTTACTTTCCTTTCTAATAAATTCAAAAATAGCTTCTTTATCATTGGCAAGCTTACCAAGTACAATATGTTGTTCGATTACTTTTAGAATTTGACCAAGCTCAGGTCCTGGTTTGAATTGCATTTCTTTAATCAGCATACCACCGTTGACCACAATCTCATGTTTGTCATGAATGGTTAATTCTTTATCCAAGCGCTCAATCGTCGCAAAATCAACTGGTAGACCAAAACCTAAACGAAGGTCTTCTGCTTGTTCGATAAGATTACGACCATAGCAATACATTTCCATCTTATCAAGCTCATTTGTCAAACGGAAACGATAGATTGACACAATCTTTTCAACATCTTTTTGGAATTGACTTGATGTTTTCCAAGCTCGCAAAAAGGCACGAACATCTTTGACATCCAATGCTAATAGCAAAGCTGCCCAAGCTTGTTCTGATGTTTTAAAGTGATAATCATCTGCTAAATCATCTAAAAATTGTTGCAAGTTGTCATGAGCATTCTCAAGATGAGGAAGGTATTTTTGAGCTTCGCTTGCAATCATGGCTTTAATCCCTTTACGCCAGAAAGGTGCCATCAATAATTTGTCAAATTCAATAAAAGAGCGCTCTACTGAAATTTTTTCAAGTAAGGGCGCATGTGCTGCCATGGCAGCAAAAGTCTCAGGTTCAATATCAAAATCAAGACTAGCTGAAAAACGGAAACCACGCATGATGCGAAGGGCATCCTCATTAAAACGCTCAGCTGGATTTCCAACCGCACGTAACAATTTGGCTTTCAGGTCAGCTAAGCCATTAAATTTATCAATAATCAAACCTGTTTCATCAAGTGCAAAAGCATTTACCGTAAAGTCACGACGTTTTAAATCCTCTTCAAGTGAGCGAACAAAAGATACGCTACTTGGTCTACGATAATCTACATAAACATCTTCCGTACGGAAAGTAGTGATTTCATACTCGCCACCTTCTTCAAGAACAAGCACAGTCCCATGCTCAATCCCAATATCAACGGTACGGTGAAAAATACTTTTTGTTTCTTCTGGGTAAGAACTTGTTGCAATATCTACATCGTGAATTGGGCGATTTAGTAAGACATCTCGAACGCTACCGCCAACGAAGTATGCCTCATAGCCTGCTTCACGAATTTTTTTTAAAATTGGTAAAGCCTCCTGAAATTCAGAAGGCAGATTGTTTAATTTCATAGTAATTTTTCCAAACCATAAACAAGTTTATCTTGTTTCACAACTGCTTTAATTCCAATATTAACGCCACTCATAAATGAAATACGATCATATGAATCATGACGAAGTGTTAACCCTTCACCTTGTGCCCCAAAAATAACTTCTTGGTGAGCAACCAGGCCAGGTAAGCGAACACTGTGGATACGCATACCATCAAAATCAGCACCACGCGCTCCCTTAAGTGTTTCAACTTCATCTGGAGCACCTTGTTTCTTAGCTTGACGCACTTCGCGAATCAATTCAGCTGTTTTCACAGCTGTTCCTGAAGGAGCATCCTTCTTCTTATCATGATGTAATTCAATAATTTCAAGGTCCGGAAAATATTTGGCTGCTTTAGCAGCAAATTCCATGAGTAAAATTGCACCGATAGCGAAGTTAGGGGCAATGAGTCCACCGATTTTCTTGTCTTCAGAAAGAGCAATCAATTCGGCAATTTCGTCTTCAGAAAATCCTGTTGTCCCAACAACTGGAGCAAAGCCATTTTCTAAAGCAAAGCGAGTGTTTTCATAAGCAACAGCTGGCATTGTAAAATCAACCCACACATCAGCATCAAAACCAACTAGTTGTGATTTATCAGTGAATACTGGGACGCCATCAACTTCTTTTTCTGTTGCAAATGGATCAAGCAAAGCTGCTAAGGTTAAATCGTCATCTCCCTTAACCATATTAACTGCTGCTGAACCCATTCTCCCTTTAAAACCTGCTACGATAACTTTAATACTCATGTTTTTCTTTTCCTCTCTAGCACTTAGACAATTGGTGTGAAACCAAATGCAACGGCACCTTCCCCTAAATGAGTAGCAATTACGCCATCAAATGATACGATTTCAAGATTCTTCGTTTGACCTCTTTCAGCCAAAGCTTGATAGAAATGTTGAGCTTTTTCTTCTGCGCGAGAATGAATGATGAAAACTTCGTATTCTCCATTTTCAGTCACGTCAGACAAAACATCAACAAGACGTTTGATAGCTTTTTTCTCAGTTCGCACTTTTTCATAAACTTCAATAACACCTTCGTCATTAAAGTAAAGAATTGGTTTGATGCTAAGCAAGTTACCAATCAAAGCTGAACCATTTGACAAACGTCCACCTTTTACCAAGTGATTTAAATCATCAACCATGATAAAGGCACTTGTTCCATCGATTTGCTTTTGCAATTTAGCCAAAATATCATCAAATGAAAGACCTTTTTCAGCCCAATTAAGTGTATTTTTAACCATGCTACCTAATGGTGCTGAAGTGATTTTACTATCTGGAAATGCAATCGTTAATTCAGGATAATCTTCAATTAAGAATTGGATATTCTGCCAAAATCCTGAAATGCCTGATGACAAAAACAATCCTACAACGTGTGTATAGCCTTCAGTTGAAAGTTGTGTCAAAATTTCATCTAATTTGGCTAGACTTGGTTGGCTTGTCTTAGGTAAGGTTGGTGACATAGCCATTTTTCTGTAAAAATCATCAAGGCTCAAGTCTTTACCTTCAACGTAAGAAATACCACCAATCATGATTGGGATATCTAAGACGAAAAGATTTTCTTTTGCCTTAAGGTCATCTGACAAAACTGCGGTTGTATCTGTTATAACTGCTAATTTCATTAACTTCTAAACTCCAATTTAACCCCTGGACGATCGAGGGCAATTTCGGTTACTTCGTATGTTAGGCGTTGCACAATATCAAGTAAAGGCGCTGCCAAATATTCAACTTCGTCCTTAGTGAATTCACTTGGTTCATTGACAATACGATTTTGAATGTGAACCATTTGTGAAACAACACCGCTAATGACAAACTCTTGTTTTACGACCATAAATTGTAAAACAGAAACGATTGTTGTTTGATTATTGTCTGTGTCTTTTTTCACTAATTGAAATGTGACTTCAAAATTAGTCTTCGGTGTACCATTTTCTTTTTCCCATTCAAGATTTCTTGCATCATAATGGTATTGGTTGACAAATTCTTTTTCACGTACTAATTCCATACTTATCTCCTCTTTGTATATCACTTTTCATTATAGCATATTTCAACTCTATTTTGCACGCTTTTCTTTGAACTTTAAAGCAATACTGACAATTCTTTTTTTAACTCAAGAAAGTGTGCTTACCAACTATCATAGATAGTTAAATCGTATTCTGAAATGAGTTGATTTAATTTGCTACCATAAGACGTATCAGTGGCATAAGTTCCCGTTAGTGCTGCTGTCGCATCTTGATAAGAAGCGGTTCTTGATTTATGCACACCAACATACAAATCTTTTTGAAGAAACTGAGCATAATCCTGCAGAGATTCCTCCAGACTACCATAAGAACGAAATTGAGCATCAATGGTGTAAGAATTCCCATTGCCATCATCCTCCCAAGTTTGCATAGTCACCGATTGCCCCTTATAATCCCCTTTGATGCCAAAAAAATTATAATTAGGTGCTTGACTCAGTTTTGACTGACCACTGTTCGATTCTAAAATGGCTTGCGCAATCATGACCGAAGCGTAAAGGTCATTTTGCGCAGCGATTTGACGAGCTGATTCACCAATAGTTTGAATGAAAGATATGGTCGTCGTGTCTTGAGATGATTGACTAGTGTCTGCGGAGGTTGGATTTGCTGCTTCCTGCGAGTGATAGGCGAAGAAAATCAAGGTCAAAGAAGCCAAAAAGGCTAGAAAAGTCATGCCATATAAGACAGAACGAGGGACATTTTTTCGATGTCGTCTTCCACTAACCCTTCTTCTTTTCTTCCTTTTTCTTACCTTTGCCAAATACAATACATTCCTTTCAAAAAGTCACCTTTCAGTATAACAAATTTTTGATAAAAAAGAGACTCTTAACCGTTAATGACACAAATTCTTGAAAAGAGCCTTAGACGAAACTCTCTAAGACTCTTTTTCCTATTTAAATCAAGCAAGACTTGCTAAAATATTTTTGACAATATTATCAACCGTCACACCATTTTCTGCTAAAAGTTCTTTAGCATTGTAACGGTCATGGAAGCCTTTCTCTACACCATAATTTTGAATCTTGATGTCTGTATTTCCAAGGTAACTTGCAATCATTTGACCATAGCCACCTTCAAGCACACCATCTTCTAAAGTCACCACAACTCGGTGTTCAGATTCCAAACTATCAAGTAATTCTTCGTCCAATCCTGTGATGAATTTTGGATTAACAAGGGTTGCTGTGATTCCGTGTTTGTCGGCCAATTCTTTAGCCACGTCTTCAGCTAAACCATAGAAATTGCCAAGACCAAAGAGGGCAACCTTGCTACCTTTTTGAGTGACTTGGTTCTTGTTAAGAATTGAATAATCCGTTGTGTCCACAACTCCTGTTTCACGAAGTGGACCAACTGGAATACGAATAGCAACTGGATGTTCTTCTTGTTCAACAGCCCAGTCGAGCATAGCCAGATGTTCTTCTTTACTTGTTGGCGCCAAGTAAACCACATTTGGAATGTGAGCCAAAAATGGAATATCGAAGAAACCAAGGTGACTTTCATCATTCATGGCACTAACTGACGCTGAGTAAACCAAGGTTGTCACTGGAAGGTTATTAAGCGCAATATCATGTGACCATTGGTCATAAGTACGTTGCATAAATGGTGCTGCGACGTACCAGATTGGTTTTGCACCATTTTTAGCAAGACCAGCTGCCATAGTAGCTGCTTCTTCTTCAGCGATCCCTACATCAACAAATTGTTTACCAGCCTTTTGACGTTGCTCTTGATTCAACATAAACATCGGAGTTCCTGCATTTACAGCAACAACCGTTGGGTCTTTTTCAATTTTGTCTAAAACAAATTCTGTCGTAATGCTGTTGTAAGTTTCACCTGAAGTTGTGTGACGAAGGTATTCTCCAGTTTCTGGATTGTAAGGTCCTCCAGCATGGAAGGCTTCGCGATTTTCTTCCATAAATGACACGCCGTGACCTTTTTGTGTATGAATATGTAACAAAACTGGGTGATTCGCATCTTTTACTTCTTCAAAAAGAGCAATTAATTGAGTCAAATCATTTCCAGCATCAAGGTAATGGTAGTCAAAACCAAGTGCCTCAAAGAAATTATTAGCAGCTTTGCCATTGTTTTCACGCAAATCACGAAGTGCTGTGTAAATGCCACCTGTTGGATTTGCTGCGATTGATTGGTCATTATCATTAACAATAACAATCGTATTGGTTCCTTCTGTTGCGATTTGGTTTAGCCCTTCATACGCCATACCACCTGAAAGAGAACCATCACCAATAACCGCCACAACATTATAAGCTTCATCTTTCAAATCACGCGCTTTAGCCACACCAGAAGCAAGTGACAATGATGTTGACGTGTGACCTACTGTGAAGAGGTCGTGTTCGCTTTCTTTAGGATTTGTATAACCAGACACGTCGTCATAGTGAGCTGGGTCAAGAAAAGCTTGCGCACGTCCAGTCAACATTTTATGAACGTATGATTGGTGAGAAACGTCAAAGATAAATTTATCAATCGGTGAATTAAAGACGTAGTGCATAGCGACAGTCATTTCAACTACACCAAAGTTTGGTCCATTGTGTCCGCCATGCTGGCTTGTTTTTTCAAGCAAAGCTTGACGAGCTTCGTCCACCACACGTTGTAACTCCTCACGAGACAATTGTTTTAAATCTTGTGGTGATTCAATTGTTTCAAGTACCATATATTTCTCCTTTTTATTTGACAATCATTTTTAAAAGCTTCTCAGCTTTTTCAAGTATCCCTATCATACACCTTGGAGTTAACTCTAAGTCAAGTAAAAAAATGACTTTTTAAGATAAAAAAAGAGAGATATTCTCTATCTCTCTTGATTAAGGTATTATTTGGTGACTTTGTTCAACTTTTTGATGGATATATTCAACCAAGTCAACAGTTAAATCATATCGCATAAATGGTGTAATGAGGTAAATACCGTTAAAGAATTTTAAAGCATGATCAATTAATTGTTTACTTTCTTCTAAAGCCAATTGTTGGCATTTTTCCTTATCATCTTTGACAACTTCTAATTTTGCTAGAAAGTCATCTGACAGCTGAATGCCAGGTACTTCATTGTGAAGAAAAATAGCATTGTTATAGCTAGTAATTGGCATAATACCAACAAAAAATGGCGTTTCATAATCTCGTGTTAGTTCTGCTAAATTTTCAATAATCTCACTATTAAAAATAGGCTGTGTAATAAAACAATCCGCTCCTGCAGCAATCTTTCTATCAATCAATCGACCGCAACGTGATAAATTTTTAACATTTGGATTGAAGGCCGCTGCTGCTGTAAAGGTTGTTTCTTTTTTAATGCTAGCGCCACTGTAACCAATTCCCTTATTAAGTTGCTTAATCAGCTCCAATAACTTGAAGCTAGTGGCATCATAGACGCTGGTTGCTCCCGGAAAATCTCCAATTTTAGATGGATCCCCCGTAATCGCTAGTACCTGATGAAAACCTAACACGTCCATTCCCAAAAGACGTGATTGAAGTCCAATCATATTGTGATCACGGCAGGATAGATGTAGTAAAAACGGCGTTGAAATCTCATTTTTCAAAAGCGAGGCAATGCTAACATTACAGATACGTGTCTTAGCTAGTGAATTATCAGCTAAGGTAATTGCTGCGACCCCTGCTTCATCTAAGGCTTTTACCCCTTTAGTAAACTTTCTAATATCAAGCGTTTTTGGTGGGTCAAGCTCCGCTATAATAGTCACTTTTCGTTTCACCTTGTCGACGATCGTTTCTGATTGTTTAACAGCTTTAATCAGCTCTGCTTCTTCAACCATCGGTGTCACAAATTTGCGTGAGACTGGTTTCAAGCCTTTCACCGCTCGCTTAACTGCTCTGATATGGTCAGGCGTTGTGCCACAACACCCACCAATCAGACGTGCTCCTTCAGCCACAAGCAGCTCTGCACTTTTCCCAAAATAATCGGCATTTTGACTAAAACCATATTGTCCACTACCATTGTCATCAACAAAAGATAACAGACTAGCATTCGGATAAACAGATAAGTAAGATTGAGCAAACAGCGGCACTTGCTTGAGTGATTGAATCATGTGATAAGGTCCCAAATGACAATTGAGTCCTACTACATCTGCTCCAAGCATCACCAATTTTCCTAATATCTCTACCAGTGGGCGACCATTTTCGGTTATTCCCGCTTCATGAATGGAAATGTTAGTGATAATCGGCAAGTCCGTTAGAGGTCTAACTGCTTTCAAAACTTCAATGATTTCTTCTTCATCATAATAAGTTTCAAATAATAATCCATCAATTTCTTCGGTTTCAAGTAAATATCCAACTTGCTCCAAGGTTTCCTTGATAATCTCATCAAGTGTTAATTCACATTGCTTGAGCCCGCGAAGAGCACCCACCGTTCCTAAAACAAAAGTATCTTCACCCGCTGCTTGTCTTGCAATTTTGACACCAGCTTGATTGATTTCTTTAATCTTGTCGCCATAGCCGTAGCCATCTAATCGATGGCGTTTTGCAGCATAGGTATTTGTCTGAATAACATCAGCTCCCGCTTCAATATAAGCCTTGTGAATGGCTAATACTTTTTCAGGATGGGTTAAATTGTAGGCTTCATAACAATTATCAAGACCATTGGCGTAAAGAAGAGTTCCCATAGCACCGTCAGCGACTAAAATATCTGTTTTTAAACGTTCTAATAATCGTGACATAGCTTAACCTTCCTTATTTTCCGTATTTTGCACGAACTTCCTTAGTAGCCTCCACTAGCACTTTTAAAGCTGCAATTGTTTCTGGTTCACGACGTGTTTTAAGACCACAGTCAGGGTTAACCCAGAATTGTTCCAATGATAATTGACGAAGTGGACGTTCGATATTCGCAATCACTTCTTCTTTGCTTGGCACACGTGGTGAGTGAATATCGTAAACGCCAAGCCCAATACCAAGTGGGTAAACTGCCGTTTCAAATGATTCAATCACATCACCGTGGCTGCGACTTGTTTCGATAGAAATAACATCAGCGTCCAAGTCACGAATAGAATCGATGATTTCATTGAATTTAGAGTAACACATGTGAGTGTGAATTTGAGTATCATCTTTGACAGACGATGTTGCAATGCGGAAAGCATGCACAGCGTCATCGAGATAAGCTTTTTGTTTTGCTTTACGAAGTGGCAAACCTTCACGAAGTGCAGCTTCATCAACTTGGATAATGGCAATACCTGCATCCTCTAACAGTTTAATCTCATCCTTGATAGCAAGACCAATTTGGTTGAAAAGGTCAGCGCGTGAGATATCTGAACGTTCAAATGACCAGTTAGTGATGGTAATAGGTCCAGTTAACATTCCTTTCACAGGACGGTCAGTCAAACTTTGCGCATAAACCACTTCTTTGACTGACAATGGTTGAATGTGTTTCACATCTCCGTAAATAATTGGTGGTTTAACCGCACGAGAACCATATGATTGCACCCAACCAAGTTTTGTTGTGGTAAAACCAGCTAATTTTTGACCGAAGAATTCAACCATGTCCACACGTTCAAATTCACCGTGTACCAAAACATCGATATCTAAGTCTTCTTGAATCTTAATCCAACGAGCGATTTCTGATTTGATAAAATCTTCATATTCAGCATCAGAGATATTGCCACGTTTCCAAGCCAGACGAGTACGACGAACTTCTGGTGATTGAGGGAATGACCCAATTGTCGTTGTCGGAAGTGTTGGCAAACCTAGCTTTTCTTGTTGCACCTTGCGGCGAACTTTATAATCCACACGCTCAGTCGGCACATTTTCTAAACTTTCAAGAGTCACATTTCGGAAATCAGCTGCTTGCAAAGCATCAAAGTCAACCACATGTTGCTTGTAAGCTTCAGATTCTTGACCATCCAAGTATTGACTCAAAAGTTCAAGTTCTTGCAATTTTTCGTCTGCAAAGGCAAGACCATTTTTAAGAACAGGATCAAGGTCAGTTTCATTTTTAGTAGTTACAGGCACATGAAGAAGAGAACAAGATGGTTGAATCACAAGATTGCCAACTTTAGCTTGTAGCTTTTCGAGCAATTCTGATGTTTTTTCAAAATCAGTTGCCCAGATGTTACGACCATCAACAACCCCAGCAAACACTTCTTTATTTTCAAAATAACCAGCTTCAACCGCTTCAAGATTTTCATCAAGGCCATGAACAAAATCAAGACCAAATGCGGCAACCGGAAGTTCTGATAACTCTTTAGCATCAATCAAAGCTTCGAAATATGTTTGGAAGATAATCTTGGCTTGTGGCACTTCTTTGGCAAAATAAGCATAAACGCATTTTGCTGCTTCAAGAAGATCTGCCCCTTCATCCGTTACAAAAATCGGTTCATCAACTTGAATGTATGTTGCACCAGCTTCAACCAATTCTGTAAAGACTTGTTTGTAAAGTGGCAGAAGTTTTTTCACTGCTGAGGTAAAATCGCTAACCTCAGATGACAAAGCAACATAAGTGATTGGACCTGTAATCACTGGTTTTGCTTTATCACCAACAACTTCTTTAGCTTCAAGGTACAAATCAAGTAAGCGAGTATTTGTCAAATGTGGTTTAACCTTTGACCATTCTGGAACAATGTAGTGATAGTTGGTGTTGAACCACTTTTTCATAGATGAAGCGACATTATCCTTGCTACCACGCGCAATCGCAAAGAACAAATCAAGATTAATCTCTTCCTTGGCAAAACGATTTGGAATCACGCCAAATTGCACAGACAAATCCAAAATATGATCGTAAAGTGAAAAATCACCCACAGGAATAAAATCAAGACCTGCGTCAGCTTGTTTTTTCAAAAATGACAAGCGCAATGCTTTCGCTTCTGCTTGCAATTCATCTTGTGAGATATTGCCTGCCCAATAAGACTCAATCAATTTTTTCCACTCACGATTCTCACCCAAACGCGGATATCCCAAATTCGAAACCTTAACCATAGTTACCTCCTATAACCGTATTAGTTTAAAACTATACAATCCAAAAATTTTATAGTTAAGATTTTAAACGATAAGTCCTTATTTTTCAATGGTTCTAGCCATTCTATCTTTTTATGCTTTGCTATAGTTTTTAACTATGCAATTAGAATCTGTTATAGTTTTAAACTATAACTTAGCTTTTCACACAAAAAAAGAATTCCCGAAGGAATCCTTTTTTCATTGTTAGATTAATAAAATTTTGTATTGTAATGACTTTTAATTATTTTGCTTTTTTTAGGGCTCCAAAGAGAAGACCTGCAACGATTGCACCAATGATAACAAAGACAAGGTAAAGAATTGGAGCGCTTGTCAATGCGATAACAAAGATACCACCGTGTGGAGCCATCAATTTAATACCGAATGCTCCGACAAGACCACCAGCTACAGCAGAACCAACCATGAAGCTTGGAATAGCACGAGCAGGGTCAGCAGCACCAAATGGGATAGCTCCTTCTGTGATGAATGAAAGACCCATGATGATGTTTGTCAAACCTGAGTTACGTTCTTCTTCAGTGAATTTGTTTTTGAAAAGAAGAGTTGCAACAAATACTGCAAGTGGTGGAACCATACCACCAGCCATAACTGATGCCATAGCAACTGAACCACCTGTTGCTACTGATGCAGCAAGTGTACCTGTACCAAAGACATACGCAGCTTTGTTAAATGGTCCACCCATATCGATAGCCATCATACCACCAAGAATAGCTCCAAGAAGAACTGCTGATGCTCCTTGAAGACCTCCAAGGAAGTTGTTCAAACCAGTGTTAATAGCAGCCATTGGAATGTTGACGAACAACATTGCAAAACCTGTCAAGAAGACACCAAGTAATGGGTAAAGCAAGATTGATTTGATACCTTCAAGTGAACGTGGCAAACCAGCACAAGCTTTTTTAACAAGGTTAACTAACCATCCAGCAAGGAAACCACCTACAAGAGCACCAAGGAAACCTGAAGGAGTTCCTTCAAGATTACCCCAAGCAGCACCGCTTGAAGCAATCGCACCAGCTACGAAACCAGCTACAAGACCTGGTTTTTCAGCGATTGAGTAAGCAATGTAACCTGCCAATATTGGAAGCATGAAGCCAAAGGCAGCATTACCAATTGTTTTGAAGTAAGCAGCTGCTTGGTGATATGTACCCAAGTTAGAAAGTTGATCTTTTGGCACACCCAAAATGTTATCAATCAAGAATGCAAGTGCAATCATGATACCACCACCGATAACGAATGGCAACATTTGAGAAACACCACTCATCAAGTGTTTGTAGAATGCAGCACCAAGGCTAAGTTTTTCACTTGATTCTTTTTCTTCAGCAGAAGAACCCGCTGCAGCTTTGTAAGTGTCAGCTTTACCATCAAGGATGATGTTAATCAATTCTTCTGTTTTCTTGATACCATCAGCAACAGGACGAGATACCAATGGTTTACCGTCAAAACGTGCCATTTCTACTGCTTTATCTGCAGCAACAATAACACCTTTAGCACGAGCGATTTCATCAGCTGTCAAACGATTACCGACACCTGATGCACCATTTGTTTCAACACGAACAGTGACACCCATTTCGTCACCTTGTTTGATAAGAGCTTCTTCTGCCATGTAAGTGTGTGCAATACCGGTTGTACATGCTGTTACAGCAACGATAAGTGGTTTGTCATCTGATACTGGAGCTGCTTTAACTTCTTCTTTTGCTTTATTATCTTCTTCAGCAGCATCAAAAGTTGCGATAACTTCATCAGCTGTTGTGACATGACGCAATTTATCAGCAAAACCGTCTTTCAAGAGGTATTTTGATAATTCAGCAAGTGCTGCTAAGTGAGTATCGTTTGCTCCGTCTGGTGCAGCAATCATGAAGAATAGATAAGTTGGTTGACCATCCAATGCTTCATAATCAACACCTGCTTGAGATTTTGCAAAAAGAACTGTTGCTTCTTTAACAGCGGCGTTTTTGCTGTGAGGCATAGCAATACCATCACCCAAACCTGTTGATGTTTGAGCTTCACGGTTCATGATACCTTGTTTAAAAGTATCAAAGTCAGTGACAACTCCGTGTTCAACAAGGCTTGTAATCATTTCATCGATAACAGCTTCTTTTGAAGTTGCTTTCAAATCAAGAATCATGACATCTTTTCTGAGCAAGTCTTGAATTTTCATAGTTTTTCTACCTCTACTTTTTGATATGTTTCTTTAATGAATTCAGCTGTTGCTAAATCATCTGAGAATGTCGTTGCTGTACCACATGCGACACCCCATTTAAGAGCTTCGATTGGGTCACCTGATTTCACGTATTCACCAGTAAATCCGGCAACCATAGAATCTCCAGCACCAACAGAATTTTTAACAGTGCCTTTGATTGGTTTTGCAAAGTAAGCTGCTTCTGGTGTTACTAGCAAAGCACCGTCACCAGCCATTGAAATAATAACGTTTTTAGCACCTTTTGCAAGAATTTCGCGGGCGTATTTTTCGATGTCATCAAGACCGTTCAATTCTACATCAAAGATATCTGCTAATTCATGATTATTTGGTTTTACTAAAAGTGGTTGATAGTTTAATGAATCTAAAAGTGTTTGACCTTCAAAGTCACAAACTACTTCTGCACCAGCTTTTTTGGCAATTGGAATCAATGTGTTGTAAACTTGGTTACCAAGGCTACTTGGAGCTGAACCTGCAAAAACAACAGTATCTTCACTTGAAAGACCAGCAAGAATTGCTTTTAATTCTTCAAGTTTTTCATCTGAAATTTTTGGACCAGCACCATTGATTTCTGTTTCTTCACCAGCTTTGATTTTAACGTTGATACGTGTATCTTCAGAAACTTGAACAAAGTTTGTTTTGATACCTTCTGCAGTCAAGCCATCTTCAACAAAACGTCCAGTAAATCCACCGATAAATCCAGTTGCTGTATTATCGACATCCAAACGTTGCAAGATACGACTAACATTGATACCTTTACCACCAGCGAATTTGTCATCGCTAGTCATGCGGTTAACGCTACCAAGTTCTAAATGATCCAAACGTACGATAAAATCGATTGATGGATTCAGCGTTACTGTGTAAATCATACTTCAATTACCCTCGTATTTTCTTTTATTTTTTTCATCAGTGCTCCGCTAGATTGATTGGTAATAATTGTAGCATTCTCAATCTTATCGACCTTGGCAAAGGATACCCGACCGATTTTTGATGAATCTGTAACGATGTATGACTTTCTAGCATTTTCAATTACAGTTTTCTTGATAACAGCTTCCTCCATATCTGGTGTCGTTAAAAATTCCTCATCGATACCATTAATACCTAAAAAAGCTTTATCAAAATTTAACTGCTTAATTTGCTCATAAGCCACTGCTCCAATGCTGGCATCTGTTGATTTCTTAACATGCCCACCAATAATAATGGTCTGAATGTTTTTATCAACCAACTTAGCCGCATGGTGAATCGAGTTGGTTACAACAGTCAAATTATCTTGACTTAAATAGCCTAATAACAATTCATTAGTTGTTCCTGCATCTACAAAAATAACATCATCATTTGAAATCAAGGATGCCGCTTTTTTAGCTACCAGCATTTTTTCTTGAATGTTTTTGATAGATTTTTGTTGATTGGTAAATTCCTCTTGGAGAGAGTGAGGAAGTTCTGCTCCGCCATGTACGCGGTGAAGTTTTCGCTCACTTTCAAGCTCATCTAAATCCCTGCGAACAGTGGATTCAGAGGTATCTAGCAGGCTCACTAAATCATCTAGCCGAACAAACTTATCATGCGAAAGT